>JAYZQT010000014.1:0-29277 GCA_036136335.1 Pseudomonadota bacterium
TCGGTATTCTTTGGTAGTGAAAAGAGATGACGACAGTCGCATTGATTTCCCCCCCGGCTACTACTACATGATTGATCGGTACACCGGCGCCTTAAAGTCGGGGAATAAAAACCATGGTCCGCGCCTGTCTGTGGGCCGACGAGTTTGCAAACGGACAGCGACAGGGGACCGAAAGTTCTAAATTTCATACTCAACAAGAAATCCGCGTCGAGTTTTAGCTCCTTATCGCTGTTGGCCAATTCGCCTAGAAAGAATTTAGGAGTCCAGATAACGGCGACGCCGACGACCAATTCTGCAAAATTGGTCTAAACATTTACAACAATATAAGCAGTGAGTTCGGTCTCGCTTAATGTGTAACCATATTATCCATTGCATATGTCGAATTCGAAACCGGGACGCGCGATGGAAACGCGCTCTGTTCCAATGATCGTTATTTGGTTCGCGCAGCGACCGACTTCATCATTTTGTACATTTTTAACACACCGGGTTGTTTTTTGAGAATGTGTTCCCCCACGGTGGACAGCCGACGATCGAGTTCAACCTGTTCATCCGCGGAAAGTTCAGAAAATGTACCGCCGGTTTTCGTCCAAACCTTGTATAGCTTCTTGTGCACTGCCACACTGATATTTATTATTTTTCTATCGGTTTCGCTGGCCACGTCGGCTACAATTTTACGAAGGTCAGCTGGTAATTTTTCAAACCATCGCTTGTTTGTGACCCGATTAATACAAATTACGGACGAATTTGTCCTCAGGACGTGCTTTGCTACCGTTTGGTACTTGAAGGGGACAAAAACGACTATAGCCGCCTTGTTGCCATCAATCGTTTTTTGCTGAATTGCAGGGATAACCTCTGAAAGGGGCATGGGGACGCCTGTTGCGCCGACACGACGTAATGTTTCAATTTCAAATTTACTCCCAAACACACGTAGCTTTTTGCCTTTGAAGTCAGAAAGCTTTCTGATCGGATCGACGGAAGCGTATGATGTTTCAGCATCAGCTGACATTCCGATCATTTTAAGACCCTTGGATTCACCAATGGGCCAGAAGGCCTTCTTGAATTCGGGATCATGGATCGTACGGTGAGCGTGAGGCAGATCCTTGAATATACCAGGCGCAGCAAGGACACCGTACCTTTTGTCCAGGCCAGTGAAGAAACCCGGCGGGATTGTAACTATTTCTACAGTCCCCAATTGCGTTCCCTCTATCATACGAGGGATCGTACCCAACTGGCTCATTGGGAACACTTTAATTTCCATCCGACCGCCGGACCGCTTTTCTACTTCGGACTTAAACATTAAAGCCCATTTGTGAAGAGGTGTAGGTGGCGGGAGTGGGTGTCCCAGTTTCGCAATAATTTTTGCCCCGTGGCCCACGTTGGGTGTGGTCACTGACGTGATCAGTACTATGGCCAAACCAGATAGCACGCTGACTGAAATGGTTTTAGACAGGTTTCCAAGCATTCGAATCTCCCTTTGTTCAGAAATCTTCCACTAACTACCCACGTGCTATTCGTTGAACCTGGCATACCGCTTTGTCTGTTTCAAGGAACGAATTAGGTACGGGGTTATCAGCCACGCCACCAGCATCGTAGAATATCCCAAACTGGTCGCCCAGAGATTAGTTCGTCTGGCTAAGCTGGTGGGTCGCGAGAACGTGATCGCAAGCACCAATTGGGGCTTCGCCCAAAGCCCGCTGACACGGCGCGTTCATCCGTCGATCCAATGGGCCAAGCTCAAATCATTGGTAAGGGGGTGCCGAAATGGCCACAAAGCTGCTGTGGAACTGACCCTGTAGAATGTACCCTTTTATGCATAGGGACGGGCACAAGGAAAAAACGAGAGTGCACTCGACGAAGATTTAAATACCTCACAATGTTTCATGAGAAAGATAATGAAAGAAGGGACCAGAGACGGAAAAGTAATATTGCTGGCATCGTCATAAAAATTAGAAATCGTCAAAAATTGAGGATGAAAAAAATCAAAACCTCGCGAACCTGACTGGCGCTGGTCACGCGCCTTCCTGACCCAATCTTATACGCCAGTCTATTCTGGATCTGCGCGACGTGATTGGCGGGTTTCCTGAGCGAAGTTGGGGTCGACGTAACGGCGGCCAGCAGCTTCGACATGAGCCGCGACCTCTGCGGCGCTTGCAGTCTCGGGTGTTGGATCGTGGTCCCAGTGGAGGTAGGTATCGGTACCGCGCGCTAGATCGGCGAAGCGTCGATCCAGCGTTGAACGCACGCGGGTGGGCATGCAGAACAGTCCGAGCCCGATCCGCGGTCTTTCGGTCTCGTTCGGCAGTGAGCCGTGCACCAGCCGCTCATGGTGAATGGAGAACTGGCCCGCCTTCAGCTCGAGATCGACTGCGCCCCCATCGTCGATCTCCTCGATCGACTGGCTGCGGGCCAAGAGGTTCCTCTCGTCAGGTGTCTCGTCATGGGTATAGGACTTGCCAAGATGGGTGCGTGGGATCACACGCAAACACCCGTTTTCTGTCGTGGAATCGGTAAGCGCGAGCCAGACCGTCACCAGGTCGTTGGGCTCCAGACCGAAATAGGCGGAATCTTGGTGCCAGGAAACGAAGGAGCCATCGCGACCCGGTTTTATCCAGAACCGGGAGGAGAAAAAAAGAATGTCCGGGCCGATCAGGTCCTCTACCGCGTCCAGAATCGCGGCACGGCGAGTGAACGTAAACGCGCGTGAGAACAGAAGATGGCTCTTGGTGATGATCGCCGTTGCGTTGTTACCTTGTGTCTTCTCGTAGGCCTCGAGGTCTCTGCACAGCGCCGCCGCCTCCTTTGCGTCGATCCCGTCAAATGGGTGGAGATGACCATTCTCACGGAAAAATTCAATCTGCGCTTCGCTCAAGACCTTCGGCATTGGCTTTCTTTGCTTCAATGTTTCTGTGGAAACCTTGCCATGACATTCTGCCGTGCGATCAAACACGCAGAATAGTGATATTTGAATGGTTTACACAGACAGGCGGAACAAGGCGGTTCATATCATTCCATCGCTTTCGCAACAACCAACAAATATTGTGGCCGAACACATCTCTGCAGGCATTTGGGCCAATCCCCGATGCGGTGTTGACTGGAGAAATGAGTGGGCGCTACTAGAATGACGTTATGACGCCTGTGTTAATATGATAATCTATATATTGGAATTCACTGAAGTTTGAAAAATTTTGTTCGCGTCCACACGAGATGGTTAAAGTGAAGCCCCCCAAAATACGTATATTGTATGACAAACCTATTTCGTTCGTTAAGTCCATCCTGTCTTTGGAGTCAGTTTTTCGATGTTTCAAGTAGTGTATGAATGTTGGAGAGTAAAAGAAATCTAAAGATTTAGAAGAAGATATAGGTAAATGGTAATTCAGATTAATTCCAACATTTATCAATCGATCCCTTGTTCCGGAAGAATTGAAACCTCTCCTGTTAATGTTAAATGTTCCAGATGGTTGTATATTTATAGAATCATTTTTTTCAATAAAATTTTCTTCAATTTTAATAGAAGAAGAAATAAATCCGTTTAAATAATCAATATTTCCTTCTGAATTAGATTTTATGTATTTTATTCCATAATCATAATTTTCAATTGATTTCCTTTCATAGTTTGCACTGCCAGTAACACCGAATGAATAACTGTCAATTTTTTTATCTATAAACGTGTTTTCGATATTCAGTCCAATATTTATTTGACTACCATCAGCCCTGTTGATGATAGGACCCGTATTAACACTTGTGAAATTGATGTCAGAACCCCTTTGATCGGAATGTGCGTCTGCATAATTAATTAACGTAGATTTCCATCTTGTACCGAACAGCTTGCGATTATCTGAAAACACCAGGGTATTTGACAGTGTCGTGTCGCCTTGTGGGTTCGATCGTGCCTGGGAAGCATTGGAGTGATATGATGAAGATATAATTATCGTTCCCGATATTTCACCTGGTTTGTTTAGATCTTCAATTCTATTGATCCTGCGGATGGCAAAAACATTTTCAGGGTCTGTGTTGAGAGCGCGCCTGAACGCGGCGATGGCGCGACCATAAAACCCCAGTTTTTCTGCTTCGAGGCCATAATTAATATTCGTTTCTACATCACCTGGTTCCTGCAGGACCTTGGTCCAAAGTCTGTTCAGGCGGGTGTTGGTATTTTCTTTTGAATCCACATCTGCAGGTAGAAACACACCGCTGCAAATTATCAGGAAAAGGATACAAAGCGTGGGCTTACCGCCACGCATACATTCGGCATAGGTTGACATGGGCTTTTAGCTGGCCGCGGCTTCTCTTGCGGCTTTTCTGCGGGCGGCCTCGCGAGCTTTCTTTGCGGCCTTTCTGGCTGCTTTCGCCTGTTTAGCTGCTTTTTTTGCCTTTGCCCTGGCCTGTTTGGCTGCCTTTGCAGCTGCAGCCTTTGCCTTCTTGCTTGCCGCTTTGGCCGCTTTGGCCGCCTTTGCGGCTGCAGCCTTTGCCTTCTTGCTTGCCGCTTTGGCCTGTTTGGCTGCCTTTCCTGCCGCAGCCTTTGCCTTCTTGCTTGCTCCTTGGGCCGCTTTGGCTGCCTTTCCTGCCGCAGCCTTTGCCTTCTTGCCTGCCTTTTTGCTGACGGCTGCTACGGGTCCTTTGCCAGTAGTAATGGTTACATTTTGTATCCTGCTTTGCCTTGTCAGGAGCGGGTTTGCTCCGAAAGCAGACTGCCCGGCCATTGCCGTGGCCTTTGTCGTTCTTTTAGAAGCGACAGACATTCTGGTCTTTTTGCCTGTGTTTTTCCGTTTGCCAGATTTGGTGTTAGCGGCGGTTTCGGCAGCGGCATTGGCGGCAGCGGTTTTCTCGGCCAAAACCTTTGCGGCATCGGCCGCTGCGTCCGCTGCAGCATTCGCGGCTTCTGCTGCTTCGTCGGCGGCTGCCTTGGCCTCAGCGGCCTTTTCAGCGGCGGCTTTGGCCTCAGCGGTTTGCTCGGCCAGGACCTTTGCGGCATTGGCCGCTTCTTCGGCTACAGATTCTGCGCTCTTCGTGGCTTCATCTGCGGCATCCTTGGCGTCTGCAGCCTTTTCGGCGGCCGACTGGGCGTCAATGGTTTTTTGAGCCAGCAGGTTTGCGGCCTCATCCGATGCGTCTTTTGCGGATGTTTCGGCCTTGGTTGCAGCATCGGCAGCGGCTTGTGTGGTGTTTTCAGCAGCGTTGGCACTGTCGCGTGCGCTTTCAGCAACGGTCAGTTCGGTTGTGGCCGAATCCAGATCGGTTTTAGCAGCGATACGATCATCAATCTTTTGGGCCTCATTTTTCTTTGCGAAGGCAATACTCGATTTATGAGGGTTGTCTATTTTCTTTTGTCTATTTTTTTTCCACTTTATTAGATTATTTTTTTGTTTTTTTGTTCGGTCTGCTTCGGGAATTGCTTCTATTTTATTAATTTGGGTGGTCAGGTTTGTAATAGCATTCTGTTGTTTGGTATTTTTTAGGCTTCTTAATTCTTTTTTCTCTTTCTTTTTAAGCCCACTGGAATTTTGTTTAGCTACTAACTCTGCCTTTCTATCTTTTCGTTTTGTTACCTTTCTTTTGGCCTTCGCCGCGGATGTTTTTGCATTTTCATATGTGGTAGATGCGTTGTCAGCAGCGGTTTGGGCTGCTGTCGCTTTTTCCAATGCTTCTCTTGCGGCTATGGCAGCCTTGGCAGCTGCATCCGCCGCAGCTCTGGCATCCGCAGATTTCTGCGCTAAAAGCTTCGCGGCATCCGTGGTGGCTGTATCAGCGCCAGCTTGGGCGTTTACTGCATCCGCCTCGGCCTGTGCGGCCTCTGCCGCCGCCTTTTCGGCGGCGGCCTGTGCATTGTTCGCATCTATTTTCGCCTGTTCAGCATTGTCCCAAGCCGTTTTTGCATTCATTTCTGCCTTTTGGACGTCTTCGGCTTTTTGCAACGCATCCGATACCGTCTGGTTGGCAGTGGCCGCGGCCTGTTTTGCTTTAAGGGCTGCCGTCTGTCTGGCATCCGCCGTTGCCTGTGCGGCGTCTGCTTCGGCCAGTGCCCGTTGCGCAGCGGCTATGGCCGCCAGAATTCTGGCGTTGATTTTGCTTGTATCATTCATTCGCAGAATCACACGGGCTTCACGTCTTAAATTTCTTTTCACGTTCCGCAGCATTTTCTTTTTATTCAGAAGAACGCGGCAGGCCGACCCGCTACATATGCGTAGCTGTTGATTGATTATTTTTGTGAGATTTATTACCCTGTTTATATTCCTGACGATGCTTTCTGATTTAATTTTTGCGCCGTTCAGGGCGCGTGTCCCCTTTACATCACTCAGCTGCACTTCGGCACGGATACGTCGGGGGTTTATGGTGGCGATTTCGATTTCGTCGCTTGGTTTGATAGGTATTTCTTCTTCGTAAAACCTGCTCTTCTCCGTCGTTAGCGCTTTGGGTTCCGTTGTTTCCTGGCGCAGAGAGACAACCCGTGAATATGTATTCGGGTCTTTGAGAATTACTATTTTGCGGGGGGTGGAAAAACCCTGGTTGCCTTCCGTTATCGATTTCCGTTGTGCGATGCTTGCACGCCCATCACGCAGGACGATTTCCGTCTCACCGGATCTTGAGACCAGGAGATCCACTTTGGTTCCTTCCAGCGTGACCAGGGCCGTTGGTGATTTGATTTCGTATGATTTTGATGGAAGGGCACCGGATTGAAATCGCACAATACCGCGTTCAACATTTATGGAAACCTTGGGTTCTTTCGTTTGATCAATGTAGGACTTAATCAGCATCTCTGTATCTGGTCCGACGTCGATGATGGTTTGATCAAGAAACAGGATCTGGACCTTGCTATTCATCAATGTCTTGATTTTTTGCCCGACAAATATCCTGTCTCCGCCGGTCAAAACTGTTTCCCTTTCATTGACTCCTGCGCTGGCAAAGTTTTTGAGTGTGGACACCACACCGATTTGCCTGTCGTTTTTTGCAACCGCGTGGCCGTGGCTAAACAAAACCATTATGAGAATTGTCAGAAATCTAAAAATAAGTTGTTCTCTCTATGCCTCAGATATTATGTATTACGGGCTGTGGAACTTGCCCGGTTGATTGCCGTGATCCGGACGGATATGGGTGTGGATCATGTGTCTTTGGAGAAACCTTCTGACTGTTGCAGTATGCCCGTCCACAAAATCCGCCAGTGTGGGCCGGGCCGACAGGTTTCTTTTCGAAAACCACTGCGCCAGAGACTGGGTCTGTTACCTCGGCTTCCGGCAAAATTTCCACCAGCAGGTGTCGGCTCGCATTCAATAAGGAAGCCCTCTCCGGCATGGTGCCGTCCATAGCGTCCATGTCTTTGCGTACCCCGCATGAACCGAAGGTGTTTTCGCCTCTCTGGATCAATATGTGCGACAGAAGCCTGTTACAATCAGGCAAATGTCCGAATGCATTTATGAATGTGTTCTGTTTGTTCTCGTCGACGATACGGCGCACGACGTTTGAATGTTCTGCCAAAATGGGCTCTCCAACAAGCGAGGTCTATGGCCAACAGCAACTTTCGTTATATTGAAAAAACTGCCAAAGTTTATCGCCGAAAGAACAATATATACAACAGTCCTGTTCTCAAATTTACGCCGCAACCCACAAGCAACACATTTATAATACCACCGACAAAAACCCTAGTCTTTAACTCTGTTTTGAGTTGCCTGTACATCGGGAATGTGATGGTGCTGTATATCCTGATTTTCTCTTGCCCACTCCTTCATTTTAATTCTTCTCTACAGTCGTTCCCGACAGGAGTGTTCGATTGGATGAAAAATTGGTGTTTTCGTGTTAATTTTCAGGGCCTGAAAATGTCTGGAACATGATTATGAAGTTCACCATTGCGCCCAAGGACTTTCCGGGCGTTTGAACTAAATCACATAGGGAGGATAAATTGGTCGAAATAAAGGGGGTCGCTCATTTCAGTAGTCCCGTGAGCGACGTAGAAAAAAGGACAGAGTTCTACACAGAAATTGTTGGCTGCCGCCATCTGTCTACCATCCCGACAGGAGATATGGCGTTCCTGGATGCCGCCGGTGTCTGCGTGATTCTGGTCAAGCACGAACCGCCCATCAACGCCACGCTCGATGACCATAACGGCGTACACCATTCCTTTATGGTTGATACAGAGGCCTACCAGGCTGCGCTCGACCATCTGCGGGAGAAAGATGTCGAGATTACGTTTGAAGAAGATCGCCAGGGCGGCGTGGTCAATGGACCACGCGCCTATTTTCGGGATCCAGATGGAACGGTGTTGGAATACATTGATCTGACAAATTATTCGGGAAATGATTAAGGTATATGAAAATACGTTATGTCATGCCGGTTATCAGAATTGCACCGACCGGTCGTGCCCATTACACCGGAACCTCCATGCGGTAATCCCGAGTATCCGACGGCAAACAAAGGTATTGAAACCTGTTGGGTTTATGGGGAACGCTGTTGAACCAGCGTTTGGTTCGTTTGGTGTTCAGCCGAATACGCCCGCACGGTTGCAGATCGGCGCGGTACCGCAAGTACAGGTGTCGGAATAGATCACGCGCAGGGAGACTGAAATGTCAGAAAAGGAGACAATCCATCTCGCCGCCGACCTTTCTTTTTTACATACTGACTTTTTGTGGCGTATGCCGGGTTCCTGGGTGGGATACCCTTATTACAGTACCTCAGAATTTTACGAGGATATTGCCAGGATAGCCGAACGTGGCCGGATGGATATGCTGTTCTTCGGAGACACTGGCGGCACATCGGAAGATTACGGCGGCAGTCATGATGCTGTAGTCAGTCATGGTGTAAAGTGGCCCCGACATGACATGACGCCAATGATCCCGATTTTGGCACGGCTTACAAAGGGTGTGGGTTATGCTTTAACCATGTCCACCACCTACCATCACCCTTTTCACGTGGCTCGAATTTTCAATTCACTTGACCACGTTACGCGTGGACGTATTGGCTGGAACGCTGTGACCTCAGCATACAAATGGGAGGCGATGAACTGGGGATTTGAGGTCATGATGGACCATGACGAAAGGTATCGCCGCGCACAGGAGTTCCTGCATGTTACGTGTGAGCTTTGGGATAGTATTGAAAGAGATGCGCCTTTGCTGGACCGTGATAGCGGACGTTTCCTTGATCCTTCAAAGGTTCATCGCATCGATTTCAAGGGAGATTACTTCAACGTGCGTGGACCATTGCCCGCGTTGCCCTCGCCTCAACAGCGACCCTTGATTATCCAGGCGGGCCAGTCAGGACCGGGTATGGATCTGGCCGCAAAGTATGCGGATCTCCAGTTTAGCACCCGCAGAACACTCGACAGTATGAAAAAACACAGATCAGACATAGACACAAAACTGCGATCCTTTGGCCGTTCGCCGCGCGATCTTGGGATTTTATGGTCGGTACGAATTCAGGTTGCCGCGTCTCAATCGGAAGCACGCGCAAAGGAAAAACAGTTTCTGGATTCCATTCCGCCCGAAGGCGGTTTGATAGAAATGTCGCAGTGGTTTGGTGTGGATTTTTCCCAAGCGGAAACGGATATGACCCTGTCGGACTTCGCCGATAAGGTGCGGGAACAAAAAGGAAATCTGGGGACATTTGACGAGTTGCTTAAAACAACAGATCCCAATTTGACGGTACGGGAATTTGGGCGGGACTTCATGTCACAGAGAATACTGGTCGCGGAGGGGACCCCTACGGAAATCGTTGATAAGCTTGAGAAAATTCATTACGAAACCGGGGCGAACGGGGGCTTTATTCTCGGTCGGGGTTTCCATGCCATGGACAACATCACGGAATTTGTTGACCACGTCGTCCCTGAACTCCAGAGGCGTGGGCTTTCCAAGACTGAGTATAGCGGATCGACTTTACGCGATAACTTCAATGATTAAATTCAGTAGTAGCTGGTGGGCTCGCAGCTGTCGAAACAACTGACCAGGGCGTTGTAATGTTCCGGCGCTCGTGTCTGACGCCGTGCAGGCGTTTGAATAAGAAGAGAATTCACCGTCACTTTTCAGGCCCCTTCAAACCGTGCAATGGCGACACCCTTGACGACCGCTTCACGTTCTGGCGACGATTTTGGGATCTTGCCTGGTTCAAATATTATGGTCACCAACAGCGTCGTCCGGACGATATTTTGATTTTGCCAACAGATGCAAAATATTCGTGCGCGGTTTACGAGGGGCATCACGTGCAATTTCGATTATACATTCGGGATGGATACGGTTTTTCAGATTTTTAATAACGTATGGACCCTGAACCTGTTATTTGCGGCCTGTATTGCGTTGCCGAGTGGCATTATCCAGGGATACGCTGGCTTCGGCGGGGCGTTATTTGCTGTTCCCCTGTTTGCTCTTCTGTTCGGCCCGGTGATCGGGTTCAGCATAGTGGTTATTCTAATGCTGGTTGGGCAGTTACATCTAATGTCTGGTGCGGTGAAGAAAGCTGACTGGAGAGAAGTCGGCCCCATAGCCGGTCCCAGCACCGTAACATTAACCCTTGGAATCCTGTTTCTGGTATCGGCAGATCCATCGTTTATCCGGCGTGGTATGGGTGCATTTATCCTGTTCATAACTGTTTTTATGATGTTCGGGTATAGATATACAGGCAAGAGGCGAGTCCTGGTCGGTGTAGCGACAGGTACGGTGGCTGGCGGTATTACCGGATCCTTTGGAGTCCCAGCCTTTCCTCTCTCTGCCATATATTTTCACAATTCGTCGCACGCCCCGGAAATCATCAGGGCGAATGTGCTTACTGCGCTCTGCTGCAGCTTGATCGTTGGCATTGTCGGATTGAGCCTGCAAGGCATCTATAACCAGCCCATAATATTGCGTGCAATCCTTCTCGCACCAGTTTTCACGGCTGGAATTTATGTTGGTCAGTATCTTTTTCGAAACACACCAGCGGAGTGGTTCCGGAAGGTAACATATGCGGTTTTGGTTTTTATTGGCCTGGTAATGTTGTTTATCTAATTCTCTGACAAAATCCAAAGCCCTGAAACCAGCGGTGTTTCCGACTCGACTTGGGGTGACATGTCTCAGGTAAAAAGGTTCAAGCCGTGGTCGAAGGACATCCTTTCCGAATGACCTGAAGAGTTGGACGTGTCCTGTTTTCGTTCATGCAGATTTGCAGTGCGCTGTCTTTTTTTCACCACGCCCAGAGAAAAAGAATACCGGTGCAGCCACAAAAACCAATAATCATACCCCACACGCAACTGCGGTAGAGAAACCCCTTCCGGTCACTGGGACCCCTAAGACTGCGGAACACATCATTTTTTGGATATGCACCTGCCACCCTGTCGTAAAGTGTCATCACAATCCAGCAAGTTACCATTAGAACCAGAAAAACAATAAACTCGTCGAACATCTCCCATTCAGTCACTGGACGAGCTTCCACATAGAATCCCTCCGCGGTTCCGCGGCATTGTTGAGGGTTTTTCGAAGGCGTTTGTTTCCGTTTTTAACGGGGCAGCAACGCGCCTGAGAAATGTAGTCTGGCTTCGCCATTTTCCCCTTATACAACGCTCTATTCCCCGTTAAGTATTTCGACCTTTACCTGGGTACAATTGTAGGCATTGCAGGGGGCGAGGACATCCATTGGGCAATTGGACAGGCCAACAATCAATGGCATCGCTGCCTCAAATTCAATAAAGTCACCGGGCTTGGATACTGGGTAGTCGATGATCCATCGACGCTCAGCGCAGTTATGATGGTAATTCATAAACAGGTCCATCGTGTCCGGGATGTCCTCAAATCCAATGCCGTAAGGTTCAACGGCGGCTGCTATGATTTCGTGGCACCCGTCCTGCGACTCCACTCCGTGGCTTTCATACAGGAACCGATTGCACATTCGGTTGTGAACATCGTGCACACCTTTAATTTCAGGGGTATCGGCAATTATCGTCATCATTGGGCGGCACGTGGTAGACATCAGAGTGTCGCCTACAGTCAGAGTGTCCCGCGGAACGTATTCCGCGCCTGCCTTCGGCAAATAACGAGTTCGGGAATATGATGTCGATAGTTTTTCACGTTTATTGTCCCTGTTGAACAACGCCATATCGACAACCTGCTGTCCTTCAAGATCGATCACCCTCAGGTTTTGCCCCACCTCAAGTTCCAGCGCTATCCCGGTCTTTGGCGGAAGCACCTGTTCAAATACAACACTCATGAAATTATCCTTTCCCAGCATCAGTCGAGAGGTCAGCTTTTCTGCATAATCTGACAGACACAGGATGCCATATCGTTTGTCGGTTCGCTAAAGGTTTTGCCCCGATAGAATTGAGCATAACCACAATGTCTGTCCGTGGACGATCCGTTTATATATCGCTCGATCAGCATCTCAATGGACTTTGACAGCGTTTTCGTGAAAGAATTAATCGCTTACCGACAAGGAGCACGCTCATGTTCGTCAAAAACTGCTGGTACGTTGCGGCACACGCGCAAGAAATAACCGAAGTGCTATTCGCGCGAACGTTACTCAATCAGGCGGTTATTTTATGGCGCATGGCTGATGGCAAGATTGCTGCGCTGGAGGACCGTTGCCCGCATCGTCTTGTCCCTCTGTCGGCCGGCAGGACTGTAGGTGATCTGGTCGAGTGCGGTTATCACGGGTTACGGTTTAACGCCGACGGTGGTTGCGCGCTTGTGCCCGGGCAAGTGCGGGTACCCAGGAATGAACGTGTCAAAACATTTCCGGTTGCAGAGCGCCACGCACTGATCTGGATATGGATGGGGCCGGCTGATCTGGCGGATGAGGATCTTATACCGGACTTTCATTGGATGGATTCGGCGGGTTGGCGCGCGACGACTGGCTATCTGCATTTCAAATGCGACTACAGGCTGATTAACGATAATCTACTCGACCTTTCACACGAGACCTATATCCATAAACACACTATCGGCAATGATGCTGTTGCCGAGTCACCGGTGGTAACGGAAGTCATAGGTGACCGTGTGGTGCGTGCCCATAGGGAGATGCCGGACATCGAACCGCCTCCGTTTTTCGCGCTTGCCCAGGGTCACGATGGACGCATCAATCGATGGCAGATCGCGATCTACATGGCGCCAGGATTCAATACGACGGAAGTGGGCTTTCATGCCGTTGGCACCGACCGGGTGAATGATCACCTTATGATGCGTCCCATCCACATCATCACTCCGGAAACTGAACCTTCTGCGCATTATATCTGGGGACTTGCCCGTAATTTCCGTCTTGATGATGATCAGCTACATGATGATGTTTTTACTGCAACAACGCAGACTTTCAGCGAGGATCGCGAACTTCTGGAAATGCAGGATCAGCGGTTACAGGCGGAAGGCATGCCGAAGCTCCCTCAGATGGCTGTCAAGGTAGATAAAGCGCCCGTACAGGGTCGCCGTTTGCTCGAATCCATGATCCAGCGCGAAGCCGACGATCCACGTTTTTGCGCTGTGCCTTTCCCACTTGCTAACGATCACGAGGTTACCCGGCCATTTGCCGACGCAGCGGAGTAAGTCTCCATTCGGAAAAACGAAATGAAAATAACTTGTTTTAGTACCTATGGCCGGTTTCCTCCTATATTTGTCTCCTGAATGGTGAGATAGATGGCGGCCCCCGCGATGACACCGCCACCAATCCAGACCCAGATTCCAGGAAATTCTCCGAGGATCAGGAACCCGAGAAGTGCAGCTATAGGCAGGCGTGTGTAGTGCAGCGCGACTACTAGGAGAGCGTCTCCTTTCATATAAGCGCGACTCAACACACGTTGATTGGCTACTTCCAGAAACCCGATCAAAGCCATCCAGCCCAGTTGTCCATGCGTGGGCACTGTCCAGAAGAAATAAGATGTGACACCTGCCAGTGGAATGACTGTCAGGACGTTCCAGATGGCAACCGTGTCAGGATTTTCACTTCTCGACAGTAGTTTGCGGTTTATTGGATTCCAGCTCTGAATCACTACAACACCAATAACATAAAATACTCCATTATTTAGTTCGATGAGGCCGGGACGAATAATGATTGCAGCTCCGACCAAGCCGGCAAAGATTGCGACGACCCGGCTGCCGCGTATAACTTCTCGGAGAATCAACGCCGCGAGAACAGCTGCAAAGATCGGCCGTGTAAAATGCATTGCCGTGATATCGGCAATAGGAAGTTCTGTTGCAGCCAGGTAAAAGAACACAGTCGCCAGAAAGGCAAGGGCCCCGCAAAGTAGGGTTAGTCCTGGCCGGTTAGGTCGCAGGTAAGTGCGCGCATCCTTTGCTATCAGGCCCGAAATCGCCACCAGGCCAAAAAGTGCCCTGAAAAAAACTATTTCAAAAACACTGACATCGTCACCAATCAACCTGACCAGGGCGAGTTGAACCGAAATAAGACAACCCGAAAGGATTACGAAAATTCCGCACTGAGTGGAATTTGACCAGTTCCTGTTCATAGACGAAGATCTACTATTAATTTGTGCTCAGGTGCCACGTCTACAGGCACTCTGCTTGATCGACTGCCGCGTGGTGGTCACTAAGAAAGGGTATAAAGAAATGACTTTCAACACACCAGGCCAACCCGGACTAGGCGAACTTGATACGCTGGTCTCACGTTATGTCGATGTCGATGGTATTCCCTGGATTGATTTACCCTTCCCTGGGGTCCAGGGAAAAATCCTGCTAACGGATGACACCGGCGTGCGCACGGCTCTCGCGCGTATGGCGCCAGGGTCGGAAATACCGTATCACGAGCATACGGGACTGGAACAAACCTTCATGCTGGAGGGCAGTTTGGAGGATGACGATGGTGAATGTAGCGCTGGTCAGTATGTATGGCGCCTTGACGGCAACCGCCACACGGCTCGTTCGCCAAAGGGGTGTCTGATGCTGGTAAACTTCGAGTCACCCAACGTCTATCTTTCAGGCGAGATGAAAGGCATGACCATGGAGGAGTTTATCGCGAAGAAAGCCGCTGCGTAATGAGCAGCAATGCCCAGCCACCTTCAGAGTGGGGCAGGGTGTTTTCGGGTTTTTCAAAAGTGAGGTGAGCTACCCATGACGGTATCGTTTGCGAGCGATATGGGAACGCCAGCTACACTGCAGTATCGGCATGTTTTTTTTATAAGGGAAACCGATACGCCTTTTGAAAATGCGGCTGAATAAATACGAAGCAGGGGCAATTTCATTTGGAGCCCCTGATCTCTCCGGTTTAACCAAACAACGGGGCAATCAAAGAAATGGCTAACCTCCAGGTCTCGATGGCATGCGGGCCTTATGACCGTATGCAGGCTTTGAAAGATGGTGTCATCAGACCGGAAGGCATTGATCTGCGATATATTGAAATCCAGTCACCTCCGGAAATTTTTGCCCGCATGCTGAAAACCAACTCATTCGATGTCGCCGAAATGTCTAGCGCGCATTACATTACAATGAAATCCCGTGGTGATTTTCCGTATATTGCGCTACCAGTTTTTCCGTCCCGTCTGTTCCGACACGGTTTCATATTCATCAATAGAAAATCTGGTATTCAGACGCCCAGTGACCTCGCTGGAAAACGGATTGCGGTTCAGGAATACCGGCAATCGGCAGGTGTCTGGATTCGCGGCATTTTGAAATCTGAATACGGAGTTGATTTCTCGGATGTTGTATGGATGGAAGGTGGGGTGGATACGCCGAGACGACCGGACCAAACCATGGATCTGCGACCATCGACAGAACTGAACATCGAGCTTGTCGGCCCCGACCGGTGCATTAGCGATCTGCTGTCTTCGGGAGAAGTTTCCGCATATTTCGGGGCACGCGCTCCGCGGGCGTTTTTTGAGTGCGAAGATGTGGTTCGGCTATTCCCGGATTACCGCACGGAAGAGCGGCGGTATTTCGAGAATACGGGCATCTACCCAATTATGCACACGATGGTTGTCACAGAAACGTTCCATCAGGATCATCCCTGGGCGGCTGAAAGTTTGTACAAGGCGGCGTCCGCCGCGAAAAAATGGGCGTTGAAGGAAATGCAGTTTTCCGGCGCTCAGCGTTACATGTTACCGTGGCTGTTTGCAGACCTTGACGAAATTGACGGTCTGTTTGGCGGTGATCCGTCCCCTTATGGGGTCGAACCAAATCGTCGGGTGTTAGAGACGTTGATTGGATTTCTGGCTGACCAGGGGTTCATTGACAAATCGATGGAGCCGGACGAGCTATTCACGCCGATCGTGGAGTGGCAGGAATAAACCTGGAAGGGGCAATCAATCCGCCGTTCACGGTCCCTCATCCGGTGGGCTCAAACTGAAACTGGAATGAAAGCATTGTTTGAACATTTCATTTGATACCTGGTGGCAACAACCCACAACAATCATCACGTGCAAACGGATGGTGGTTTTCTTTCCTTTATAACGGACGTCGCGTTACCGTTGATACTGCATTTAGTCGAAATATCCGTGCGGTCGGTGTCACGCGACTTTACTTATTGATTAACTAATAACCTACAACCTGTGCCAGCGCGCCGCACCGCGGTGTATCCTGCCGGCCATTAGAATTGGACCAGTCGTGCGAAGGGTCAGAGTATCTTTATTCAGAGATGCAAGGCGCCTCTGCTGTTTGTTTACCCAGTTAGGAAAGAAACTATAGGTGACATCAAAAGTGATTGCCTGGCCGTCAAACCGCCACTTGCCTCCAAACGACACATATCCGTCTGCGGCTTCCTCCTTTTCCGCCAGTGTACCGCCCAACAAGTCACCGCTTTCATAATGAGTTCGGGCGACCCGCATGATTGTGAAGGCATAATTTCCATCTTTTCCCATGATCAGGTTGCCCTTGGGGTTTGCGCCCAACGGGTCCGTCTCTTCCCCTTTTTCGTCGGTGAACCAGAAACGATCCAGTTCCCATGTTGCGCAAAAATCCTTTTCCTTCATGTAAATTTTTCCCACTTGTCTAGTCTTCCTGTTACAGGACTTGGTCATTTCCTCGATTTTAAAACAAATATGTTTGCCAGGATGTGGTAACGCGCCGACCAGTGCGGCGCACATGTACTGTCTCGAAGACGGTATAAAGCACGGTATTCAGGCGGTGCGTAAATGCCTAGTGTAAGGGCAGGTGTTCGAATGTTTGTACTTTGAGGTCCTGGTTAACATTCCGTTCCAATTATGGGATTTAAGTACGGTATCTGGATATTTGCAAAAAACCCCTCCCAGTTAGGCTCAGCATCTGTTGGGGTGGATAGTTCTGTGGTCCCGTTATTTGGATCCAAACCCAATTATGATCTTTCGCAAGATTGAGGTCCTTGCCACCATGTTTCCATTGTTTTGCCCTAATGATGCCATAGTTGGGGGCGAACGTATGGGTCATTGGCTCTCCCTATAGTCATGTGATCCCAGATAACTGACCGCCTTCGGGCGGTCTTTTTTGTATGGTGACTTGTCCCTGGGTTTAAGCGAATTTGGCGCTCAAAACCGCCTTAAGAGTTTCCTCTATTTAAGGGTATTATCCATCGGTCAAACCAATTTATATTGATAAAAATCTATTGATCAGGAATACCAAAATATGACCGCATATCTAATTGTCCGTGCTGAAGTTGAAGAAGGAAGTTGGAAAAAATTCGACGAATGGTACGAGACAGAACACTTGCCGGATGCGCTTCGGGAATTTGAATCGATGAGTGCGATGCGAGGCTGGAGTGATGTCGATGCAGGCGTCCATCTAGCCTTTTACGAATTTCCCGATCTTAACGCGGCACATGCACTGTTGAAATCTGATCTTATGAAGGATTTTATCAAGGAGTTTGACCGTCACTGGAAAGGAAAGGTTGTGCGGACGCGAGAAGTATTTTCAGTGTCTCAACTGCTACAGAAGGCCTGAAGTGTTAACCCATTGATACCAAAGAAAAATAAATAGGTTTTGAGACTTAAAACACTGGCAAACGGGCGGGTTACATATCGTATGCAGGAAAAAATTATTCAGGGGCTGTACATTCTTCGTGTTGAGGTACACTGATACCTTCAGAAAATCTATGACATGGGTTAAATAGGAATTGGGATAATGAAGTCGCGTTACCTTCACAAAATACCTGAAGAAAATGTTTCGCTTACACATGTGGAACGTGGATCCCCCATGGGTGAAATGATGCGCCGTTACTGGCAGCCAGTTTGCACCTCGGATGAACTCACCGATCTTCCCTACCGAGTGCGTATAATGTGCGAGGATCTGGTTTTGTTTCGGGACGGAGCGGGCAAGGTCGGTTGCCTAGAGCTCCACTGTCCCCATCGAGGCACTTCACTTGAATTTGGGCGGGTAGAGGAAGACGGGTTGCGCTGTTGCTATCACGGCTGGAAATTCAGAACAGACGGTAAATGCATCGACATGGCCTGTGAAACCCAGGTCTTCAGGGAGAAGATGGACGTTTGGCAGCCAGGCTATCCAACGCATGAATATGGAGGACTGGTCTTCACATATATGGGACCACCGGCAAAAATACCACTATTCCCGATGTACGATATCATCGACACGCGGCATAGGGATGATGTTGTGCTACGTGGTATGCGCCTATGGGAAGACCACGGAATCGGATTTGTCCGCGACTGCAACTGGCTCCAGCATTTTGAAAATCTTGTCGACACCTATCATCTTTTGGTGCTGCATGCGATGAATTCGGGTGACCAGTTTGGTAGCGTAGTAACGGCCGGCGGTGCTGCTGAAATTTCTTTCGAGGACACTAACCTCGGCGCCAGATACAACATGTATCGAGATCTACCCAACGGAAACCGGCTTCTTCGGCACGGTGAAGCAGTTTTGCCCAATATCATGCTGGTGCCAAGCATTCATGAACAGGGAGCACAGCCGAAAGAAAAATCACGTTGCAGCGAACTGACTTGGTGCGTTCCAATCGACAATGAGCATGTTTTTGGAATATCGATCGTAGCATGGCCCAAGGACAAAAATGGTGAGCCTCTTGAAGATTGGAAACCCGGCACTGATACAGTCACTGAAATCCGGCCTGGAAATTTGCGTGATCGGCCTTACAAGGAAAAACAGCTAACTCCAGACGACATGGAGGCCCAGGAGAGTCAACGGGCAATTGCCATCCACGCACTTGAAAATCTCGGTAATACTGATGGTGGTATTATTTTGCTTCGTCGTGCTCTACAGAGGTCTCTCGATCTAATTGCGTCGGGCGAAGACCCTCAGAATATAATACGTGACGAAAAGGCTAACCACTCTATTGCAACGAATGCATGGAACACCGTGCGTCCGTCCGACGCGGGAGCGGAAGCTGCAGAATAGAAACATGTTTTAAGACCACTGGACAGTGGCGACCATTCCACCCTAACGTTGGGTGGTGGAATTCAATTATAAATACTTCAAAGGCGTTCTGGAGGCCCGTAAAATCGAACTTTCCCGCTTGATCGACGCATCGGCGGTTTCGGTTGCGCCGGTAGAGTTGGACCAACAGGTACAGGGAAGGCTGTCTCGTATGGATGCCATGCAGGGTCAGGCTATGGCGAAGGCAACAAATCAACGTCGCCATGCTGAAATAGCACAGCTTGACGCCGCATTGAAACGCATTGACGAAAATGAATTTGGCTATTGTGTAACTTGCGGTGAAAAAATTGCCATAAAACGCCTTGAAATTAATCCTGCGACCGGTCGTTGCTTCGATTTTGCGGAGTAACCCACAGGAGAGCGTCGGCCAGAATTGCCATATTAGTTGTCTGAAAATCTCGGAAACAATGACAGAGCGTTGGCCCGTTCCATCAACGGTCGGGTTTCTTCATTAAACCCGATAAAACCATCTATAAAACTGGTTTCCAATTGAATCCGGTCTGGTTTCATATACGGATAATCAGTTCCAAACAGAATATGTTTACTGTCTGCCAGGCCTTGCAACGCGCCGAGCGGTATTGGATTGCCTGATGTAGTGGTATCGAAATATAGAGATTTCAGGTAATGCATTGCGCCAGCAGGCATGTTGGCCTTGAATTTGGGTAAATTTTCAAAAACCGACATGCGATGGGCGAGGAATGGTACGGCGCCACCAGAATGCGGCAAAATAAACCGAATATTCGGACATCGTTCAAGGAGGCCACTAAATATCATATTTCCTACGAGCCGAGTTGTTTCGAACATAAACTCCATAACCGGGTCGGGGATTTGTAGAGCCTTGGTTGTGCCTTTTGGAGGATAGGTGGGATGGATAAACACCACCGCAGATCGTCTATCAAGCTCAGAAAAAACTGGATCCAATTCGGCATGGCCAGCGTATTTTCCATCGACGTTGCTCAGGAGACCAATTCCATCAAGGTTCAGAGTGTCCAAAGAATATTCAATCTCAGCTAGGGCAGCATCAATGTTGGGAAGGGGGAGTGTGGCAAATCCTCCAAACCTTTTGGGACTTAACTGTATTTCTGTTTTCAAATATTCATTGCACTGACGAGACAAACCGATAACCGCGTTTTCATCCCCAAAATAAATACCGGGTGCGGAATACGAAAATAACGCATGTTCTATGCCCAGTTGATCCATGAGAGACGAGGAATGTTCTGGCGTCCACTCTGGAAAACCGGCATAGCTTACAACGTCAATGTCAGCAGTCATCTGGGCCTCGCGGAGGAAACTCGGCAACAGGTGGTGATGGACGTCTATCCGTTTTCCCGAAGACATACCTGTCAAGCCTCTTTATGTTTAAAGCATAACGATTGTAACTCATTCAATCGGTCAGAATGAACCGTTGGATGAATTCCCTGCTGGCGTAAACCTATCACAGAAAACCTCAATATTTTTGTCAATTGACCTAGCGCTTTTCTGTGTCTTCCAGATTTCCGCCAATCAGGCTTAAAAAACTAGGCGGCCGCAGGTTTCTGAAACGTTTCCGAGAAAAAATCGCGCATAAGACGATAAGATTGGCGACACAGGCGTTCGTCGTAGCGTTGCAATTCATCGTTGACGTTCGGCACACAAAATGAATGGTGTGCGTGACCGAACATCATTACCTGCCAATCTACACCGTTAGATGTCATTTCTGATTCAAGCGCATCGATTTGGGGTTTTGGCGTCACAATATCTTCGGAACCATGGATTGCCAGCACCCTACCCAAAATTCTGTTTGCCCGATCAGGTGCCACAGTAATAGGTAGCGTGACGTGAAAAATCACGGTGCCAGCGTAATGTGCCCCGGCCCGTATTTGTTCGAGTATGAATCCTCCACCCATGCAATATCCAATAGCGCCTCTGCGGTTAGGATCAATCAAACCAAGACACTCAGCTTCCGCTGACATGGCGGTGTCGGCAGCCGCGCCACATCCGAGAATAAAATCGATATCCGTGCGTTTGCTGCGGGCGATCTTGCCAAGTTCCTCATTCGATTTATTCATCCCGCCGTAATCTTTTCCAAACATATCAGCCATCATCACAACATAGTCGGTTTTTGCTGCTTCGGCGGCCATACCCGCAGTATGCGAACAGACACCCAACCAGTCAGGCTGCATAAAAATGGCAGGGCGAAGCTTTTTGCCGTCGTCCTCATAGACCAGCATGCCTTCGTAGGAGTTACCCTCAAATTCATATGGCACAATATGTCTGATCATCTGTTCCTCTATCATGTTTGTCGCCA
This sequence comes from Pseudomonadota bacterium, assembly GCA_036136335.1. Classification (GTDB taxonomy): domain Bacteria; phylum Pseudomonadota; class Alphaproteobacteria; order MPNO01; family UBA830; genus JAYZQT01. The sequence goes on from JAYZQT010000014.1 coordinate 21,547, forward strand.
AAACCCATCTGACAGGCGCAATGTGACAGGTTAGCGATTGTAAATGGAGCAGGGCATTAATCGCCTGCTGTGCGCAACAAGTCCAATAGAAGTTTCTGAACGTTAAGGCCGCGCCATTCTTTCGCTTGTTTTGTCCTTAATAATATGTCAATCCGATACGGCATTTACACCGGTTGAATATGGTTGAATGTTGGACTACCCATACCTCCTGACATATAGAAATAGGGAAGGACTATGCCATGACGGGATATACGGGGAGCTGCCTCTGTGGTGCAGTGAGGTACCAAATAGACGGTGAGCCTTTGCGTACTGCCCAGTGCCACTGTGACGACTGTCGGCGAGCGACTGGGTCCGCATTTGCGACAAACGTTTTTGTCAATTCGGACTGCTTGACGGTGATTCAGGGAATCACAAAAAGTTTTGAACACACTGCCGACAGTGGCAATACCATGACCAAAGAATTTTGCAGTGTTTGTGGGTCCCAGATCTTCGGACACAGTTCTGGTCGTCCTGGCGTTAAAACGATCAAGGTTGGCACAATTGATGAAATCGGGAGCATCCGACCGGAAGTTGAGGTGTTTACGTCGAAGGCTTTGCCTTTTACCCAACATCCTGATTTCACAAAAAAATTTGACAAGGGCTTGCCAAGCTGAAAAGCCTGCATATTGTCGAAAACCGGTTGAATTTTAAGCTTATTTATTCCGTGTTGGCTTTTTGCCTCTGCGGCCTGACTGCTTGGGCGATGCCCAGGGCGGCTAGAATGGAAAATATTAAAAACGACCAGCGCATCGCCGAAAGAAAATCAGCCGGGCTTTCGTCAATCGCTATGTCTCCCAGGCGCATTGACAGAAACGCGGTAACGATGAACATGCTGATAACCATTCCGAATGAGCGCATTACAGCCGACAGCGCAGATGCCATCCCGTGTTCGGTCGGGTCGACGCTATTCATTATCAGGGCAATATTCGGCGCAGAAAACAGAGCAAAACCAAGCCCCTGAAACACCATTATTGCAATAATCAGACTGACACCCGTCGTTTCATCTATCAAAGAAGCGAGGGCTACACTGCACAATATCGACGTCGCTCCCATCGCACTGATACGTCGTGGTGAAACTCGGTCGGCAACCCGTCCAGCCAGCGGGGCAAATATGGCCATCACTACAGGGCCAAGAACAAGGATATGGCCCGTAGTTTCAGGTGTATTTCCCTTTATGAGTTGAAGGTAAATACTTAGCAAAAAAGTTGTACCAATGGTGCCGCAATAGATCAGGAACTGTGCAGAGAGCGCACGTGAAAGGACCGGGTTTGCCGTGATATCGTCGATCTGGAGTAACGGGTTTGAAGACCGCCTCTCAACGATGACGAAGAGAGTTGCCAGACAGATTCCAAGAGCCGTCAGTATCAAGCCTGTGACGGTTTGTTTCAGCATTGCCGCACCAGCGATGATGGCGATGATCGAGGTTGCGAGGAGCCCACTATTGGTTAGGTTGACCGGATTGGTAGGCGGTTGCCAATGGCTGCGCAATGTTCTGCGTGCCAGAAAATATGATAACAACGGTGGTATGGCAGCTAGAAAAAAAACCCAACGCCATCCGAGGTGTGTAGTGATTAGGCCAGAGAAAAATGGTCCTGACGCCAATCCGAGATAGGTGGCGCTGATGGCTAGCCCCAGCATTTGGCCCAATTGATTTGGAGGCGCGATTTGGGCGACGATAGCGATTCCAGTTGCTGTCAGAACTGCGGCGGCGGCTCCCTGAAAAAAGCGGGCTCCGATTATGGTTTCCATACTTGGTTGAAACCCTATCGCAAAGGTGGCGATGGCTAGCGCCAACAGCCCACCTTTGAACAGGGTGTTCTTGTCGGTAGCATCTGCGAGGCGGCCAATGGGGAGAAGTAAAGCTGCTGCAGTACCCAGAAAGATGGATTCCACGAGCCCCATTTCAACACCACTGGCATCCAGCTCACGCCCCATGTCAGGCAGTGTGATTCCCACAATTGAATGCATGAAGGCACTCGAGAACTGCGATAACGCTATAAAGATCAGCAGTAGAAACCTGGGCTGTTTCCTGGACATTCAATCACCGCCTCTTGCGACGATGGTAGCCGGGATTTCTGAGTTTTTGTTTTTATTCAAGCGATGCCCTAAATTTGTACGAATTAATTATTGTCATACCTTACGACCTCCACACTATCAGGAATACCAAAGCCAGACGGTCTAGCTTTTTCTTGGTGTATTGGTCGGCGTCAGAGATATCAACGCGCCCAGTGTCATCGCGCCGCCACCTATCAAAAAAATTGTCGTGTAGTTGCCGGTGAGGTCAAACAGGACCACATAGGCATAACCACCTATGGCCTGAAATATGCCCGAGGTAAGCGCCATCCATCGCCACACGCGTGCCATGTGTTCCCGACCCACAATCTGGTGCGTGCGGCCAGATATGATGGCCGAGAAACCCGGTTGTGCGCCGACCACCAGAGACGATACGACCAGTGACCACAGTGAGACTTCGATGACCGGCAGGGCGACACCGATTGCAAGGACGGTAAACACCAACACCAGGCCAGCGCGAAATCCCATCCAATCAGCCAATCGGCCCCACAGGTAGGTGCCCGAAACCGCGCCGATACCGAATAGAACCCAGTGCATGCCGCCGAATGCAATATTATTGCCGAGGCCGCGGACTAGGTAATCGACCCAGTAGATAGTGTGAGGCACCAGCCCGATACTGAACATGGTCTGTCCCCCGATTAGTCGCAGGACTGCCGGCGTAATGGGGAGGCGTTTCGCGGTTTTAATGGTGGCATGAGTTGACGCCGCTGATGCCTTATCGTCAGCTGCCCTCCATCCCCAAAGAGCAGTAAAAACGCCAAGGAGCCCGATAGCTGCCAGCCCAATCCATGCAGCCATAAGGCTGTGATCAAGTAGGGTGGGGATCAACGTTCCGGATAGCAGTATTCCAACACCGACACCGGTAAAGACAATGCCGGTCGCCCTGCCAAGGCGTTCGGGTGGCGAAAACCGCGTTACAATAGCGAGGCTGTATATCATCATCACAGCAACCGTCACGCCCAGCAGGAACCGCCAGAACAGAAGCCATATGAATCCCAGGTCGGCTATGCTTGCTATCAGGGAGACAAGGGAAATGATCAGACAGGCCCTGAGTGTTGGGGTTTCCCCCCAATAAGTCCGGATGCGCAGCGCAGCTAACGCGCCGACCAGATACCCCGCTAAATTAAAGGCTCCGACATAGCCTGCCTGCGAGGCACTTAATGTTCCACTTTCGATCAGGGCAGGGATCAATGGCGTGTATGAGAACCGGCCAATTCCCATCCCGACCAGCAAAGTCGCTGACCCGGCGATCGACAATCGTAACCACGGTTGCATCAATAAAGAGATCTCCAGCGGCGGGCCTTTAGCAGGCGGTCGCTCGTTCTAATTTAATTCACACATAACACATGACAGGGAATAAGCATTCAATGATGCACTATACCATGGAAAAAGGGGGTACCGTGCTGAAGGATCGCCACCAGTTGTCGCGTTCACCCATGGTTGCCGACATAATAAATTTGACTCGGTATGAAGCGGATTTCCAACCTTTTACCGACAGGATGGTACCTGCAGTATTTCTGCAGAAAGATGTGTGCAATCGGAAGGGAATGCCGGCCTTCACTCCTTAAGTCGGCCACTATCGACCGTTAGTGGTCACTGCGGTGCAAAATTTTTGTTTCGATATTTGTTTCATATGCCTGGCCTTGAGGAGAGAGGGCCACCGCAAGGGGAAACATTGAACGGATCATTCCTTTTCGTTCAAGAGCCTTCCAGACACTTTCATTTCTAAGGCCGGATGCATCTCTGCTCATTACTATTGCATTGCCACAGTGAAAGTGATTGCCGTGGGGGTGTGGCAGATTGCTAATGAGAATTTCCTCTGAATTTTCCTTTCTGGATGAGGTTTCCGGAAAACGTGACAGATGTTGAAAGATGGCCAGGGTTTTTAGCTGCAGAGTATTCAGCCTTATTGGATTTTTCTTTGGAGGCATTTGATCATGATCCAGTTACGAACCTTATTAATAGTCAGTTCTGAATCAAAATAAAAATAGATCCGTTCAAGCGTGTGCGCAATTTGATTGTAATCTGGTTTTCATTTTCCTAGATAGCACCTGTTTTGTGGGGGAAAATTACCCCCGTTCGGTGAGACGAATGGCAGTAATTACAGTGTCTCTAGGACCGATTGACGAGGTTCGGCGCTCCAGCGTCGAAGAAAGGCGTTAAGGTCCCGTGTTGCCGGTGGTACATCCTCGTATCCTGTTGTGAACATCAGCATTCGCAGCAGGTGCCGGCGACGTTCTGGCTCGGGGTAATCTTCGTAACTGGTGCGACTATGGACAATTAGATGGTTGTTGAGAAGCTGGATGTCCCCACGTTTAAAGGTCATGTCGAGGCGGAACCGATCACTCATTGCGAGAGTGCTAAACATTTTCATCGCTTCAATCTGGACATCGGTCAGGCGCGGGACCTGTTCAAATCGTTGAGCGCTCTCGACGTATTTCTGACCAAAACGGGAAAAGAAACGGTCTTTGTGAATAGTGAATACCGGCGCTATATAGAACGGATCCTGATCCTCGAACTCTTCGCCTCGGTGGTCGATAAAGAATGGTCCGTAAAGCGCCTTCAGAAGATCCGGGTGCGTGCGCAGAATTTCGTTGTGGATCGCGACTGAACTCGCGATGTTGCTGGTTCCGCCAGTCTTTGCAGTCTGCAGGCACAGGAGTCCGACCACGTCTGACTTGTCACAGTGGAATGGCAGATGCACAGTCGTCTGGTACCCGCGTATGTTAAAATTCTGATTCCAATCGCCTTCGACGGCTCTGACATGTCCGAACAGGTCACCCATCATGTTCTGGGCGAGCACCTCACCCAAATGAACGCCGATGCCCCAATACATCAGTGTGGCGTCAGATTCGCCCAATCTTTCGACCGGCAGGCCGCGAATGACCGCGAAGCCGCGGCGTTCCTCAATTTCTTTTCGGATATCCACAAGCCTTTCCGCGAGGTTTCTGAGTGGAAAATCCTTACGCTGGATAGAGGGTATTTCCAAACCGGTGCGTTTGACGTGAGATAGCGCGGCGTTGAGCTCTTCCAGGTCTTCCCTCGAAAGGGTGTAAATCCACTCGCTTGATCCGGCATGGTCTGCGGCTTCCCAGTTGGCCTCGCATTCATAGGGTTTGTGCCTGACATTCGTTATTGATTGCATAAAGTCCTATTCCGAAACGACCAGGATTTTCTGACTGCGCTGTTGGAGATCTTCCTGGGTATCCAGTGCGTTAAAGCTGGGGACGACGCCCTTTACCATATGTCGAAGGTGTTCGTGACCGTCCGGGTCTTCGGACAGCATTGCCCGCATGTAGCAAAGGAGTGGGAAGTCGTGGATGGCAAGCTGGAGTGCCGGTTCTTCGGATGTACAAACATGAGCGTGGTTAGACCATGCGGGAGAAGTTGTGACATCACCTGCTTTCCAGTACTGGCGATGTTCCTCCCGGTCAATATTGTCGTCGTCGATAACGGTGTAGCCTTCACCTTCGACCCAATAGTATAGCGCAATGTAGTTATGGCGGTGAAAATCAAGCCGCTCTCCGGGAAGAATTGGTTGAAACGAAATGCTTATCGTAGGGGACGCTCCCGCTGAGCCTTCCAAATCCTTGTTTACAAGCGTTACTCCACGACGCTGATCGGAGTGTCTGCGGTTTTCCTTGGTGTAACTGCCCATGGCCTTTCTTATGTCGGCGCCAGCCCATTTTCCCGGGCGTGTATCCGGCTGAAGTAATTTCCCGACGAATGAGTCTATGTCTACTATTTCACACCAATCAAATCCGTCTTGGTTAGTCCAATCCATGACCGTCTCCTTATTTCCGAATTTTATTGTTCGTTATTTTAGATAGCGGATCAACTACAATACTAGCGCATATGTAGAGGTATCCACCTTGATTTCTGAAAAAATTTTAAATTTTGTTAGCTAAAGAAGTCGGCATCTTGGATAAACAGGTATAAAAGGCTTGTCGAAGACGTGTTGGAATGTGCCGGCAGATTGGTTCGCGTGTTCCGTTTCGGTTCGTTAAATGTGGTTGTAGGGTTACAGGAGGTCTATGCGCAAATGGTCGTCACGCTACCTTTCAATGCTCTTCGCCGTCATACTTCCAATAGGTATCTTTACGCAGTACTTTGCCATCGGAATCAAGGTGCCAGAGATCACAGCCCAACCATTCTAGGACTTCGCCATTTGCTTCGGTGCCGATAACGGTCCATTCGGAGCAGGCACGGTCACCTCCCGCCCAATGGCTGTGTATCTGCCATGCCATGTCTGGTATGGATGCGAAACGTTTTTCCAGCATTTTCCGGATCTCAGCCTTTCCATTTAGTGTGTAACCGTCCGGTGGCGTCCCACGCGATAATAGCCAAACGGCATTTTCAGAGAAATGCTCGAGGATTCCTTCCGGGTCGTGATCGTTGAACGCCTGACAGATGGTTTCAACAATTTTCCGGTTGCGCTGTTCTTTTTCGGTCATACTGACGCACTCCCTATGAAGCTGTGTGCAAATCTCCGACGGTGTAGGCGTAAAGACCTTTTGAAGGATGTGGTGTTACGGCCTTGTTCCTGATGTTCGGATTTCTGATGGTTCCGATCTCAGGGGTTTTTACTTAATGCAATTGCGCCCAGATCCTTATCGCCTTCAGTAGTGACGCTGATATCGAATTCTGCGTAACCTTCTCTGGTTACCTGAATTTTATACCCCTTCCCGTCGTGAAGCTCTGTTAACGAGAAATCCCCAAACGCATCTGTTTTGGCTGTCACTAATTGCCGATGTGAAAGTCCGGTTGCAGTGACCGTGGCGTTCGCAATCACCTCATCGCCGGCGTCGTTGGTAACCGTACCGGCGATCCACGGCTTGGGGAGACCTTTCCAGTGAACGCGTGGAGAGGCCTCAAACTCCGGATGCAGGATTTCAGTGTTTGGTTCCATTTTGTTCAAATCGGGTTTAATAGGGCCATCGTTGTACAGAATTGCATCATGCGGGCAGATTTCTGCGCAACGTGGCTGCTCGTCTTCATCAATGCGATGGGCGCAACCTGTACATTTCTGGCTAATATTTAGCTCGTCATTTTTATAGATGACATCGTAGGGGCAGGCGGCTTCGCATTTACCACAACCCTTACAAACCGCCGGATCAATCCAGACCATACCGTCTTCGCGCGTTTTGATGGCACCTTCAGGGCAGGCGGGAATACAGGGAGCACTCTCGCAATGCTGACACATGGTCGGGAGGAAATTCATCTTCAGTCGGGGGGCGGATCCGCGTTCGAGAGGTTTTACATTGATCCAGAAATGTCCACTTTCAGGTTGCGGCATGGTCCAGGGCAGGTATTCACTGTCGACATGCTCATCCTTACAGGCAACGATGCACAACCCACAACCGGTACATTTATTGACATCAATTAGAAACAGCTGTTCGTTCATCAAACCACTCCTGCAGCTGGATCACCGAAGCTCACTTTACCAACAGGCTTTACCCTCGATGGCTCTATCTTCGCCACCTCAACGAGGAATCCGGTAATATTCATTTCTGGGACGGTTATTTCTTCACCCTCGGGGTATTTTTCCTGAACGGTTGGTGCAATAAGGTTGATGCAGCCTCCCCGATCGACCTTCTGATTGTCGAGCATTGCGACATC
>JAYZQT010000015.1:0-10665 GCA_036136335.1 Pseudomonadota bacterium
CCTCGTCGATCCGAAGGGATCGTGCAAGTGACCTGGCTATCTGGGCAACTTCAAGACTGTGTGTGAGACGCGTCCTGTAATAGTCTCCCTCATGATAGACGAAAACCTGTGTTTTATGTTTTAGCCTACGAAACGCCCCAGAGTGAATGATACGGTCCCTGTCACGTTGATAGACCGTTCTTGTAGGACTTTCCGTTTCCGCAAAGACCCTACCCCGAGTTTCAACCGGATTACATGCATACTCAGCCCTACCGAATAGGGGTTCTGATCCGAATTCTGAGATCATCAGAGAACCCTAAACCCGCCAACCAATGCTCGCAATGGAATCAGTAGATGGTATTCAAGCGCGTTAGCGCTATGCATAAACATGACACCTACCCCGTTGACGGATTCCATGTGTCACCTTAAGTATTGTAGCATTAGTATGAGAAAGTTGTTCTATGCCCGACGGACAAACGGAAATGGCTAAGGCTAAGGCTAAGGTGCCCATCACGCTGAGCGATTCAGCCGTCAGGCGCCTCAAGGTCCTCGGGCAAGATCCGGAACACTCGGGGTTAATGCTAAGGGTCGCTGTCGATGGAGGTGGATGCTCTGGTTTCCAGTACAGTTTCACTTTCGATAATAAGATTAACAATGACGACCAACTTATTGAAAAAAACGGCATTAAAGTTATCATTGATAATTTGTCATGGGATTATCTCGCGGGCTCAAAAATTGCTTTCAGGGAGGAGCTAATAGGCGCATATTTCTCGATAGAGAATCCCAATGCGGCGTCAACCTGTGGGTGCGGGACCTCGTTTGCAATTCTGTAGCAGTTATTTTCCAGAGGTTCCCCGCTCCGTCTAAACATCTTTATATCTGTGACGGTGGCCACACACTCCGAATTCAATAATGCATCGTTTTTCGAAACTGGTTACGCCGCGTAATAATGGTGGGTATAGCGAATCATAAACAATGGCATTAGAAAATAGAAAAAAATTAATTAAAGAAAGGGTATGCAGTTGACCCTTATTGCCACCTGGAACGTAAACTCTGTACGTGCACGCCTCCCACGGGTCCTCGAGTGGTTAGATGAATTTCAACCCGATATTGCATTGTTGCAGGAGCTCAAGGCCACAGAGGAAACATTTCCTCGGTTCGAAATTGAATCGAGAGGCTACAATATAGAAATCCAGGGTCAGAAAAATTTTAACGGTGTCGGCATTCTCTCCAAAACACCTATAGAGAACGTCACACGCAACCTCCCAAATAGTGGGGACGACGAACAGGCCCGGTATATCGAAGCCGTCACTGCCGGTATTCGTGTTGCGTCAATCTATCTCCCCAATGGTAATCCTGCACCCGGTGACAAATACGATTGCAAGCTTCATTGGATGGAGTTACTCTACGCCCACATGGAGAAAACCCTTCAGACCGGAGAGGCAATCGTCTTTGGCGGTGATTACAACATTATCCCGGCTGACGAAGATGTTTACGACCCGGAAGGCTGGGCAGCCGATGCGCTGTGTTTACCGGAAAGTCGAAACCGTTTCCGGCGCATACTTTATCTGGGTCTAACCGACGCTTATCGGGTGTTCCACAAGGAACCTCATAAATTCAGTTTCTGGGATTATCAACGCGGAGCATGGCAAAAAGATTTTGGTGTCCGTATCGACCATCTTCTTCTGTCACCCCACGCTACTGATCGACTTTTAAATGCGGACATTGACCGGGGACCACGAGGCAAAGAAAAGCCCTCCGACCATACTCCTGTCTGGTGCGAACTGAAATGAAACCAGTCCTACGGGAAGCACTATTTTACGCGGCTATTGGCACTGGATTTGGTATTTTGTGGGCAGTCACCCAATACACAAACGGACAAATTCGTAACCTTAATGTTCTCGCTGGTCCCGTGATCGGTTTTGGTGCGATCGGGTTGTTTTTCTGGATTATACGGCGTGCCGTGTATAAGTTTCTCAGGCGTTAGTCTTAAATATCTGCATAAACATGAGTTTCGGCCCGGGCCCCAGGGTGAACAACGGCGCCCTCGCGAGCGTTACCAACCGTTTGGGCATAACGCCAGAGTGCGCCGGACTGATAGTCGTGTTCCCGTGGCTTCCATTTTTTTGCCCGTCGGGTAAGCTCCGCCTTTGACAACACAACATCAAGCTTACCTTTTTTGGCATCGATAGAGATAACGTCACCGTCGCGAAGCAGGCCAATAGGACCGCCAACCGCGGCCTCTGGTCCTACATGTCCGATACAAAAGCCCCGTGTACCGCCAGAGAAGCGGCCATCTGTAATTAGAGCAACCTTTTCCCCCATACCAAGCCCGTACAACGCTGCTGTCGTCGACAACATTTCACGCATTCCAGGACCGCCCTTCGGGCCCTCGTAGCGAATGATAATCACATCGCCTTCTTTAATCTTTCTTTTGACCACTGCATCGAACGCGTCTTCCTCACAATCAAAGACCCTAGCCGGGCCCTCAAACGTCAGCGTATCCATCCCAGCAACCTTGACGATCGCACCGTCCGGCGCGAGGGTCCCCTTGAGGCCGACAACACCACCCGTCGTTGACAGCGGGTTATTGACCCTGTGAAAAACCTTCTGTTTTGTGGAAAATTTTACCTTGGCGTGGTTTTGTTTCAGGGTTTTTCCGGTAACCGTAATACAGTCTCCATTAAGGAAACCATTATCAAGCAACTCCCTGATAATAACTGGCACCCCACCGGCCCGGTACATGTCCGTGGCGGTGTATTTGCCACCAGGCATAAGATCAGCGAGGTAAGGTGTTTTTTTAAAAACCCGCACAACATCATCAAGACTAAATTTAATTCCTGCTTCATTGGCGAGCGCCGGAAGATGTAACCCGGCATTGGTAGACCCTCCTGTCGCCGCAACAACGACTGCGGCATTTTCCAGAGATTCACGGGTGACTATATCCCTCGGACGAATATTTTTTGCCAACAGGTCCATTACCGCCCGACCAGATGCCCGCACCATAGCATCCCGTGTTTTGTAGGCGGCGGGTGCCCCCGAGGATGTTGGTAAAGCAAGACCGATCGCTTCGGCTACACACGCCATCGTATTGGCTGTATATTGTCCCCCGCAGGAACCTTCACAGGGACAGGCGACACTTTCCAGTTCCTGAAGTTCTCCCGCGCTCATATTGCCGGCAGCGTATTGCCCAACACCTTCAAAAACATCTACGACCGTAACATCCCGGCCTTGGAATTTACCCGGAAGAATGGTGCCGCCATAGACAAAGACTGACGGAACGTTCAGTCGAACCATCGACATCATCATGCCGGGAAGGGATTTATCGCAACCTGCCAGGCCAACCAGTGCATCGTAACAGTGGCCACGCATCGTCAACTCAACCGAATCGGCAATAATTTCTCTGGATACGAGGGACGATTTCATTCCTTCATGACCCATCGCTATACCGTCGGTGACGGTAATGGTTGTAAATTCTCTGGGGGTCCCGCCCGCTGCCTTCACCCCTCGCTTGGCGGCCTGTGCCTGTCGGTTCAGAGAAATATTGCAAGGCGCTGCCTCATTCCAGCATGTGGCAACACCTACAAGCGGTTGATTTATCTCTTTTTCCGTCAGCCCCATCGCGTACAGATAACTGCGATGTGGCGCTCGCTCGGGACCAACTGTGGTATGTCGACTGGGAAGTTTGTTTTTATTGAAGCGGCGCCTGGTTTTCGCCTTTGACTTGTGGTTGACGCTTGTTACGGGGGTCGATCCATCCGGCATATGCCATTCCTGTATAAGTTTGTAATTGGAATGAACAATAGTGTCGCTTTTGTTGAAATCCTAGTGTCCCATCACGACAAATAACCGGCATCCCTATACGCCTGAAGCGCACCAGGGTGGAGAGGCACTCCGCCAAACTCCAGAGATTTCGACCCCTCCGACCGAAGGCCTTCAAATATAATGTCGAGCCCGCCGAATAGGGGATTTATTATGGACAGTTCTTCGAGATTGAAGAGTATCGTTGAAACGAAACTATGAACCACTTCTCTATCAAAACGCGCGTGCGATGCGACTATGTTCACGACTGCTACCTGCTCGGTTTCAACCTCGACGCCTCTAAACAAACCAACAGGCATATTTGCTCGCCGGTAAAATTCTACATTTCCCAGAACAGCGGCAAGGTCATCGGGTTCGTAAGATAAAACCCTAACGTCGATACGCTTGCTGATGGCCCGCATAACGGCATTTGGGTATGGGCACTGCCACTGAGCATCTACATCCCCGGTTTCCAAAGCACGTCCCCCGTCTTCGAACGACATGTGGACAGGGGTAAATTCATCGAATCCAATTCCCAGAACACCAAATATCGTGTGAATGTGTTGAACCATTCCACTTCCTTTCGGGCCAATACAAACCCGCTTTCCCACCATGTCCCTAACCGTACGTAGACCGCTGTCCTTTTTTGTTATAAAAAACATTGCACCGCAATTTACCGGGGCAATCATACTAATATCAATTTCTCGCGCGAAAGGTGTCTCACCGTGATAGGCACGGCCGATCCAGTTTGAAGCCATAAAGCCAAAGTCGATCCTGTCTTCATCCAGCCCCCGCGCATTCTCGATACTTGCCTTACCAGCCTCCATGATTTCCGTCGATATCCCGTGGTCACGCAGAAGCAAACCAGCAATAGCCTCCCCTTCTGTCCAAAATGTTCCATCTTTTTCCGAGGTACCGATCCGGACCACTGGCATTGTTATTTTCCTTTTTAAAAAGACCTGATCGGCCTAAAGCAATTTGGTCAAAACCTATTTACCACCAACAGTGGGTTCTTGATGAAATCCGTATTCAAAAACATGAAACTGAATTTGACTTTAATCCCTAATAATTAGCTTCGGTGAATTCGGCAGGCCAATTAATGTTGGTCGTCTAGGCAATGTTTAAATGATCACGTTCTCAAGGACAGATAAACTGCAGTCCGCTTCTACAATCCAGACTGAAACGGAGAAGTTACAGTTTGGAAAGACGCTCCAGGGCGGCCAATAACTTCGCTTTTGATGATTGGTACCGGCCCTCCCTTTCGCGCTGTTCGTCTATGATTTCAGCGGGCGCTTTGAGGATGAAGTTTTTGTTTTTGAATTTTGTTTCGATTTTGGCAATTTCGAGATCAACTTTCTCTATCTCACGATTAAGGCGATCCAGTTCCTTATCAACGTCAATAAAGTCTCCAACCGGAAGAACGGCAATAGCCTCATCAATAATAATCTGAACCGCGCCTTTCGGCACGGTATCTGCAGGTTGAATTTCAGAAAGACGGCCGAGACTCAAAATCATATCCATATGAGTTTGAGCACGATCGAGGGTGGAACTGTCTGCGTCCACCAGTCGCATCGGCAGCTGTGCGCCGGGCGGTACGTTCATCTCGGACCTTACCGTCCTGATTTCACTTATCAATCGAATAACCCAATCCATCTCCGTTTCTGAATTCAAACACCGAAGGGACAAATCGGCGTCCGGCCACGTTTCATCAATAAGGAACCCGTTACGATCTTCAGCAGGTGACAATTTTCCCCACAGTTCTTCCGTAACGAAAGGCATGATTGGGTGTAAAATTTTCAGTAACTGATCCAGAACCCAGCTCGTTGTCGCTCGGACCTCGGCCTTTGCCTCAGGCTGGGCATCTCTTCCCTGGAGGATGGGCTTGGTGAATTCGAGATACCAGTCGCAGAATTGATGCCATGCGAAATGATAACTGGCATTAGCGGCCTCATTAAACCTGTATGCTTGAAGGGCCTCGACAATCACTGCACCAACTTTGGCTGTTTCACCAACGATCCATCTGTTCACGGTCAATCTACATAGGCTTGGATCAAAACTAGCAACCGGATGGCATCCGTTGATTTGGGTATAGCGTGCGGCATTCCAGATCTTGGTGACAAAGTTTCGGTAGCCTTCAACCCTACCTCCTGAGAGTTTTAAATCACGTCCCTGTGCAGCCAGTGCCGTAAGTGTAAAACGGAGTGCATCCGCGCCAAATTCATCAATTAATAGCAGAGGGTCGAGAACATTACCCTTGCTTTTCGACATTTTCTGTCCCTTTTCGTCCCTAACAAGGGCATGAATATAAACATCCCTAAAGGGGATCTCTCCGTCTCTAAAATGTGTCCCCATCATAATCATGCGGGCCACCCAGAAAAAAATAATATCAAAGCCTGTCACGAGGACCGAAGTCGGATAGTGATGCCGCAGTTCCGGTGTTTCTTCCGGCCACCCTAGCGTTGAAAACGGCCATAGCGCAGACGAAAACCAAGTATCGAGTACATCCGGATCCCTAGTGAGCTGAACCGGAGCACCATAGTGTGCCTCAGCGCTAGCCTGTGCTTCTTCTTCAGTCAGTTCAACAAAAATGTTTCCATCGGGGCCGTACCAGGCAGGGATTTGATGGCCCCACCAGATCTGTCGGGAAATACACCACGGCTGTATATTTCGCATCCACTCAAAGTAGGTATTTTCCCACTGCTTTGGGATAAAATTAATGGAACCGTCTTCCACAACCTCTATGGCCTTTACCGCAAGTTTCTCCGCATCCACAAACCACTGATCAGTTAGCATCGGTTCTACAATGACACCGGAACGATCACCGTATGGAACGGTCATGGGATTTTCTTCAACCTTGGCGAGTAGATTCATGGCGTCCATCTCTTCGAGCACTTTTCGGCGGGCATCTTCGATGGACAACCCCTGAAATTCGAAAGGGACCTCTTCGTTTAACCTCCCATCCATATCAAAAATACTGATCATGGGGAGCCCGTGCCGTCGTCCGATTTCAAAATCATTAAAATCATGAGCCGGCGTTATTTTAACCGCACCGGTGCCCTTGTCAGGATCTGAATACTCGTCAGCGATGATCGGGATATGTCGACCGACAATTGGTAAAATTGCATTTTTACCCAGTAACGAACTGTAACGCGGATCGTCCGGGTGCACGGCAACCGCTGTATCTCCAAGCATGGTTTCCGGGCGGGTAGTCGCTACAGTAATAAATATGTCATTTTCACCCTCAACCGGATAACTGAAATACCAGAGGTTCCCACTGACCTCCCGCTGCTCCACCTCAAGATCGGAAATGGCAGTGCGCAACTTGGAATCCCAATTCACTAATCTTTTATCCCGATATATCAATCCTTCTTTCCGCAAAGTGACAAAGACCTTGCGGACCGCCTGAGATAAACCCTCGTCCATCGTAAAACGTTCCCGCACCCAGTCGCAGGACGCCCCGAGCCTTCGCAGCTGCCCAATGATTTCGCCCCCCGATTCTGCTTTCCAGTCCCAAACGCGCTCAATGAAAGCATCACGACCAAGATCGTGTCGGGTTTTGCCCTCTTCCGCCAGTTGACGTTCAACCATCATCTGGGTGGCAATACCAGCATGGTCCATGCCAGGTTGCCAAAGGACATCCCTGCCCTGCATGCGATGGAACCTGGCAAGAATATCCTGAAGTGTGTTGTTAAGTGCGTGCCCCATATGGAGGCTGCCAGTTACGTTCGGCGGCGGTATAACGATGGTATATGATACACCGTCAGCCATACCTTTTCGGGTGTGTCCGCAGCCAAATGTACCTTTCGACTCCCACTCGTCGTATATTCGCCGTTCAACCTCCGCCGGCCGGTAATTTTTATCCAATGTCATCTAATAAACCTTCAATAGCCCGACTGCCGGGCAAAACACCAGTCTGCCCTTCCCAATTAGCACCAGTTGACCTCAATGTAATCGGCTTATGGCCCGGCCCAGCCTGGCACAACATCGGGGTTAGCTTTGATAATCTTCTTCCGCCTCACGCGTGAGCTTTTGTATTTCTCTCCCCACAAGACGTTCTACAAGCGAAGGTAAGTTCTCATCAAGCCAATCCCGAATTATCGGACGCATTACCTCTCTTGTAAGCTCTTCGATTGCTCGGACATCACTGCCCGGACCCGAATTAACTTGGCGATTTTCTATAGTTGCGGCCAAGGCAGCAAGAGACGCCGCCAACCCCAACCCTGTTTCCAAGGGTACATCAGAATCATTAGGCAACTTATCTTCCTTTTTCGGAATTTCTGAATCAGGTTTAAGCTCCAATGACTCCCTAGTTTCTGTAATTCCATGAATGGTTTGACCGGTTTTGAGATCAACGACGGTACCGTCTTCCTGAATCTCTTGTGTAAGTTCAAATGGGGTGCCGTGCTTGTCTGCCGCTAGCGCCTTCTCCGCTGTGTCAGCCAGATTCCGCATTTCCATTTCAGTTGCGGATTTTTCTTTAACGCTCTTGCTTGGCGATATACCCCCTCCACCATCCTCTGAAATCATACTCCGGATTGAAGCAAGAATTTCTTCCATCGACGGCTCTTTTGGAGGATCCTGGGAAGACATACCGAAACTTTCTTTGCACAGCACGCACTAACGCCGATTCACAAACAATTAAAACTACTCCAGATTAAACATAATCCGTTAACGCGCAAATCCGCTTAATTTCCTTTTCGACCAGAATCAAGACCCCACCATTTATTTCTCACGTCCCGGTAATGGGTTTCTACATTATAAATTTTAACTGGGAGACCAAGCTTCTGAACCGTGAGATCGCCCAAAGCATGACGTAACTGAAAGGTTGCTAGAAGTTCATCCCGTTTGGATCCAACCAATCCAACACGGGCGTCAAGCAACTCCTGTTCCGCATCCAGAACGTCTAGAACGGTGCGAGATCCTACTTTTGCCTCTTCCTGTAGGCCCTCGAGAGCAATTTCAGCAGCCTTGATCGCCTGTCCAAAGGCGTGTATCTGGGCGCGGCTCGTCTGGAGGGTCTGCCATGCGGCTGTTGTTGCCTCAACAGCGTCCCGGATGGCCTGGCTAAATTCATCACGGCGTTGCGAAACAACCTCTTTTGCAGCGCGTATTCTGGACCGGACCGAACCCGATGAATAGAGCGGTATGGAGACCTTCGCGGTAACAGAAACCGATTCGCTTTGGCTACGGTCTTTGGTCGTTTCATCGTTGGCACTAAAAGACCCATTTACCGACACTGTTGGCAAAAGTTCGCCAGAAATAGTTCGAACGTTGGTTCGCGCCGCCCTTTCCAGAAAATCAGCTCGCACAACCGTAAAGTTTGTTTTTTTTGCCTGTTGGATGGCATTTTCAAGGGTGGCGGGAAGGCCTGCTAACGGGTTTCCCGGTTGTAATTTTCCTGGAGCCGTACCTACCATGTTTTCCAGCGAAGCGCGGGAAACACTGAGCCGACCCTTTGCGGCAATTCTCTCTGCCTGGGCCCTTGAAAGGCGAGATTCCGCTCGAGACACATCAGTGAGCGTGATGTCACCCACACGAAACCGGTCCTGCGTCGCCTCAAGCTGGCGCCACAGAACAACCTCATTATTACGGTTCAGGTCGAGCACGGCCTGATCACGGACAACGTCTGCATAGCCTGTGGCAGTGTTAAGTAAAACATTTTGTTCTGTCACGGACAGCCTCGCCCTGTCGGCCTGTACGTCGTGCTCTGCCTTTTTTCTCGCTGCAAAGGTTCGGCCACCCCGGTAAATATCCTGGGTTATAGTCAGCGAACCAGTAGCCGGCTGGGTGACGTCAGCCGATTTATTTGAGGGCCCGTTGCTAGTGGAATTGGAGCGCTTCATACCGTAACTGCCTGACACGGAAACTGTTGGCCGCCATTTTGATGACGCCTGAGGGACACCTTCATCGGTTGCCCGAAGTCGCGCCCTTTCACCCTCAAGAGCCGGATTAGTATCATAAGCTCTGATCAGGGCCTCGCTAAGGGTCATCGCAGTGGAACTCGCCGGTAGCGATACCATTGCTAAAAATCCGCAAATCAGCCACCTAGCTGGGCTCCGTATCATGCGAAGTGAAAACCCTGTTTACGCTCAAATTCCGGTAAAATCGGCACATTTGCATCAAATAAATCACGACCGGAAATTACTTCCCCGTATTTGTTCCAGAGCCTGGCAACCCCATTTCGTTTTCCGTTTCGGATAACCGCACAAAGGCACCCACCGTCTAACAACTGATCGAAAACCTCAATCGGTACCTGTTCGCAGGCGCCGTTAATCATGATTACATCATAAGGCGCCTGATCCAGCCATCCAGCCTGCACAGGGCCCTTTTCTACCACAACATTATCCAGCCCGAGTTCAGTCATATTCGAGCTTGCTAATTCCACCAGTTTCACATTGCTCTCCAGCGCAACTACCGCGCGCGCTATGTTGCCAAGTACTGCTGATGAATATCCCGTGGCGCATCCTATATCCAGCACTACTGCATCAGCCGAAATCTCGGTCGCCTGGATCATCCTTCCGAGGATCATGGGCTGCACCATGGTGCGACTACTATTTATTTTTAAATGTTCGTCAATGTAAGCAAAGTCAGAATGGTCCCCCGGAAGGAATTTTTCCCTGGGAATTTCACCAATAGACTGGAGAACACGGTTGTTGGTTACCTTGTTGGTCCGAAACTGGGTATCGACCATGTTACGCCGCAAGGTTGGAAAATCCGCCATATAAAATTTAACGCTCCGAGTTCAAACTTATTAAATTCAAATTCAAGTCACGGGCACCCAAACCTTGCGAATGGTTCACGTTAGTGTGCCACAGTTATAGTGTTAACTATCTTAATAGATCAAATTCGACAACCTCATACTAGACTGATTGGGCACTCCGTTTG
>JAYZQT010000016.1:0-12491 GCA_036136335.1 Pseudomonadota bacterium
CACCCGTTTCAGCAAGAACTTTCGTAATCGCCGCTGTCAGTGACGTCTTGCCGTGGTCAACGTGACCAATCGTGCCAACGTTGCAATGCGGCTTCGTCCGTTCAAACTTTTCCTTCGCCATCGCTCTATATTCCCTGCGTCAAGCCCAGTTTTACGGGCTGTTCGTTTATTCCGTGTTTCCCACCACCTACAACTCAGTACAACTACTATTTCCCATTCCGCGGTTTGGAGCGGGTGAAGGGAATCGAACCCTCGTCGTAAGCTTGGAAGGCTTCTGCTCTACCATTGAGCTACACCCGCTTATAAAGGCATTTTCCTTAAAGGCATTTTCCTGTGTTCAGATCCTAATGGCGTTATCTCCAAGTTCAGCTAACAAAACACCACCGTTTCATTTTTTTGCCGATACGACACTTGCCCCCTTAATCTCGATCGTCTCTAAAAAAAACCCGATCTGGTGGAGGGAGTTGGATTCGAACCAACGTAGGCTACGCCAACGGGTTTACAGCCCGTCCCCTTTAACCACTCGGGCACCCCTCCGTTATACTCAGACCAACCCCTGCCGAGACCGTGGGGAGTTATGGGATTCGGGACCTCTTGTCAACGGCAAAAAAAACGCACAACCCACCATTCCCGTGTCCTCACCCGAGGCGCAACGGCGATAAGGCTGGATTGCCCACCATAACCTGCACTATAAGATAAGCTGATGAGCGGGCGCAAGGGTACTTCGAAAGACAAACACGGGGCTCGTGACCGGACCAACCACGCGAGGAGACCCCAGCAACGTAGTGAGGAGGACGTGCGCACTACGCAGGACCAAGCCCAGTGGATATATGGGATACATGCTGTAGCGGCCGCACTGGCTAACCCCACTCGCCAGTGTTACCGGCTGGTTGCTACACAAGACGGCGCAAATGCGCTTGCCGACACGGAACCAGAGCCCCACTTTAAAATCTCGATCGAAATTGTTAAAAAAGCCGCGATTGCTTCCATTTACCCGACTGACGTCGTTCACCAAGGCGTTGCGCTGCTCGCAACACCGTTGCCCACAGAATCCCTGTCGGATATCATCACGCGTGCAACAGGTGAGAAGCACGCTTTGGTTATTGCCCTAGACCAGGTTACGGACCCACAAAATATGGGGGCTATAATTCGCTCAGCAGCGGCATTTGGTGTACTTGCGGTGCTTGTTCCCGACCGACATTCACCGAAAATCTCTGGCGCAATGCTAAAAGCAGCATCCGGCGGGCTGGAGACCGTTCCCCTTGTACGGCCCACCAATCTTGTGCGAGCACTGGAAGTGCTTAAAAGCTCGGGTTTCTGGGTCGTTGGGCTCGATAAGAGCGCGCCGATAAACCTTTCTAAATCAAATTTGTCTAGTAAGTGTGTTTTGACACTTGGATCGGAGGGTAAGGGTTTGCGGCGGTTAACCCGAGAGACCTGCGATATCATGGTGCAGGTACCGTTATCTCATTCTGTTGAAAGCCTCAATGTTTCCGCAACCGCGGCGATAGCACTTTATGAGTGGACAAACCAAAATATTAGCGATCACCAACAAAGTAAGTAATACTGAACGATTGAGTGTCACGCTATCGCCTGCATGAATGGCTCAACCATTGAACAATCAAATTTTCCTAAAACACGTGATAATACACGGTATTTTGAGAAAAACAGGATTTAGTGTAATAACACGGGTCCGATATCAAATATTTTAAACCCGGAAAATCGGTCTGTTTGGCATCATTATAATTCCTATCCCTTGATTAACGTTCTAACATAAAAAAGGACCTACAATTCAAATCGGTGTGGTGCAAAGCCCGGTTACGTCGTTATATTGACACTGGGAGAGACTCAACCGTGCCATCACACCCTTCACTGGATGCAATAACCACACCGGGCCCGTTCGGCCAGCCGGTGCGCCGGATCGAGGACCAAGCGCTATTAACTGGCGCAGGCATGTTTGCAGACGACATTCATTTTCCCGGAATGCTGCAGGCTGCATTTGTGCGTAGCGCCTTCGCTCATGCCAGAATCAACGGTATAGATACATCCGAGGCGAGAGCTTTGCCAGGTGTCAAAGGCGTTTACGTCATGGGAGACTTTGCGCAACTGATCAAATCAGACCGGCTTTCGGTGGGCATGCCGAGCAGCACGTACAAACAACTTCGTGATCGTCCGATTCTAGCGAGCGACGAAGTATGCCATGTGGGGGAACCGATTGCGGTAGTGATCGCGGACAATAGATATACCGCAGAAGACGCCAGCGCATTGGTGCAAATCGATTACGACATTCTCCCCGCTTCCGCAGACGTCGAAATAGCTGCTACATCTGGGTCTCCTCTTGCACACGCCGACGCCAAGCACAATATTCTTGCGGAATTCACTATGGGATACGGTGAAGCTGACAAAATCTTTGGGAGCGCACCCAATCGGTTTGCAGAGAAGTTTTCACTGCACAAGGGCCTCGGAATGGCGATTGAAGGGCGTGGTCTGGTGGCCCGTCATGATCCCATCGAAGATAGTCTCGTTATTTGGTTGGCGACGCAGATGCCACATATGGCGCAGCGGATGTTTATCGAACTTCTTGGGCGTAGTGAAACGAATACACGGGTCATAACTCCAGATATTGGCGGTGGGTTTGGGCCAAAACTGGTGTTTTATCCGGAAGATATCGTTATTGCAGCTTGCTCACTACTTTTGAAAAAACCGGTTAAATGGATTGAAGATCGTCGCGAGCACTTTACCAGTTCGACTCAAGAACGTGATCAGATCTGGGATATGGAACTCGCTACTGACGACCGCGGCAAAATCCTCGGCGTCCGCGGTGAGCTGATTCACGACCACGGCGCCTATACTGCCCGCGGAGTGAATGTGGCACAGAATGCAGGGAGCATCGTACCCGGCCCATACGAAGTTGCCCACTACAAACTCGATATAAAGCTCGTACTAACCAACAAGCCTTGCGTGACCCCGGTGCGGGGGGCTGGATACCCTCAGGGCAGCTTTGTTATGGAGAGGCTCCTAGACCGGGCCGCTGTAAAGCTGAATATAGGCCGGGACGAAATCCGGCGCCGTAATCTGATACAGCCTGTCAACATGCCCTACAGGCGACCAATTGCGAGCCGCGCGGACACATCAATTCTTATAGATGAAGCCGACTTTCCAAAATGTATGGAAACGGCGCTGGAAATCGCTGACTGGACTGGTTTTCCGGCTCGCAAGACAGCCGCCAAAACACAGGGAAATCTAATAGGTATCGGCTTAGCGGTCTATCTAAAGGGATCTGGGCGCGGCCCATTTGAAGCCGTAACCGTTCGGGTAGGACCCTCTGGCCGGATCAGCGTTATTTCTGGAGTGTCGGCCATCGGCCAGGGCACGCGGACCATGTTGGCTCAGATTGTGGCGCAGTCCCTTGGTGTGGAATTACGCGATATAGATGTCGTGATCGGCGACACTGCCGCTATACCCTACGGAATGGGAGCTGCATCAAGCCGTCAAACCGTAACTGCAGGATCATCCGCGCAGTCTGCAGCCGACGAAGTTCGCAAAAAAGCGCTTCGTGTCGCCGCTCATTTGCTGGAAGCCTCCGAACACGACCTTGAGATCGCAAATGGGCGTGTACATGTTACAGGGGTCCCTGGTATGTCAATAGGTCTGGGGGAAATTGCCACCAAACTGGCCGGTGCGGCGACTGGTTTTTCCTTGCCGGACGGCGAAAGCCCGGGTCTAGAAGCCCATATGGCCGTCCAAATCGATGGCTTGGCATTTTCAAACGGCGCACATGTTGCGGAAGTTGACATCGATCTCGATACGGGTGAGGTAAAAGTCATAAACTATGTAGTTGCCCATGATTGTGGCGTAATGGTCAACCCAATGGTTATTGACGGCCAGGTCACTGGGGGGGCTGCTCACGGGCTGGGATTCGCGTTGTTTGAAAAGATGATCTGGGACGACCAGGCGCAACCGCTGTCAACCAACCTCGCCGAATACCTGATCCCGGGCTCGATGGAAGTCCCCAATATACGCATCGAACATATCGTCGTTCCATCGTCGCAGAACCCTCTTGGCGTCAAGGGAGTAGGCGAAAGCGGGCTGGTGCCGGTTCCAGCAGTAATCGTCTCCGCGATCGAAGATGCCCTCTCCGACCAAGGAGTCAAGCTATCACAAATACCTGTAGAACCTTCGGATATCATATCGGGTAAAAACAAATAACCCGTTACCTCCCTTTATCGGAGAATTACTTGCCATTAATCCTATTAATATGTCGTCCGGCGTGCTTCGTCTCACAGGTCCCGATCGGGATTGATCCAACTATACATACAACCCAATGATTGCAACAAAAGTCGACCCGCGGCATAATACGACCGTACCCAGGAGACAACAGAATGGCCCCCGTTAAGGACTACATCCCGCATGGCGTAATTCCGGCGACGCTTGCAGCTTTTGATACCGACTTTAAATTTAACTGGGCAGAAACACGTCGTCACTTGGCGTTTGTCGCCGGGGTAGAGGGCATAACTGCCATTACCATTAACGGCCATGCCTCCGAGGTGCATGCCTGCAGTTTTGATGAACAGGCGCAGATGATCGACGAAGCAACCGATGAGGTTGGAGACAGGCTACCGTTAATTTGCGGCATATATTCGGACGGCAGTCTTGAGGCAGCGCGGATTGCAAAGATGGCAGAAAACCATGGCGCCGCCGCCCTACTCTGTTTTCCTCCACACTCACTAGGGATGGGCGGCATTCGACGCCGCCCCGAAATGGGCGTAGCCCATATGAAAATGATTGCCGACGCGACAGACCTGCCGTTGATCATTTTCCAATACTCTAACGAACTGGCCTACACACTGGATACACTGGTGCAGATTTGCGAAGAGATCCCAAGTGTAAAAGCCATCAAGGACTGGTCACCACCCCAGGCTCATGACCGTCATATCAAAACTCTGCATGGCCTCTCACGCCCGATCAATGTTCTCTCGACAAATTCGTCATGGCTAATGTCATCGCTCATTATGGGTGCCGATGGTTTGTTGTCAGGAGCGGGATCGGTCATCGCAGATCTGCAATCTGCCCTGTATCGAGCAGTAAAAGGCGATGATCTCCTCACTGCACAAAATGTGGCAGACCGCATATATCATACCACGCAGGTGTTTTACTGTGACCCGTTGGGAGACATGCATAATCGTATGAAGGAGGCCTTGGTTTTACTGGGCCGCCTCAAAGGGCCCGCAGTTGTGCGACCCCCGCTAATGAAACTGACGAGAACAGAAGTTGCTAGGATCGCAGAAGCGATGACAATCGCGAACGTCCGCCAAGAAGGCACCGATGGTGTTGCCGTGCACGCTTTTGCTGCCGAATAAATTATCCACCGAGAAATTCTTCGATCCATCGTTGATAATCGTCGGCCCTCGTCACGGTTTTGATTAAATCAGAGGAGGGTTTCCCCGAAATATCGTTAGGCGAAGTACCCGTCCGAAGCAGTGCCAGCGTTTCATAGGTTGCCTTAACCGAGGCGAGATAAGGATGGTGTCCCTGCAAGCTTATGCGAACATGGTTACGGGCGAGAAAACTTCGATCCGCCAGCAGTCCAGTCCCCAAGCCACCAAGAAAAATTGGAATATCTATTGCAGACGCAAGTTCCTCAATCTCGTGGCTCTCAGAAACGCCAGTGAAAAACATCGCGTCGATCCCGGCAGCCTGGTAAGCCCTCCCTCGGGCGATCGCATCCTCTATCCCCAATGCGGACATCGCGCTGGTTCGCCCTGCTATCACCAGGGATCGGTCACGACGCCCGGAAAGGGCAGCCCGCATTTTTCCAACCCCTTCATCAATGTTGAGCATTTGCGTTTTTCCACCACTACCAAAAGCCTGTGGCAGGTCCGTATCTTCTATTGTCAGCGCCGCTACACCGGCGTTTTCCAACTCCTCTACTGTTCTACGCACATTCAAGGCATTCCCGTAACCATGATCGGCATCGACCAGAAGAGGAAGGGTGCCCGCCCGGTTTATGCGATAGGCCTGGTCCGCGAATTCAGTCAGCGTCAGCACTATCAGGTCAGGCGCGCCAAGCACGGTCAAAGACGCCACAGAGCCAGCGAACATTCCAATTTCGAACCCAAGGTCTTCCGCAATGCGCGCAGAAATTGGGTCAAAAACGGAACCTGGGTGAACGCAGGTATCACTCTCGATAAGTGCACGAAAATTCTCTCGACGTGGTGTCCAGTACATGCAACCTCTCCAAGGGCCAACAATTCCCCATTGCTGCCACGCACCTATAACACAATCAAGTCAACCTTAGTCGAACACTCTTGTTGCAGTTTTGAGCCAGCGCTATATGAGTGGGGTTTGGGGCCGGCTTAGCTCAGTTGGCAGAGCACCTGATTTGTAATCAGGGGGTCGGAGGTTCGAGTCCTCTAGCCGGCACCATTTTTTATCGGGCCCATTGCTTTTCTGTCTGGGTGATTGTGTCTGAAGATTCCGACACAAAAAATCTTCTCCGCCCGTCGGCCATCAAACTAGAATATAATATGGTTGGTTACTCTTGCGGGCCTGCTGAATTTTACCTAGTTGTTCAGGAGGATCAAAAGATAGATCAATAAGGGGGTATGGTTTCTGGGGTCGGGGCAATTTCGTCGAACTGAAAGAGGCGATAGGCTGGCGATTAAGGTTTGGCACCGAAAAACTATGGAGGAGCTGGAATCACGGTGACCCTGTGGATGATACAATCGAAGGCAACCAGGGTGAAGATTCGTGCATTTATAAAAATAGTTCTGATAGGGTGTTTTATAAAATAAACGGGAACAGGAACAGTTGTGAGCAGGATGGCACGCTACCGTGATCAACGCGGACAGGGCGCGGAGGAATAGGCATGGCGGAAAAGGAGGTTGAAAGCACACCGGCAAAAATTGATAAAGAAATTCAGACGATGCTGCCAGGTGACGCTTCATCCGCGGCGGAAGATGCTGCTTCTGCAAAGGGGCGCCGATCTCGGTTCACTCGAACCGTCAAAAATCCATTAACGGGATACGGTTTTCACAAAATAGCAACCTTGCTCCTTATCGGCCTTGTTTTTGGCATCGGGGGATCAGCGTTATTTGCGGAGCTGGGAGAACAGTCTAAAGGGCGGCAGGTTAACCATTTCGCCGAAGAAAAAACGAAATCACACTCCTCTACAGATCATCGACAAGAGGCATTTAAACAGGTTCCAAGTCTAATTCTAATATTAGGTAACAAAAAATTTAAACCCGGCGAGACAGTACCAAGGTCCGAAAGGTATCGGCTCCTAGTGACGGCACAACGGAGTGGTCGTCTTTCTCTATTCTCTAAAGAAAATAATCGGCGAACCGTCCCACTAATAAGAAATAGGCTTATCTATGAGCCGGGCACGATTATTGGCTTTCCAAGACGAGCAGACGAAGCGCTTAAATTTTCAGGTGATGTGAATTTTATCAATTTCCGCGTTACGATTCTCGACAATAATCAAACCAAAAACTGGTATTACGTTTTTGGGTTTGATTAAACCCATAACGCTGGAGGGCTATTTGCCTTGATTGATGGTCATGACTCTAATTTGTAGGTTTATGCTGTTCACTCAAAAACTTAAGAAGTAAATTTTGTCAAACTTGACCGAGGACGCAGGCTACCTCAACCGGAAACCCTGCCCACTAAAATGTCCTTTTAGTTAGAAGCGGTTCTGAG
Source organism: Pseudomonadota bacterium (assembly GCA_036136335.1). GTDB lineage: Bacteria > Pseudomonadota > Alphaproteobacteria > MPNO01 > UBA830 > JAYZQT01. Next base: position 7,699 of record JAYZQT010000016.1, read on the forward strand.
GCAGATTTGGTACGCACGCGTTGCCTCTGACAGACTCATCATGCTACGGTACGTATCCTCAGTTGCAGTAGTGCGAGATGAAACATTCTGAGGGTTGCAGCCGATAGTCCCACCAACGATAACGGTGGCTATCATAGAAGACGAGACCTTGTTTAGATTGGTAATGGTGATCCGGGATGCCACCCCCCCCCAGCCGACGCCAGCAACCCAAAGGATTTTTAACCATGCAATGGCTTAAGCTCGAAAAACACAAAATTGATTTTCTGGCCCTTGCGACGCGCAAGGAAAAAAACCCCTGGATAGCGAAGTTTTATCTTGTTTTCGGCCTTGGGTTTTTTGCCTATCTATTCTACCACATTTTATTTGCAGCCTGACCCCCGTTTCGATGTCTTCGGCTAATCCCCGTGCAACGAAAAATATGTCAGAGAAACGCCTTCGAAATATTGCTATCTGGTATTCTGATAGGTATCTCGTTTCTAGCGCCAAGCTAACCAATCATTTAGACAGACGACTTCTCCGGGACGTTAAGGACTCGGAAGAAAGGGCCGGATACACTAAATTAATCCCAGAAATAGTTGCCGAACTGGTAGCGCTGGGTTTTGTAAATGACCGGGAGGCAGCGTCCGCGCGTTTGCGGGCAGTCCTAAGGTCCGGCTACGCCAGCGAAGCAGCAGTGCGGATGACCAGCAGGGAAACGATGGTCGATCCGACGATTGTGGCAGCAGAGTTAAAAGGTGCTTTGACGCAAACCCTTCCCCAGCTCGTAAATAATGACACCACGAGTGACGATCGTGCAAAAGAGCAGGCGGTTCTTGCCCTGAAACGGTCCCGGCGCGGCCCCTTCCGATCCCAGCCTCAGGATATAAAATCACATCGCCGCGATGCAGGGTGGCTGCAACGACGCGGCTTCAGCCTTAATGCAGCGCGTTACGCACTTGGCGTTGATTTGATAGAAGAATAGCCGGCGCATAAAATGAATCCCACATGAAGCCTTCCACGGTGCTCGCCCCCTTATGTCCCCTGCAACCAACGACATTTTAATAATGCACAGTTCCGACCTGCACATTGATGACGCGTACACTATGCGCGCATGGGGTGGGGATGGAAATGGACCGCTGGAAGCGGTGATCCAAACCGCTAGATTCCAAGCAGCAGATATACTCCTCCTGACTGGTGACGTTTTTGAACATAACAGACTCAAACCGAACATCCTTAACCGCACGAGATACCTGTTGAAAAATGCGGAAATTCGAATAGTAATGTTGCCTGGGAATCATGACCCATTGACGCCCAATTCAGTATGGAGGAGGGCTGAGTTAGAGAAGATCAAAAACGTGCACGTGCTCGGGGTAAATGGAAATTTAGCTGAATTTCCGGAATTTGATCTTCACATCTGGGGAAGACCTCATAGCGATTATACTGATATGGCGCCACTTAAAGACGCTCCAGCGCGCGCGGCGCAATATCACATCGTTGCAGCACACGGTCATTATGTAGACCGTCGACCCCCTGAAGATCAGCAACGTGCATCCTGGTTAATTACGGCAGAGGAGATAAAAGCAGCGCAGGCCGATTATGTGGCCCTTGGACACTGGAATGTGCAGACCAAGGTGGGCCATCCCGGTGCACACGCGCACTATTCCGGTGCTCCGGATTACGCGGGAACGGTCAATTTCGTCCGGTTAAGTACTGCATCAGAACCAACTGTTAAGCAGATTCCTGTATTGGGGTTGCCAACGACGTAGTTCTCAACTGCAAGTCGCGGCTTCCGCCGCTATCTCCGCCGCCAACATTCTACGAAGCGTTAACCCCGGGCCATCCACCGTTATGTCCACCCAAGCCTTGGGGTTGTGAGTGTGACGGTCCATATTCATCTGTTGTGCGGCAAGGATGTCAACATCCTCCTGAAACGCACCACGTAATTCCTGCCGAAATTCTTCATCCATTTCAGGATCATTCTGCGAAAAATTCCGGGCATGCGCATAGAAATACCAGGTAGATGTTTCAGTCTCGGGGGTGATGGCATTTAGGTTATAGAACTCAAATCCTTGCCCGTCCCTTCCTCCAGATTTTATCGCAAATTGGTCGGGATGATCACCGGCCATCGCTCCTGATCCAGCAGGCATACAGCCAACACGGACCGTGTTGTAGCTGGGGACCATTGCTTCGGCGTACTGCCAACGATCTATATTTTTGGTAAACCCGCCGAAACGCGAATAAAGCGGTGCCGGCGGCGCATCAAGAATCCACCGAATCATTCGCACCGTTTTATCTCCGCGTTCAGTCACTATTGGATAATCGGGTACGGTGGCTGTGCCGATGTTTTTGACGTGCACGTAGGCAAGATGGGACAGGTCCAGCAAATTATCATTAAAGAGCTCATAATTGCAGGGAATATGAAATGGTGGGTCCCCCTTGACGACAGACCAATCTGGATGCTGCATCACATGCCAGTCTGGGAGGAGCGTTTCGTCTGCCTTTTGGTGATCCCCCATCCAAACCCAGACATACTGATATTTTTCCAGAACCGGCCAGGATCGGATTCGTCCGCCAGGCGGTACCTTGGACTGGCCGGGCACGCTGACGCATACACCCTTTCTGTCGAATCTGAGGCCGTGATAACCACATTCCAGATTGTCACCAACAACATTTCCCACGGAAAGCGGCATATGTCGATGGCAACAGCGATCCTGGAGAGCAATTACCGCGCCGGCCCTGTCACGGTACATTACCAGCGGTTCGCTTAAAATGGTTCGCGCGAGTGGTGTGTTGCCAACCTCGTGGTTCCACGCGACGGCATACCATGCGTTTTTAAGAAATGGTTCCATAGCTTCTCTTTAATCTAACGCGCGCATTCAATACACCGTAATTCTATCTCACAAACCAGCGACCTAGCACCGGTCTGTAAAAACATTTCTATTACTGTACCGACCCCTGTTCATCAATCAGCATATGAAGCCTTAATTTAAATGGGTTGGTTAGCGACCGCTGATTGCTATATTGCCTTTAACATCAACAACACGAAGATCGGAAGCATGCCCAACTTCTTTATCCCCGACCTGGGTGCGAATCCAGACAGTCCATTCGCTCGAGACGAAAATGACAAGCTCGCCCGCAGGGACTTCTGGCTTGGCCTCAGCGACCAGTCAATGGTGTTGGCAATGACACAGGGGATCGGGGCAGCGCTTACCGCCGATCAAAAGCGATCACACCTAGTAGATCTGCTTCGCAGTCACCTAATTGATCAGGTATGCACCCAGGAAATTCTTCCCCCGGAATAACTTATTCTGCCGCGACCTCGTGCGCGACCTGCTGCCGATGCACATCTACGAGGACGTCGGGACTGAGTTCGTCGATCATATTCCAGCTGCGCATCCATTCGTACGTGCGCTGAAGCTCTTCTTCAGGAATGGGTGCCGGGTCCACCATCTGAATGCGTGAAAGACGGAAATCGTTTACCGTGAGCTGTTCTATGCTTGGATGCTGACCCTTGTGTCGATCGATAAAGTAGTGAACGAACCGCTTTTTATCAGCGTTAATCAGTCTAACCGCCTTTTTAACGGCCCGAGTGAATGCCGCATAAGTCTCGGCATCTATTTCATCCGATGCTACTTCAGTCCCGTGATACATGCTTTCCGCAATAATACGACAACCTTCTTTTTCCGCGACTGTCAGGTAGGGCTCAGTCAGAGTAGTAGCTTCAACCTCTCCGTTTATCAGCGCGTCATAGCGGGCCGCTGATCCGTTTGGCGCGCGACATGTTTTTATCAGGTCCCGTGGCAAAAAACCCTCCAGTATTTGGTACGTCAGGTAGTGGGTGCCAAAATAATAGGGCACCGCGACCATCTTGTTGGCGAGCTGTTGAGGACTGAAGATTTCGGAATTTGGTGCTACGACAATCCCCGCCCACACCATGATAGATCGCCGGCCCAATTGGCGACCTTTGGCTCCAGTATCCTGAACTCGACGATAGTTGCCCCATTCGCATGCGTTGTACATGTCAGCGCCGCCTTTTTCGAAAGCCTCTCCGTGACTTGAAAAGGCGGACAAACCATCAGGCGTTGTTATTCTGGGTTCTACCTCGCGAGGTGAATTCGCCCTCTCGACCCATTCTACCTCAACACCCTCGGCAGCAAACAGGCCCTCGTCATCAGCGACAAGTTCCGCGAGCCCCTGAAATGGTGAAGTGGTTTCCAAACGTATTTGTTTCATCTATTCCCCCTATTCCGCAGCTTTAGCGAAATCATCAACAAGTTCCAAAGCAGCTGAGTGCATTTCTTCTCCAAAATGATTACTGATAAACTGATGGGTGGTTTTTCCATCACGAAGATCAGCGGCTAACGACGAGACTTCGCGCTCTTCCACGGGGCCGAAGCCACCTCCACCAGGCGTTTCAATGCGGAGAACATCGCCCTTGGTCAACGCGTCGACTCCTTTTGATTTAAGAACCACACCATTTTTTCCAGGATTTAAGACAAACCGGCCAGACTGACCCTCTCTGCCACCCTGGGCGCCAGGCACAAGATTTTTCTGTCGATCACCATAACGTGAAAAAACCACACCATCAGTCAGGACCTCGACCTCGCGTGCAAGCCCCAAGGCGCCACGGTATTTTCCAGCACCGCCGGTATCAGGGAGAAGTTCGTATGACCACACCCGAACCGGATACTCGTGCTCAATCATCTCCGTTGGTGTATTCCTGAAGCGTGCCAGATGGGTGTCCTGGGCATCCCGACCATCCTTGGTGGGCCGCGCACCGGATCCACCACCAAAAATATCATTATAGCTGAAAG
>JAYZQT010000017.1:0-51638 GCA_036136335.1 Pseudomonadota bacterium
AGATTACACTGGACCGATTGTAGCGGGAATGCCATTACAGCTCTCTAGGATTTAATTTCGGGGGGACCGTTAATGAAGATTTGCCGCTATAACGACGACCGGCTCGGGATTGTGGATGGTGGGGAGGTTGTCGACGTCACCAAAGCACTAGAAGTTATTCCTGTGACAGGATGGCCGGCTCCAATGGGCGACGCACTTATTGCAAACCTCGAGGCCGTCTGTTCAAGGGCTGCGGAACTTGCCCCGTCTGGTGAACGTCACGCCCTATCGTCGCTGACGCTGAAAAGCCCGGTTGCCAATCCGACCAAGGTAATTGGCGCCCCAGTTAACTATTACGCCCATCTTGAAGAATCTCTTGAAGACGAAGGTGTCAACTTTGGCCGCGACATCAAGACTATTGACCATTATGGGCTGTTTCTCAAAAATTCCGTTTTGGTTGGTGCGGGTGAAGGGGTGGAACTTCATTTTACTGACCGACGGAATGATCACGAGGTGGAAGTATCGATGATCATCGGTAAAAAAGGGAAAAACGTCCCTCGCGAGGTCGCGCTGGATTATGTTGCTGCCTACGCGATTGGTCTGGACATGACCGTCCGTGGAACCGAGGAGCGCAGCCTCAGAAAGGCAATCGACAGTTATTCCGTGCTTGGCCCCTGGCTGGTGACAGCCGATGAGATTTCGGATCCAGACAAACTTGATTTTTCAATACACGTTGGTGACGAGGAACGGCAGAATTCCAATACAGATAAATTGATTTTTGATTGCCGAAAATTGATCGAATATGGCTCCCAGTTCTATACGCTCTACCCGGGTGATGTGATCATGACCGGGACGCCTGAAGGGGTGGGACCGGTCGAACCCGGTGATATCATGCATTGCTACTGCGAGGGCATTGGCAAGATGGATGTCGCTGTCCGCGCTGCTGAATGAAAGAGGAGATACTGAGAGGAAGGCTTGCCACCGGCATTGGTATGGGCGCGAGCTTCACTCAGCTCGACTGGGCGAGCGCCCAGTTCAAGGAAAAGGTGGGGATTGAACCCTACCCGGGTACAGTCAATGTCATCATTGATGATCCTGAATCGATGCCAGTCTGGATCCGTCTCAAAAGAACTTCGGGTATCCGTATGATAAATCCAAACAACGGACTTCATGATTGTGACGCGAAATGCTGGCGGGTCTCTATTGAAGGTCAGGTTGACGGTGCGATCGTCTATCCGCTGATTACTGATTATCCTCCGGCGCAGGTTGAGGTAATCGCGGCCGTTGGTATTCGGGATAAGCTCGGGATAGAAGACGGGGACAGCATACTCATTAAACTGGAAATCTGAGCAGTGACGGTAAAAACTACGAGGGCATCTGCTGAATTATGGGTGTACCCACTCCCGGGACCGACTGGTGGGTCCGGTGTTACCACCGTCGACGTGATTGTTGTCGAAATTGAGGATTCCCAAGGAACAATAGGGAATGGTTTTTCATATGTGCTTGGCGGTGGCGGAAAAATAGTCTGCGCCGCCACGCAGGAAATGCTCGACCGGTTTGTGATCGGACAACATATTGTGCCCCCACAGGCGCTTTGGCTTACGCTAGCTGCTTCTCTCAACCGTCTGGGGCGAGGTATTGGATATCTGGCGATTGCAGCAATCGATGTTGCAATGTGGGATCTTCATTCCAAACGGCTGGGGGTGCCCCTCTATACCGCGCTGGGTGGTACCCCCCGTACTTTGCCGGTATACGGATCTGGGGGTTTCGGTCCGACCCAAGAGCCCGAGGCCGCAGTTGAACGTGCTCTTCAATATGTGGAAATGGGGTGTACCGCTGTCAAGCTAAGAGTTGCCGGCGCGCCGGCTGATTTGCAGCGGATTCAGGCAGTCTCGGATGCACTGCCCAATGGTGTTGATATCATGGCTGACGCTAACGAAAAATGCGATCTTGCTCGGGCCCAATGGCTGACAAACATTCTGGCCGACGTCAACGCACTGTGGTTTGAAGAGCCATTACCCGCCCACGATACCAATGGCTTTACGATCCTGGCGGCGAGTAGCTCTGTGCCGCTCGCGTCCGGTGAACACCACCAGGGTGTTACAGAGCTTAAACCCTTGATGGCTGCGGGGGCAGTGTCGATAGTGCAACCGGATCTGGCGATGGCCGGCGGAATTACCGAAAGCTTGCGCATCGCGCATCTGGCGGAGCATTACGACCTGGTCGTATCACCACATTTTCTGCCTGCCATATTTATTCACGTCGCCGGTGCGGCACCGGCAATACGCTGGATGGAGGACTTCCCACTCTTGGAACCTCTTTTTGACAATCCTGTTTCAATGGACAGTTCTGGAAATATCACGCCTTCTGACACTCCGGGCCATGGGGTTTCATGGGCGATAGGTGCGAGAGAGGAGTATAGGAATACTGAATGAGAATTTGCCGATACAACGATAATAAACTGGGGTTGGTTAAAGGCGATCAGCTGATCGACGTGACACTCGCACTTGAAAAAATTCCAAAGTCGGGATGGCCTCGTCCACATGGAGACGCGATGATCGCCGGTCTTGATGCTATTACGCCCGAAATCATCGCGAATCAGAAAATGGGTTATGTCCAGGGAGTCGATAACGTCATCCTTCGGAGCCCGGTCGCCAATCCAACCAAAATAATCGCGGCGCCAGCCAATTATGTAGATCACATCGCGGAAGCCCGTGAGGATATAGAAATCCACTTTGGGCAATCGATTTTAACGATAGATGATTACGGACTGTTCCTGAAAGCGAGTTCCGCACTGGTTGGGCCAGGGGACGGTATAACCCTGGGGCACACAGACCGTCGAAATGATCACGAAATAGAGCTTGCTATAATTATTGGAAAAACCGCGAAGGGGATCTCGCAGGACAATGCTTTGGACATCGTCGCAGGCTACTCAATAGGGCTTGATAACACGGTTCGCGGTGTTGAGGACCGCAGTCTTCGCAAGTCGCTGGATTCCTATGCCGTTCTGGGCCCGTGGGTGACGACTGCCGACGAAATTACTGACCCTGACGATCTTGACTTCTGTATTACTGTCAACGGCGAAATTAGGCAGAATTCAAATACCAAACATCTTATCTTCAGTTGCCGTAGGTTAATTGAGTATGCTTCAAGGTTTTACACCCTTTATCCCGGCGACATCATAATGACGGGGACACCGCAGGGTGTTGGTCCGCTTGAGCCGGGAGATCGACTGGAATGTCAGGTTGAGATAATTGGTCGGATGGAAGTCGAGGTTCGCTAGAAATGGTGGATCAGAGGGCTAAACCCTCAAGAGGCGTTTTGTAACGGGATAGCAAAAATCGTGACTGAGTTGATGATCCGACCGATGGTTGCGGCTGACCTTCCTGACGCAGACCGCATCAACCGAATTGCATTCGGAACTTTCTTTGGCTTAAAGGACCCTGCAGAATTTCGCGGTGACGGGGATGCAGTTTATGGGCGATTTGAGGCAAATCCCGAAGGCGCCTTCGTAGGCGAATTAGGCGGATGTCAGGTGGCTTGTGGTTTTGTGACCGACTGGAAAGGTATGGCTATTCTGGGCCCACTTACGGTTGATGTGAATTACTGGGGGTCCGGTATCGGGCGGCGTATGATGGCCGAAATGATCGCGTATTTAGACAAACACTCGTTTCGCCTCTGTGGCCTGTTCACCCATCCGCAAAGTCCAACTCATATCCGCCTATACGAATCCTTTGGATTTCAAATGCAACAAATTACTGCGGTTATGGACAAAGTTGTGCCACCCACCTCCAGCCTGCCCGATAACGCGTCATTCTTTTCAACTCTTGACCAGATTGATCGGAAAAAGGTACTTGCTCAATGTCGCGCAATCACCAATCAAATATTTCCTGCACTTGATGTCACATCCGAGATATGCGCTATAGAACGGAATAAGTTTGGCGATACTGCATTTCTCAAGTCCGCCAGGGGGCTTGAAGGTTTTGCGTGCTTACACCAAGGAACCATGTCGGAGGCCGGCAGTCAGCAAACACTCGTGAAATTTGCGGCAATTCGTCCTGGACCGTCAATCGAGAAAGTGTTTCTGGAACTGCTGGCTTTCTGTGAAGGGTTTGCGGCATCCCGGGGAACAATGCGTATTGTTGCAGGTACTAACACAGGGCGTACCGCATGTTACCGGACGATGCTCCAAAACGGGTACCGGACGTGGATGAATGGCATCGCTATGATGCGACCAAGCAGTCTTGGTTATAACCAGCCAAAAACTTTTGTCATTGATGACTGGCGGTAAAATGGCGAGGCGTTCCTCGCCTTTTTATCTTTCTGGACCTATCTATCGAAATTGAATATGCGCTTTGCATTTAAGCCCAGAATGTTCTTTTTGGCTTGTTCATCCAGGAAGGGAAGGTCCCAGATGACACCTGGTGTATCGAAATCATAATGGGGCCAGTCGGATGCGTACATGAGTTGCGTTTTTGCGTTGATCATTTCAAACGTTAACTCAAGGGCCTTCGGATGATCGGTCTCCATAGGCTGGCAGGTGTAGTACATTTCCTTCATGTACTCACTCGGCATCTTCTTAAGTAAAGGCGCTTCTGATGATCGCATTAAATGAGTATGGTCGAGACGCTGCATTAGCCATGGCACCCAAGCTAAGCCAGATTCTATCCAGACTACCGGGAGATTTGGGAATCGTTCAGAGAGGCCATTCATTATCCAGTTGGTCATATGGACGACATTACACCAAACGAAGGAAAGTGCGTGCATCGAACCAAAACGGTTGATCTGCATCATGAAGGGATCCTGCCAGTAGTATCCAGCATGAAAACCGATCGGTAATCCCCGTTCTTCAAGCGCGCGGTAGACCTTCATGTAATGGTTGTGATGAACGGCCTTGTAGCGGACTGACGTAACCATGAAACCTACGCAACCAGGTGCATCTCCGAACTCCTCGATGGTTTCCAAAGCTGATTCAGGATCATTGAATGGGAGAAACATCATGGTTTTTAGATTGGGGTCTTTGGTCAGGATATTCTCTACCTGCCAGCGATTGTATGCCTTCCCGAGTACTGCTTCCATGTCAAACTGCGGATGCATACCCAAAAACAGCATTGGCGTTGGAAATACTACCTGGGTGTTAATACCCATCGCTTCATATGCCCGTTTCGCCAGTACGAGGTCACGATGTCCTGCTTCCCTGATCTCGCTTTCATCAATCTGCTCGCTACGAGCTGCTTGATGCGGAATTCGGCCTCCTACGTCCTGGTAGCGCATCCCAAGATCACCATTCATTCCATAGGGTGGTGATCCAGAACGATGAAATACCATCTCCTTTGCCTGCTCACGGATGACTGGATCGTCTATATAGGTGATGATCTCCCGCCAGGATTCTGTTTCCGTGTGGTGCGAATCGATATCGGCGATAAATATGTCGTCGAAGTTACGTTCATCTGCCTGCTTGCGAGCCTTGGCGAGAACATCGCGAGAATCCGTGTAGGTCGTGATTTCCTTCACTTGGTTCTCGTTAATCCGTTCAATTCCTGTATCCATCACTTTACTCCTTTAATCGAAAATTTCTGATTTTCGGTGCATCAGATATCGTCGCCTGAACGCGGTCTCTGAAACCACATGGCAAGATCGAATGTCGAGAGATTAACTGCTCGCAACATGTCCGAGCAGGTCATTACCACATCGGTTGCCGTTACCGCTTCTGGACCAGTATATGGAGAAAAGAAGCGGTCTTCCATCTCAACTTTGTTCGCAAACAGTCTCGTTCCAGCCGTCAGCAGACGTTGTACGGTTTCGTCTGGAATATCTTCTGTTTTGCCATCAAGCAAAGCGCGATCGACGATTTCCAACGCACGTGTTGCCGCCTTGTCGAGTTCGGATTCTGGTGGGTCAGATGACAACGTAAACCTCACCGTCCTTTATTTCCACTTGGAACGTGCGGAGACGGATGTTTTTGTTCCCAGGATGTCGGCCATCGCGAACGTTGTATTCATATCCATGCCAGGGGCAGACGATATGAACATCGGTTTCAGAAAATTTAAGACCGTGGGCGGTTTTTTCGGTTTCGTGGATCACTTCTTCAACCTTATTGATGATCTTTCCCTGACAAGCTGGTCCGCCCTGATGAGCACAGTTGTTCTCATATGCGTAGAACTCCCCATCCACATGAAACACGCCAATTTCCAGATCACCCTGCGCAATTATTTTACGGTCCCTGTCCTCGAATTCTTCTGTTTTCCCGACGTAAAGATCCGTCACGTCATTTTCTCCAAATTATTTTAATGGTTATAAAACACTCAGAACTAAATCTTAACACCGTCATTCTACTTGAATATTTGCGCTATACCAATCTATTTGGATTTTTCCTCGGTGGCATTCACCATTGCATGGATCCGCCCATTCAGCCGGGTCAAAAATTCTAGGATTTCATGCAGAGCTAGAGCTTGGGTCCCCATGTTGTGACAAACAGAAATACGCAATGTCAATTTACAATGTATTATTAGTTTCGATCGTTAGTTTCCAATCTTGATGACAGAATTTGACTATATAAACTGGGATCTGCGTTTCCACCTGACAGTACTACGCAGACGACCTTTCCCGCACAATCGACTTTTTTCACCAGGATAGCTGCTAGTCCAACAGCGCCACCTGGCTCGGTAACAAGACCAGTGTCAGAGAACGCCGTAGCAATCGCCTGCCTTACCTCGTCATCTGTTACTACAACACCCCCGTCCAGATTTTTTCGATTGATCTCAAATGTCAGGTTGCCGGGTTTCCGGACCAATAGAGCGTCGCAAATGGACGTTTTATTACCAAGATTTTCAACCAGTTTCCCTGCTTTGAGAGACCGTGCGGTATCGTCAAAACCCTCTGGCTCAACTGAAAAAATACGGCTATGGGGAAACGCATCTTTCAGCACAATTGAACAGCCAGATATGAGTCCCCCCCCGGAACATGGTACCAACACAAGGTCGGGTACAATGTCAGCTTTTCTGCATTGTTTGACGATTTCCAGGCCCACGGTGCCTTGGCCTGCAATGATGTGGGCGTGATCATACGGTGGTATGAGTATCGCACCCTTTCTAGCTGCGATGCTGCCTGCTATTTCTTCGCGGTTCTCATGGTTTCGATCATAAAGAACAACGCCCGCTCCGTACTCACGTGTTTTGTTGATTTTTACTTTGGGTGCATCAGAGGGCATAACAATGGTTGCCGGAGTTTGCAATTTCCGGGCAGCCCAGGCGACGGCCTGGGCGTGGTTTCCAGACGAAAATGCGACGACACCTTGCCCTAATTGGCGGTTCGTTAGCCGAGACATAAAATTCCAGGCCCCTCGGATTTTAAAAGCACCAACCGGCTGAAACATTTCGCATTTGAGAAAAACTCGGGCGTTGACCCTAGCATTCAGGCGGTCTGATTCAAGTAAAGGGGAGCAAACGGCAATGTTTGCAATCCGGTTGGACGCGTCGAGAATATCCGAGACGTCCGGAGGTCGATTAGTATTTTTGGAAAAATTCATCTAGCGCAGCAAGCGATTCCGGTTCAGCAAGGGTTGGGGTATGTCCTGCACGAGGAATTTCAACGGTGAAAAGATCCGGCTTTACCACCTTCATTTGCATGAAACACGAAGGCGACAAGATATTAGACTGCTGTCCCCGCAGGGCCAGCGCTGGTATGTGTTGGAGTGCCTTGAAAAATTTCCACATGTCAGGAATCACGTATCCGGAGTCTGAGATTGTTTTTGCAATTTTAACGTCCCAGTCAAACCGGAGTTTGCCATCGTCGCATTCCCGGAAGGTGTTCTGTGTCATCTTCAGCCACGCACCTTCATCTTGAAAAACCAGATCCGGAAGCATTCTCCTGATTGCCGTTACCGCGCTATCCCAGTCATCTTGCGGCCGGTCTTTATTTATGTATTCGACGATTAGCTTCAATCCATCGGTTTCTATTTTTGGACCTATGTCATTCATTACAAGGCCAGCCAGACCGCTTGGGATCACCGCTGCCATTGCCATCCCTAGTATCCCGCCCAGCGATGTTCCTATGACTATGACATGGCAGGCATTTAGTGTAGTGAGGATATCTTGGATATCGCGGATGTAGATACTTGGATTATAGTTTCGCCAGTTCCTGTCGTAAGCTGAACGTCCGCGACCACGATAGTCGGGGCAAATTACTCGCCTACCATCGGCACTGTACCACTCAGCAAAACTGTCAAAATCCTTGGAGTTCCGTGTCAGTCCGCCGAGACATAACAACGGTGTGCGGCTATCCATCCGGTTCCCGTAGTCACGGACGTAGAGTGACAGGTTGTCGAATGACGTGATAAACCATTCGCGATAAGGCATCTGCGTACGCTCTAAAGTCCCATAAGTTCCGGTAAATCTGAAAGTGTAGTTATTTCGGTCTGTGGTTTTGACGGAAGATGCTCTACAGGCTGCTTTTGCCGATTTATCCACGCCACAACGAAACCAAACGCGCAACCACCGTGGGCATCCCAACCGTTAGCTGACTGAAAGGAAATTCGATTCGCCGGAATTTTCAGGCCATCCACTGCGAGTTGGTACGCCGTTGGATGTGGTTTAAAAATTCCGACGCTCTCGACGGAAAAAATTTTGTCGACAAGTGGGTAAATGTTGGAACTTTTAGCGGCGGCAATAAGCATTGATGGCTCGCCGTTAGAGAGTATCGCGATCTTTTTGCCGGCCTTTTTTAATCGTTCGAGTGTGTCGCTGACCTCTGGATAGGAATCCAGCTGAAGGTAGAGCTCCATTAACTTTGCGCGGATTCCCGGTTTCTCTATATCAAGTGCACTCATTGAATAATCGAGGGCGTCGCGAGTGATCTGCCAAAAATTATCGTACCGGCCCATTAAACTGCGAAGCCATGTGTACTCAAGTTGTTTTCGGCGCCACATCTCGGAGAGAAGGTGTGCCTTTGTGCCGAGTTCATCCTTCATTCGGGCCGCGGCCGAATGAACATCAAATAGGGTGCCATATGCGTCGAAAACACAGGCCTCAGTTTCTTGGAATGCGGGATGGGGCATTGAATACTCCTTCTCCCTATAAATTAGCTTCGGCTTTAGGGGCGGGCAATGGTTTGTGTATTTCAAATATTGTTTAATCAGGCCTTGGAGAAGTGCTCCCATTACCTTGCCGTATCAGGGAGCCCGAGGTAATGTGGGTTGCTACTTAACGATTAAATTGTGGAGAAGCCGCCATGTATAGCGGTTCCATCTGTGCGCTCATCACCCCATTTCGTGACGGCGATGTTGATGAACGTGCCTTTAGAGAACTCGTCGACTGGCAAATTCAGGAAGGTACGGACGGGCTTGTTCCTGTAGGCACAACTGGAGAATCTCCTACACTGAGCCATGAAGAACACAAGCGGGTCGTGGAGTTGTGTGTAGACGTTGCTGACAAACGCGTCCCAATTATAGCGGGTGCAGGATCTAATTCCACGTCCGAGGCGATACAGCTTGCCGAACACGCGAAGATGACCGGTGCCGATGCAGCATTGGTAGTAACTCCTTATTACAACAAACCCACTCAAGAAGGTCTATTCCGCCATTTTGAAGCGATCAATGCGGTCGGATTGCCGATAATCATATATAACATACCTGGTCGTTCAGTTATTGACATGTCTACTGACACGATGGCGCGTTGCGCCGAGCTGCAAAACATTATTGGCGTTAAAGACGCTACTGCAGCTGTAGGGCGGGCGACGGAACAGAAACTCGCATGTGGGGATGCGTTTTGTCAGCTTTCCGGTGAGGATGTTACACAGTTGGGCTTTCTTGCACAGGGGGGTGTTGGGTGCATCTCCGTCACAGCGAATGTTGCGCCGAAACTGATGTCGGAAATGCACTCATCATGGCAAGCCGGGAAAATCGGGGAAGCTCAGGCAATAAATGAACGCCTTACTCCGTTGCATACGGATTTGTTTTGTGAATCAAACCCAGGACCAGTTAAATATGGAGCAAGCCTTCTGGGAAAATGTGCTGAGGAACTGCGCCTTCCGTTAGTACCCATTACAGAAGAATCTCGTGGAAAAGTTGAACGGGCTATGCGTCATGCCGGCCTTCTCAACTGACAGCAGGTGGAATGGGGAAAACCGACCTCGCTCTGCAACGCCTAGCTGCCCAGAACCGCAAGGCGCGCCGCAACTATGAGATCGAAGGGACCTTCGAAGCCGGTCTCGTTTTGGTTGGAAGCGAAGTAAAGGCTTTACGAGAGGGCCGGGCAAACATAGGAGAGGCCTACGCTAAACCGGACAACGGTGAAGTCTGGTTGCTTAACGCCCATATCCCCGAATATCGACAGGCGGGGAAATTTAATCACCAACCGAAACGTCCACGAAAACTGCTCCTTAAAAAGCGCGAAGTCCTAAAGCTGATCGGGGCTACGGAACGTGAGGGGATGACCCTAATACCGCTAAAACTATATTTCAATGCACGTGGTATAGCGAAGTTGGAGCTTGGGATGGGCAAGGGCAAAAAACATTTTGACAAGCGTGAGTCGGAAAAAAAGCGTGATTGGGACCGTCAAAAGGCTCGGCTTTTGCGGGACAAAGGGTGAGTTAAATTTAGGGTTACAGTCAGCGAATTTGTGTCTGGGCGGATGAAAAATAACCGTTTTTTAGCAGGAAGATCTTTCTTTTTAGCCCAAATTGACGTTGTAACCAGTGGTTCGCGTCTGCATTAGTTAGTGTGTTGTGACGATGAATAAGTCGCAGAAAACAGCATGGCGTTCATTCTTCGAGTTAGATACCAATATGGGCCTTGATATCCTTAAACACGTTTTCAAACATTTGTTTGGTCAGTCGCCCCGTATTCGTGTTGTAACGGGAACAATGGTAGCTATCGGCAAGAAGAAGTCCACTCGATAACATGTAGAATGCGCCGTGGGTAAACTTGAAAGCAGAGCGTCGTTCACCCAATGCCGACAAAAGAGTATTATGGGCAATTCCGCCGAGAGCTAAAATTACTTTCAGGTTGTTCATAGAAGCGATTTCTTTGCTTAAAAACGGTCGACACTTGTTAATCTCGGAGCTAGTTGGCCTGTTCTCCGGCGGTAGGCATCTGACCCCATTTGTGATGCGGCAGTTGATCAATTTAAGATCATCGTCCTGGCGCTTGCGATAGGTTCCACGCGTGAAATCAAATTTTGCGAGTGTTTGATAAAGGAGATCGCCTGCGTGGTCTCCGGTAAACGGGCGCCCGGTCCGGTTAGCGCCCCTTAACCCGGGAGCTAGGCCCACAATCAATAATTGGGACTTCATTGGACCAAATGAAGGTACAGGGGCGTTGTGCCAGTCGGGAAATTCTAAGTGATTCCGGTCTCTTAGCTCAACTAGGCGGGGGCAACGCGCACAATTTGCGGGAGGAGCGCAGGGCGTCTTGTGGTCTTGTGGTTCTTTTTTCAATTTCAACTGTTTTCAGAACGTTTGTTGCCGTTATCAAATTCCGGATCCGGTTCAGCGGGGGTTGGCTTTCGGTGGCTGGGTGATTTTATAAACGCTGGGATCTCGTCTTCCTCCTCGCCGCGGGTATCATCGCGAGAGATGGACTCGATCAGGTCAACCAACTCCACGAAAGTATCCGCTTGGCGTCGAAGTTCGTCTGACACCATTGGCGGTTGAGTACGGAGTGTGCTAACGACAGTGGCTCGGACGCCTCGGCGTTGAACGACCTCAATAAGGCGCCGGAAATCGCCATCACCCGAAAAAAGCACTGCGTGATCAATATGCTGCGACATTTCAAGCATGTCTATCGCAAGTTCAATTTCTATATTTCCTTTGTTTTTACGTTTTCCTCGGACGGCGGTGTGTTCTTGGGCACGCTTCGTGACCATCGTATAACCGTTGTAGTCGAGCCAGTCGATCAGTGGCCGTATTGGCGTATATTCCTGATCTTCGGCAAGGGCCGTATAATAGAATGCGCGAACGAGGGAGGACTGTGCTCGAAAAATATTTAACAAATTTTGGTAATCGATATCGAAACCTAGAGACCTAGCAGCCGCATATAGGTTAGGGCCGTCGATAAAAAGTGCCGTCCGTTCCTGAGAATTAAAATGCATCGTCTTTTAAAATCCAATGGTTTTAATATGTTTGAGGTCACAGTCGCGTTAACAAATATGTACGCTGGTTTTGGTCTCATTTAAAAAACTTTGTTTTAGTTGCTTTTTGTTTTAGATCAAATAGTTAAGGCGATATTTCAGTGATATTGATAGCACTTGGATCAAATTTACCCCACCCTATTTACGGTATGCCCCGGCAGGTCTGCGATCGTGCCTTATCGATCATGGCGGCGTCGGGGTTCACCATCATTTCTCGTTCGCGATGGTATAGAAGTGCTCCTGTTCCAGCCTCTGAACAGCCAGATTTTATTAACGGGTTGGTTTCGGTTGCCACCGTGTTGGACCCTCCTAAATTGATGGGCAAGTTGCACCAGATTGAGAACCAGTTCGGCCGGAAACGTTCATTTTCTCAGACAGCTCGTGTTCTTGACCTTGACCTGATCGCCTACGATGAAAATGTGCAAGAGGAGCCGGCTTGGCCGGTGCTGCCACACCCCCGAATGGCCAACAGAGCCTTTGTCCTGTATCCGCTGCTTGATATTGCACCCGATTGGACACACCCGAAATTAGGGTGTGATCTAAATTCGCTGATTTCGGGACTTTCTGGTGAACAGATTTGTGTTCCCGATGACTGAGGCAGTCCTTTGTGAACAGCCTGTAATACTTGCTTTATCGTTTGACTGCCCTTATATACCGGTCTCTTTAGAGAGTGGGAGATTTTCAAAGATGGCTCGGGTGACCGTCGAAGATTGCGTTCTCAAAATATCAAATCGGTTCCAATTAGTAATGATGGCCGCGCAGCGTTCCAGAGAATTATCTGTTGGCGGGGAACCTACTGTTGAACGAGATAATGATAAAAATCCCGTTATAGCATTGCGCGAAATTGCTGATGAAACCGTGCCGCTGGATGGTCTTGAAACTGCCGTAATTGAAGGACTGCAGCGTAATATTGATGTCGATGAACTTGCCGAAGAAGATGATATGGCGGAGGTATCTGATGTGTTGACCGAAATAACCGGTCCTGCAGATGATGCTGAAACCGTCCCTCTCGATAACACACCTGTTCAGGATTCCCTCACGGATAATCCAATGGCCGCGCTTGCCGCTGGCTTTGAAGACGTGGTGATAGAGGACGTAAAAAAGGAAGTTTAAAGATGAAGTTTGGATCGTGAATTGGCGATCCTTTATGTTATCGGACCGTATAGAATGCACAACGTCTGATCGGGTGTTGTTACGATGATGTGGCAGTCTGAGCTGGTCGAGTGCGTTCGTGCCTATGACCCGTCGGTCGATGAAGAAGCGTTGAATCGCGCTTACGTGTTCTCAATGAACGCCCACGGATCTCAAACACGTGAATCCGGTGATCCCTACTTCTCCCACCCCGTCGAGGTCGCAGCTATCCTCGCAGAGTATAAGCTGGATACAGCTTCAATTGTCACCGGTTTATTGCACGATACAGTCGAAGATACCGTTGCCACAATTGATGAGGTCGAGCGTTTGTTCGGGGAGGAGGTTGCACGTCTGGTGGATGGCGTGACTAAGCTTTCAAGATTAGAGGTTCAGTCGCCTGATACCAAACACGCCGAGAATTTTCGAAAGCTTCTTCTGGCGACCTCAGAAGATATACGAGTATTGCTCGTCAAGCTCGCTGACCGATTACACAATATGCGCACTCTTCATCATATAAGTGATCCTGAAAAGCGTCTTCGGATCGCACGTGAGACGATGGAGATATATGTGCCTTTAGCAGAGAGGATCGGGATACAGGAAATCAAGGATGAACTGGAGGATATGGCCTTTCGTGTGCTCCATCCCGATGTATCAGAATCAATCGTGAGTCGTCTTGAATTTCTTAAAAGTCAGGGCGACGATGTGGTGGGAGAGATATCTAAGGAGATTAGTCGTACGTTAGCCGACGTTGATATAGAAACGTGGATTTCTGGGCGTACAAAAAGTCCAGTATCAATTTGGCGTAAAATCCAACGGAAAAATATCGAATACGAACAACTTACAGACATTATCGCTTTCAGGGTCGTCGTTGCCTCGATTGAAGATTGCTATCGGGCGCTCGGAGTAATTCACACAAAATACCGGGTAATTCCAGATGAATTTGACGACTACGTCTCAACCCCAAAGCTCAATGGATATCAGTCTCTCCATACAGCGGTCATAGGTCCCCTCATGAACCGGATCGAAATACAGATCCGGACGACGCAAATGCACGAAGTGGCGGAACTCGGTGTAGCTGCCCATTGGCAATATAAGCAGGGTGCGGCACTGACCGAGGGGAAGCGTTATCGGTGGGTTCGCCAACTTCTTGATATACTTGAGAACTCAAATAACCCAGACGAATTTCTAGAGCATACCAAGCTTGAGATGTTTCCCGACCAAGTATTCTGTTTTACCCCCAAGGGGGAAATCATCAATCTTCCCCGGGGGGCGACTGCGATCGACTTCGCGTATGCGGTGCACTCCGAGATAGGTGACCGCTGCATAGGAACTACGATAAATGGTAAAATGGCCCCGCTGCGGACGGAGGTCCGAAACGGTGATCAAGTGGAAGTTTTAACATCCGCTGATGGCACGCCTTCACCCACGTGGGAACAGTGGGTCGTGACTGGTAAGGCTCGCGCAAGAATTCGCCGATATGTTAGAAGTGAGCGTCGCGAAGAGTTTACAAAACTCGGCCAAGCTATGCTGGAAAGGGCCTATAGAGATGTAGGACGTCCTCCGGGGTTTGTACCACCGAGTTCGGTGCTAAAAGAATTTAATGCAGAATCATTAGACGATTTAGCAGCGACAATTGGAAGTGGCGAGGTGCCCGTGTCGAATGTAATTTCTTCTCTGGTACCGGCTGAGTTTCGAAGAGACTTAGGATTGAAACCGTCCGACAGAGAAATAAACCTACCTGAAGACGTGGATCATCGTCAGGTACGAAGCTTGCAAGTAGGCAAGATACCGCTGCGCGGGTTAACTCCCGGCATGGCGGTGCATTATGCAAACTGTTGCCACCCCCTTCCGGGTGACAAGATCATTGGGATTTTGTCTCCAGGAAAGGGAGTATCCATCCATACCCAAGATTGCGGAACCCTTGCGAGTTTTGCTGATACGCCGGAACGTTGGGTAGAAATTGGTTGGGACATCGGGCCAGAAACCCATGTGGGTCGAATCAAATTAGTCGTCGCCAACGAAAGAGGTACTCTAGGGGCTTTGACCACTGTCATTGGGCAAAATTTTGGCAATATTAACAATCTGCAAATCACAAGTCGGTCTAGTGATTTTTTTGAAATGGTTCTGGATATCGAAGTAGTAAAAACTGGACACCTGAGTGAAATAATTGCAGCGTTAAGAGCAATTCCCGAAATTACTTCCGTAGATCGCGATGGGTGACTTCGTGATGGCGAACGTACAGGCCATCGAGGCCGAACGGAAACGACTTCGTGTCTTCAGCGTCTTAGGAATCTGCTTTGTAACGCGACAGCAAGGTAAAGATTAGATGGAAGAGCGATATCTGCGACTTGGGGTAAACATCGATCACGTGGCCACGATACGTAATGCCCGCGGCGGCCTTCACCCTGATCCTATCCGCGCTGCTAGCATGGCTGCCCGTGCGGGTGCCGATGGTATTACCGCTCACCTGCGCGAAGATCGGCGCCATATGACCGATGCGGATATCTTTCGGTTGATTTCAGAGATTTCGTTGCCCCTAAATTTAGAGATGGCGGCCACTGGAGAGATGCTAGAGATTGCTTTGCACCATGCACCACATGCCGTTTGCATAGTACCGGAAAAGCGCAAGGAACGAACCACGGAGGGTGGGTTGGACGTTGTGGGCAGGCAAGACGTCTTGGGAAGCTTTGTCCGGCAGATGAGTAATGCTGGCATTAGGGTGTCACTTTTTATCGAGCCCCAAATCGGTCAGGTTGAAGCTGCAAAGGCAATAGGAGCCCCAGTCATTGAACTGCATACAGGAGCCTATTGTGAAGCCCACGGGGATGAGCGGAATCGTCAACTTGATCGTATTACCGCTGCTGCTGCGTGTGCTGAAGAACAAGGTATGGAGTGCCATGCAGGGCACGGACTCACATTTAACACAGTGGTTCCAGTTGCCGCGATACGAACAATCGCGGAACTTAATATTGGGCATTTCTTAATCGGGGAGGCCATTTTTAGTGGTTTTGAAAGAGCAATTAAAACAATGAGATCACTAATGGATAAAGCGAGGGAGAAAGCGTTTGACTGACCTGACACTTTGATAATGATATGAGATTCTTCATATGATATTGGGTATCGGCTCGGACTTGGTCGACATCCGGCGCATTGAAAAGACCCTAGATCGCTTTGGCGATCGCTTCATTTATCGATGTTTCACTCAGACCGAGAGGACAAGAAGCAATGGCAGGTACCTGAGGGCGGCGAGTTATGCAAAGCGCTACGCCGCGAAGGAGGCATGTTCAAAAGCGTTGGGAACCGGTTTTCGCAAAGGTGTTTTCTGGAGAGACATGGGCGTTATAAACCTGCCTAGTGGCAAGCCCACCTTTCAACTGACCGGTGGGGCCTTAAAACGGCTCAATGAAATCCTCCCCGAAGGTATGGAAGCGCAGATTGATTTGACTATTACTGACGAGCATCCTATCGCCGAGGCGACAGTTATAATATCAACCGTCATAAAGACGAGCCCTTGACATCGTAACGGCAGCGCTACTAAACCCGACCTAGAAGACCAAGCTACTTCCGTTCGTCCTGGCGTTTTTACAACTGAATCCGAAAAAGTATTTTATGGCAGCCAAAAAATCGACAGGGTTCTGGGATACGATAAAAACTCTAATTTATGCGGTGTTGATAGCGCTGTTTATTCGGACTTTTGCGTTTGAGCCATTCAATATTCCTTCTGGTTCTATGATTCCGTCGTTGTTGGTGGGCGATTATCTGTTCGTTTCCAAATATACCTATGGCTATAGCCGCCATTCCCTGCCTTTTAGCCTGCCCTTGATTCCGGGCCGAGTGTTTGGTGATGTTCCGAAGCGAGGCGATGTTGCCGTTTTTAAACTGCCTAAGGATAACGAGACTGACTATATTAAGAGAATAATAGGGCTGCCTGGAGATAAAGTTCAAGTCCGTAGAGGACGATTATATGTTAATGGTGACCTGGTAGATAGAAGACCGGTGGCACCATACCGAGTCCGCGGAATGTTGGGGTCGGTTGAGCAGATGGCGCAATATGAGGAAACGCTACCTGGCGGAATCCAACACCTCATTGTTGAGAAAAATGATCGATTTATTCTCGACAATACCGAGGTGTACACGGTCCCGTCAGGGCATGTATTCGGAATGGGAGACAATCGGGATGACTCCCAGGACAGTCGAGTGCTGCGCGAGGTAGGGTATATCCCGTTAAAGAATATGGTGGGGCGTGCCGAGTTCATTTTTTTTTCATACGATCCGGACCCGTTGACTGGCGGTTCATGGCCGCTAACGGTTCGTTGGTCGCGAATTTTCCATACGATCCGCTAGGAATTTATTTGGCCATGTCCTTAACAAAAGACAAACTGGTCGCGTTACAGGAAATTCTGAATTACCAGTTTGGTAATATAAATATACTAATTCACGCCCTCACCCATTCTAGCCTTAAGCAAAAACATGGTGGCCAGACATACGAACGACTGGAGTTTTTGGGTGATAGAGTTCTTGGATTGGTAATTGCCGAAATGTTGATCGATATGTTTCCGTCGTGGCCTGAGGGAAAGCTAGCGCCCAAACTGGCGTCGATGGTGAGTGGTCGAACGTTAGCGGATGTGGCAAGAACCATATGTCTTGAGGATTACATTTTAATGTCAGAAGGCGAGATCATTGCCGGTAACAATTTGCGCCAGTCAGTACTAGCAGATTGCTGCGAAGCCATACTAGGCGGTATATATTCCGATGGTGGATTGGGTAAGGCAAGGTTATTTGTGGAACACTTCTGGCTTCCGCGCATTGACCTGGACGGACCAGAGGCTTCGAAAACTGAACTTCAGGAGTGGGCGCAGGGTAGGGGACTGCCTTTGCCACTATACAAAATCCTCAATCGTGAAGGACCACCCCACCAGCCTGTGTTCACGGTAGAACTCACCGTAGAGGATTGTGATATCGTTATCGCGGAAGGAGGGTCAAAGCGCGCCGCGGAACAGGCGGCCGCTACTAAGTTGCTTAAACAACTCATAAAAATTTCGTGATCCAGGAACCAAACCCAAAATCCCGATGTGGTTTTGTCGCACTTCTTGGTGCACCTAACACCGGCAAGTCCACTCTGATGAATGCGATGGTTGGCTCAAAGGTGTCTATCGTCACCCCCAAAGTGCAGACGACACGAACCCGTATTATGGGTGTGACGGTGTTTAAGGGCGCGCAGTTGGTATTTGTTGATACACCCGGAATTTTTCAACCAAAACGCCGCCTTGACCGGGCTATGGTCTCGGCCGCGTGGGGAGGAGCGTCAGATGCGGATCTAATTGTTTTATTGATAGATGCCAAGACGGGCATCAATACTGAAACCAAAGTAATCACAGATAAACTCAAGTCGTTCGGAAAGACTGCGATTTGCGCCATAAATAAAATTGATATCGTTAAGCGATCCAACCTCCTTCAAATGACAAAGTTGTTGAGCGAAGAAATAGTTTTTAGCGCATTTTTTATGGTCTCTGCTTTGAAGGGGGATGGGGTCGAAGATCTTAAGGGGGCATTGGCGGCTACACTGCCGGCAGGACCGTGGCATTTTCCGCAAGGACAGCTTTCGGATATGAACGAAAGGCTATTTTCTGCGGAAATAACGCGCGAAAAATTATTTCTGCATGTTCATCAGGAATTGCCATATGCACTGACGGTTGAGACCGAAACCTGGCAGCCATTCCAAAATGGTGCGGTTAAAGTGGAACAGGTGATTTATGTAGAACGACCTAGCCAGAAAGGAATTGTTCTCGGTAAGGGTGGGGAGCGCATAAAAAAAATAAGAACGCTCGCACAAGAAGATTTGCAGCAACTTCTTCAGCGGAAAGTGCATCTGTTTTTGTTTGTTAAGGTGCGTGAAAAATGGGGTGACGATCCCGAAATATATCGAAACCTAGGTTTGAAATTTGGCATTTAAGTTATGAAATGGTCGGATGATGGAATTGTGCTGTCGACGCGGAAGCATGGGGAAAACGCGGCGATTGTCACATTGTTAACGCGATGCCACGGCCGACACTCGGGATTAGCCAGAGGCGGTGCAAGCTCTCGGATACGTGGAATTTATCAAACCGGAAACATTGTGTGCGTGGACTGGCGAGCACGACTTAGCGAGCATTTGGGCACATATACCTGCGAACTTGTAACGCCCATCGCCGCACATCTAATGACCGAGCGGCTCCCATTGCAGGCCCTTATCTCTGCGGTTGCGCTTGCAGAACTTCTTTTACCTGAACGAGAGCCATACCCGGAAGTGTTTGAAAGCCTCGGTACTTTGATAGGCCGCTTCGTCTCCGGTATTGATTGGCAATCAGAATATGTGCGCTGGGAGGTCAATTTACTCGGGGAGTTGGGGTATGGTTTGGACTTGTCACAATGTGCTGCCACTGGTTGTACTGATAACTTGATTTATGTTTCTCCCCGAACCGGCCGTGCGGTTTCCGCGTCAGCGGGACGGCCATATAGTCAAAAACTGTTTCCATTGCCCGCTTTCCTCTTGGACACAAATGTCGATGCGGCGCGAAGTGATGTTTTGAACGGCCTGAAAATTACAGGTCATTTTCTTAGTTTGTGCACGCACGATGCGGACGCCGGTACGATCCCGATTGCACGGAGGCATTTTATAGATCGTTTGTCTCGGCCCTAAACCCGCGCGAATCGCTTAATTCTGATATAGTCTGACTATCTCAATTCGGTCTTCGGAAACGAAATCGGAAGGGAGCAGGGAGCAAAATTTAAATGGCTGATCAGAGACCCGCTTCTCGAGTAGAAGAAGTAGATTTTGCCGATGCACTGGGGGAACGTTATCTGGCGTACGCGCTATCGACCATCACGTCTCGGTCGCTGCCTGATGTACGAGACGGGCTAAAACCTGTCCATCGCCGTTTACTTTTTGCCATGCGGCAGCTCCGGCTAGAACCTGCTTCGGGGTTTAAGAAGTGTGCCCGTGTCGTCGGTGACGTGATAGGTAAATACCACCCCCATGGCGATGTGGCAGTTTATGATGCCCTGGTGCGTCTCGCCCAAGATTTTGCCGTTCGATATCCCCTTGTAGAAGGGCAGGGTAACTTTGGGAACGTGGATGGCGATAATGCGGCCGCTATGCGCTACACCGAGTCCCGGCTAACAGAGTATGCGATGTTAATGCTGGAGGGGATCGATGAAGACTCTGTCGATTTTCGCGAGAACTATGATGGTTCCGAAGATGAACCCGTTCTTCTTCCCGCTAGCGTTTTAAATCTGCTGTGCAACGGCGCCGCGGGGATTGCCGTGGGTATGGCGACCAATATTCCGCCGCACAATTTGGACGAGGTCAGTGCGGCTTTGCTGCACTTGTTGAAGTTTCCAAACGCAACAAATTCTAAACTCATTAAATTTATTCCAGGACCAGATTTTCCGACTGGTGGTCTGCTGGTTGAACATCCGGAATCAATCGAAAAAGCTTATGCCACAGGTCGCGGATCATTTAAAGTTCGAGGCCGTTGGGAAGTCGAAAAACTAAGCCATAATCAATATCAAATCATTGTAACGGAGGTACCTTATCAAGTTCCAAAGGCGCGAATCGTCGAAAAAATTGCCGATCTCCTTAGCAGCAAGAGGTTGCCCTTGCTTGGGGACATTCGCGATGAAAGCGCTGAGGATATAAGGCTTGTTCTTGAGCCGCGCAATCGGTCAATCGAACCCAAAATACTGATGGAACAGATGTTCAGAATGACCGACTTAGAAAGCCGGGTTAGTTTAAATATGAATGTTTTAGATTCAAAATTAATCCCGCAGGTGATGAACCTGAGAGACATATTGAAGTCATTTCTGGAGCATCGGGAGGTAGTTCTTGTCAGACGGACTAAATTTCGCCTTGGCAAAATCAAACACCGCCTAGAAGTTCTAGAGGGCTATCTCATAGCCTATGTGAACCTAGACGAAATTATCAAAATTATTCGAGAGGAAGACCAGCCAAAGCCGGTAATAAAAACTAAGTTGAACTTAAGCGACGTCCAGGCCGAGGCAATACTCAACATGCGACTCCGCGCCTTGAGACGGCTGGAAGAGATCGCAATCTCTGCCGAACACGATGAACTTTGTAATGAACGGAGTTCCCTGGATACATTGCTCAAAAGCAAGAAACAGCGCCAAACCGTAATTGCAGAGCAGATCAAGGGTGTCCGAAAGCGCTTTGGTGCAAAAAGCAAACTGGGCGTTCGACGTACCGAAATTAGTGGGGTGCCAGAGGAAATTACCGTGCCGGTTGATATCCTGATCGAGCGAGAACCGATCACTGTAGTTTGTTCTCAAAAAGGATGGATTCGTGCGGCCAAAGGGCATCTAACGGAAAACTCTGAGTTAAAGTATAAAGAAGGGGATCGTGGCCGTTTTATCATTCGCGCTCAGACGACGGACAAAATTCTTTTGTTCGCAACGAACGGTCGATTTTTTACGCTTGCTGCAGATAAGATTCCGAGCGGAAGGGGCCACGGGGATCCGGTACGCTTAATGATCGATTTGCCAAACGATCAGGATATTGTTGCTATGTTTGTCCACCGGAAAGGTCAGAACGTTGTTTTGGCGTCATCTGACGGGCGCGGTTTCATTGCAGCAGAAAACGATGTTATTGCTCAGACAAAAAGTGGAAAGCAGGTACTAAATCTTGCCGAGGGAGGCGAGGCAACAGCGTGCGCTGCTGTGGCGGGCGATCACCTCGCGGTTGTGGGGGAAAACCGCAAGATACTTATTTTTCCCTTGTCGGAACTCCCAATAATGTCGCGAGGCCGTGGCGTAAAACTGCAAAGTTATAAAGATGGCGGTCTATCGGATGTAACTACCGTTTTGCCTGCGGAAGGACTTGGATGGAAAACCGGTTCTGGGGTTCGGAAGGAGAGTGATATACGAGCCTATATTGGTAAACGAGCACAGGCAGGACGTATCGCTATGAAGGGTTTTCCAAGAAATAACCGGTTTGGAAATTGGGGTTAGGTCTAAACGATTTTCAGAAATTCAAGGAGATGTCCCGGTGGACAGAAAGGCATGATGCCAGTTCTGAAGCGTGCTCGCTATTGACGCGGGGTTGCGAGCGAAGTCCGATGGTATCACGAATAGCCACTTCATAGACGGAGAGGCCACTATATAGTTTTTTCTTTGCCCTTTTCCTCCACAAAAGTTCTTGTTCGTAGCGTTTTAACCCCTCACTTATGGACTGCGCCGCTCGCTGAAGTTTAGGATTTCTTCGGCCAATGTTTCGCCGCGCTTTCGAGAACCGCGATTTGATATGGCTAGAGCCAGCAATACCGTTAAAAAGGCTTTCCGCTTCACGGATGGTCTTGGCCGCCTCAGTTGCAGGTTTTTCCTTTATAACTACATTCAAAGATTTTAATTGATCTCCGATTGCGGCAAGTGATTCTACCTGGCTAAGCAACACTAGAATATTGGAGACTGGCTCGTAAGCCTCGTCCACAGTTCTTCGGTAAATATTACGGGCACGTTTTTCTGAATTCGCTAGGTGTAGGTACCGTTCGCGTAGTGCCTTCCAATTTTCTGGAAGTGTTGCCCGTAGTGCTGCGCTTTCGTCCTTTAGTACCTTAATTTTCCCGCGTAAAACCTTAATGGCGCGCTCGCCCTCACCGTTATCTCGTATTAAACGGCTAAGCGCATCCTCCTGTTCGCTAATACGTTGTTTTATGTTCCGTATGGTGGCCTGTGTTTTGCGCGCGGCCACATGAATTGGCTTATAGGTCGGGGTGAATGCGTGCAACATGGCACTTGCTTTCCGCACATTAGAAACACGTTCAAATGTTTCTGTTGCGTTTTTGAATCCGTGCAGAAGTTTGTTTTTCTGATGATCGGGCAAAAAAGACAAATCGAGTGCGCGCGCATTCGCTATTGCATCTCGCAACAGTTTGCCTTGCGCGTCATATTGTTTGAAAAGCATGTCTTCAATACATAGTGACAGGCGCGGGTTTTTCGGAGGTGGCGCGGTTTCCGACGTCAAATACACGCGGTTAGGCAAGTAGTTCACGAGCGTTGGCCAGAGGCCGACAATTGCGAGGCCACCAAGCTGAAGAATAATAAAAGGGACAACGCCAGCGTACATTTGTAGGGTTTTAACGGAGGGTGGCGCAATACCCCGAAGATAAAACAAAGCAAATCCAAAAGGCGGAGTTAGGAACGAGGTCTGCATGTTAACCCCGATCATTACACCCAACCAGACGGCAGTTATGTTTGCGGTCGTGTCAGCGAGTAGGATGGGTGCGATAATAGGAACTACAACGACTGCAATTTCGATGAAATCCAAGAAAAAACCGAGTATGAATATCACCGACATGACGACGATAAATTTGGTGATAAATCCACCGGGCAGCCCGGTGAGAAAATCACGGACTAAATCCTCACCCCCAAATGCTCGGAATGCTGCCGTGAGCATTGCCGCGCCGAGTAGAATGATGAAGACAAGAGATGTTGTTTTGGCGGTCTCGATCATTACCCCGGTTAATGTGTCGTTGATTTTATAAATTCTCCAAAGACTCCAGAAAACCGAAAGCAACAAGCCGGCGACCGCTAGGGATGCTAGCGCGACTCCGGTCCATTCGGAGTCTGTTCGGGTATTTTTGATATTGATGTCGTAATGACCAAGGAGGACAATAATTGCGAAAATTGAAACGATTGCGAGAAGTGCCGGACGGAACGCGCCAGTCCGTCCTTCCTGAAGCCGGTAGCCAGCCATGATTGCGGCTCCGATGGCTCCGATGGCTCCTGCCTGGTTCACAGTGGCAACGCCCATGATAATAGAGCCCAGGACAACGAAAATAAGTGTCAGCGGTGGTATTAATGCTAGGGCCACCTTGCCTAAAAACTGGAGATCTAATTTGTCGTCGAAACGTACCGGTGGTGCCGCCTGAGGCCTTATTAACGCTAGAATCAGGATGTAGGCCATATAAAGCGCGACCAAAACCAGACCCGGCAATAGTGCGCCAAGAAACATGTCTCCGGCACTAGTTGATGTGAGGCCAAATTCCGACGGCATCGAAAACTGTCCGGTTGCTTGTTTGTAATCGGCCTGACGAATTGTACTTGCTTGGTTGGTTGCGCTCGATAATTGATCAGCCAGAATTATCAAAACAATCGAGGGTGGTATAA
The DNA here is from genome assembly GCA_036136335.1 of Pseudomonadota bacterium. Taxonomy (GTDB): domain Bacteria; phylum Pseudomonadota; class Alphaproteobacteria; order MPNO01; family UBA830; genus JAYZQT01. The sequence continues at coordinate 24,396 of JAYZQT010000017.1, forward strand.
TCTGACCGAGGGTTCCAGAGGCACTTATTGTTCCGGTCGCCAGTGACGTGGAGTATTTTGCTCGGAGCATTACAGGGAGAGAAATCAGGCCCATTGCAACGACTGTTGCCCCGACAATCCCCGTAGGGGCTGCAAGAAGAGCACCTACTAACACGACCGCAATGCCCAACCCACCTGGTATAGGCCCAAACAGCTGAGCCATCGTGACGAGCAGGTCTTCCGCCACTTTCGACCGCTCCAGCATGATCCCCATAAAAACAAATAGCGGGATTGCAATCAGGGTATCGCGTTCCACTTCCCAATAGACGCCTCTAAAGTTCATTACACCGGCGTCAAGCCACTGGCTGGGTCCTCCTTGGAGGAAATAAGCGTCTACGTTTCCCGAAAAAATATACCCACACAATGCTGCCAGTCCGATGGATAGGATGGCTGAACCGGGTAGAGCGAAGGCGACAGGATAACCCGAGGCCAGAGCTACCCCCATAGTTATTAACAAAATAAGGAGAAAGACGAATTCCAATTGCTTTCTCCCGCCGCTTCAGTCTGCGTGTGCCGAGGCCACGGAATGGGCCTCCGGATCATCAACCAATACTGCGACGTTGCGCAGTGTGTAACCGAGAAACTGCATCATCATGGTCAGTGCATAGACCAAGAGGAAACCAGCCATGAGATATTTCACATAGAGACCGTATCCGCTCTGGGTTACTTCAAAGCTGAGCAATGGTGCATTGATTAGGTTGGTTTTGTCCCACATTCCGGACGTTATGATTATCCAACAGAGTGGCACGCCGAGAAGAAGAGACCCAATAGTATTGGACCACGCTTTCAATCTCTTACCCATCCCTGCATAGATTATGTCTACCCGGACGTGTCCCTCCTCTATCAATGTGTACGCACTCGCAAAAAGAAAAAGCGCCGCATACCAGAAGCGGACAAGGTCGCCCATAAAAGCTTGTTCGTATGAAAAAATGAAACGCGAAAGAACAATCTGGAATTCGGCCAGGACGATCAAAAGAGCAAGCCATGTGAAACCAAGAGACCGGCTAAAACAAGCGATTACCACCGCGATTCCGATTAACGGGTAGTGAATGTAATTGCCCCGGTAATTGGGACGTCCCAGTTGGGTCGACAGATGTTCTCCGACCACACGGGAGAGTAAATCCTCCACCCGCATAAACGAGATTGCCATATCGGCTATGCCAACAAGCAACACCATCCAAAATGCAGCCCGCGCAATAAATGCCGCACTTCCAGCCAACAGGTCGGCATCGTCTGTAAGTGTTCGTTCAGGGCGTAAAATAAGAAAACTAGCAGCGGTAACAACCGCACCGAGATAAAGGCCGAATTGAATCAAACCCAACGACAGGTCACTGGTCGTTAGCGGATCCCCCAATAGTTGCGAGCCAAGCCATGAAAAGTGTGTAAACAGGCCGGCCAAACCTGGCCATCCTTGCCAGAAAATCAGATAATTGTTGAGAGTGAAGATCAGGGCGATGGCGGCCATTGATAGTGCAGCAAACCGCAGTGTGAGTGTGAATATCAGTGCGGGATTCACGGCCGCCGAAGAAGGGGCGTCAATTTTTTCCGTAGGGCTCTGACAAAGTGACCCAACCTTTCCTTATACAGTTATTAGACTGAGAGTGGAGCCACTTGCTCCACTCTCAGTCGATGATCCCTTCGGTTCAGTTTCCCAGAACCCGGTTACGCTGCTGCACGTAAGCCTGATCCGAAATCTTTGACCAGGCACCTAGGTCTTTTCGAGAATTAAGGAAGCTTTCGTGTATCTTTTTCGCGAGCGGACTATGTGACCTGACGGCCTCAAACACTGCCGCTGAGGCCTCACCAAAACTATCATAAATATCATCGTTAAATTGGCGGAGCTTCACGCCATGCTCGGTAACCAGCTTTTTAAGTGCGGCGCCATTTTTAGCATTATATTCCGCCATCATGACGTCGTTTTCCATCGCTGCCGCAGCTTCAATAATTGTTTGCTCCGACTTTGTTAACTTACCCCACCACGATGCATTCATGCCGGCAGAAAGCATGGACCCCGGTTCGTGCATGCCCGGATAATAGTAGTATTTTGCCGCTTCATAGAACTTCATAAAGCTGTCGTTCCAAGGGCCAACCCATTCTGTTGCATCGATAGCCCCTGAGACGAGATTTTCATAAATTTGCCCGCCAGGCAGCGATACCGGGGATGCTCCAAGCTTGGCCATCACGTCTCCACCGAGACCGGGTATACGCATTTTCAGGCCTTTGAGGTCATCCGTCGAATTTATTTCTTTCCGGAACCAGCCGCCCATCTGCACCCCTGTGTTGCCACACATGACGCATTTAAGGCCGAATTTGGCGGCAAGTTCATCCCAGAGTTGCTGACCACCCCCAAAACGGATCCAAGCGTTCATTTCGGTGTAGGTAAAGCCAAATGGCACCGCGGTAAAATATGCCCAACCGGGGTGTTTTCCTTTCCAGTAATAATCGGCTGCATGATAGGCCTGAGCGTCACCTGATGCGACATGGTCAAATGCAGCAAAGGCACCAACGCGTTCTTTGGCGGCGAAGTATTTCACCTTTATCCGCCCTTCGGACATCGTCTCAATCCGGTTGGCGAAACGCTGTGCACCCGTACCCAGGCCAGGAAAATCCCGTGGCCAGGTCGAGACCATTACCATCTCGGTGCGCTTCTGTGCCAGCGCGGGTGCAGGGAAGCTCGAAGCGGCTGCAACAGTAGCGCCTGCCCCAGCCAGTGCCGCACCTTTAATGAAGGAACGGCGGTCAGAGGACTTTGTCGTCTTGGGCTTTTTTACCATTTTTCCATATCTCCCTATCACGGTAATTGTTGAGATCAACCAAATCCATGCGCCTTCCAATTGCGGACAGATCATTGAAAGTAAACATCGTAGGCTTTATGAGATAAAGGGGCAATGTTGCGCCGTTTTGATAAACGGCTTCACCTATACATCCAAAATTTTCCATCCATTCTGGTCGAGACCTTCTAACGGGCGGAACCTCGCTTTGTATGACATCTTGTCGGATCCGTCGATCCAATACCCGAGATAAACATGAGGGATTGTCAACTCGCGGGCTCGTAGTACCATCCACAGAATCATATAAGTCCCGAGGCTGCGGCGGGTCAACTGATTGTCAAAAAAGCTGTACACGGCAGAAAAGGATTTTTCCAACTGGTCGAGTAACATGACTGCCACAAGCCTGCCGCCTGGATCTCTAAATTCCACAGTTCGTGAGGCCACAGGTGTGTCTTCTATCATTGCCCTGTAGTCATTAAAGGCCATCCCTGACATGTCACCCCCTTCATGGCGCGTACGCTGATAGTCTGAGAAAAGGCGATACTGTTCCACGCTTGCCATCGCCTCAGTTTCGTTGATATCTAAATCCGCATTCACACTTGTTACCCTCCGAAAAGACCGAGTCATCCCAAAGGCGCCAGTATTAATGCGGACCGGGACACAGGCGTTGCAATTCGGGCAGGCCGGCCGGTAGGCAAGGCCGTGACTTCGGCGAAATCCAGATCGCGAAAGGCGTTCATAGAGGTTTGCAGCGTTTGGCCCAGCAAGGTCGGTGACGACTTTGCGTTCGGTGTTTCCCGCAATATAGGGGCACGGAAGTGACCTTGTACCGAAGAAGAACCTGTCGGGCCGGATTAATTGCTGTTTCATTCGTTTTCGCGCGGGTCTCAAACCTCACTTGGGCCGAATATAGGCTTTTGTGCAAGGCGGCGAAAGTTATAGGCGAAAAATAACCAAACTCGCGCGGTTGTTCATCGCAAAATATCTTGGCTTGCAGAATGTTAACAAGCTACTTGTTTTTTTACCCCTAAGCGGAAATCAGATTCGCACATCACCATGGCGCGTGCATTCATCATTGCAAGCCTGCAGGTTAAGACGAAATTTTTCAAGAGTTGGTCGATAAAAATTGGGCGCCGGGGGCGACGACGCGAATCAAATCCGTTATTGATGTCACAATTTGCAGATACGGTTCCGAAAGGATGAAAATGCCTCAAAACGTGTTAACGCTTCAAGCCTTGCAAGAACGTATGAGTGCTAATCCCTTTAATAATTGGATGGGGATGAACATTGAGAAACTGACAGAGAATGAACTTACAGTGAAGATCAATTGGCGTGAGGAGATGGTTTCCAATCCGAATGCGCAATACACCCATGGGGGTATTCTGGCTGCTCTTATCGACACGGTAGCCGATTTCATGATCGCTGCTAAGGTAGGAGCGCCTGTTCCGACTGTTGATATGCGTGTAGATTATCACCGCGCAGCTGCTCCGGGTGATCTGAAATGTGTTGGGCGCATTGTGCGGATTGGCGGGACAAATTCTGTAGCTGAGGCTTATGTGTACGACGGAGAGGAAAGACTGATTGCGAGCGGCCGTGGTACCTATTTCACGGCGGCAGCTAAATCGAAAGTCTGAACTGTTGGCTCGTATTTCCCTCACAATCTGTACTGGTGATTATGACCGTGTCAGGGCGCTCGCAGATGGTCGCGTCGGTATTGAGGGGTGTGAGGTAAATTATCTCACTATGAACCCGGAACAGGCATTTTACCGTGCTTGGAATAATCAGGAATTTGATGTTACTGAGCTTTCCGGCTCAAGTTATATTCTGGCGCGAGATGGGGGTTGGGACGATTATATTGCGGTGCCTGTGTTTCCATCGCGAATGTTTCGGCACTCCGGCATCTACATCCGCAAGGATTCCGGTATTAAAATACCGGAGGATTTGAAAGGGCGGCAGGTAGGCGTTCCAGTTTATGCAATGACGGCGGCACTTTGGATTCGCGGAATGCTCCAAGAAGACTATGGGGTCGCCCCCTCGGATATTCAATGGCGGACTGGGGGTTTGGAACAAGGGGGCCGCAAACCCAAGTTTTCGGCGAACCTGTCAGGTGAAATACAGGTAGAGGCTATTAGGGACGACCAGACCTTATCGATGATGCTCGCAAATGGTGAAGTTCCAGCATTGGTCTCGGCACGTGAGCCCTCTTGTTTTGTTCCTGATAATCCTGAAATTGTCCGATTGTTCCCAGATTTTCGCACAATTGAAAAAAATTGGTTTGGTCGTACGAATCTTTTTCCAATCATGCACTTTCTAGCGATTCGTCAAACACTCGCTGAACGCGAGCCGTGGCTTGCAACGAGCGTGTTAAAGGCCTTTACGCTGGCTAAGAACATTTGCTTGGAAGAGATGTCGGATGTCACTGCACTTTCTGTTTCCTTGCCTTGGGTTGCGGCCGAACTGGAGGGAACACGCGCGCTGATGGGGAAGGATATATGGCCCTACGGTTTTGCTGATAATCTCGCAGAACTGAAAACGATGTGTCGGTGGTCCAAGGCGCAAGGTATTGCGGCTCGAGAACTCACGCCTGAAGAGCTGTTTCATCCGGCAACACTAGATCGGGCACGAATTTGATGGATGAAAAAGCCAAAGCCCTGATGTTGGTAGGCAGTGTGCCATACGACACGGTCGAAGAGGTATTTGAGGTGTTCGGGGGAGGACTGGGCACCTACCTTGCGGCGATTCCCGATGGCGAGGTCGGCTCGCGCAAACACTGGATTAGCAAGGTTCACTATCAAGTTATAGCGGCACACCCTGAATTCGAAGTACTGCGTCGACCGGGTAGCGAGAATGGTCTGGAGCGCTTGAACCCCCGTGAACCCGCAGATAGTTGGCTGTTTCGGGTTAAAGAAGGTATCGAACGGGTTCGCTTTGGGAATCCTGGCTGGCGGCTCGGTTATTCACATGACGCGATAAGTTCCTATTTTACGTTTAAGACATTGCGTGAGAAGGGTCTGTTTTCGGCGGATACGCGTTTCCAGGTTTCCATTCCCTCAGTTAATAGTGCCATTGCCCCCAGAGTTTTTCCGGAACCAGGTGATCTTGAGAAGATAAGGCCTGGGTATGAGGATGCCGTTGTTGCCGAATTAGATATGCTCTTTCAAAAGGTCCCGCCGGATGACCTAGCGATACAATGGGATTGCGCGACGGAGTTGCAGGACGCCTATGGGGGCATAACCGGTCTCGATCCGACAACCGTCATTGAGCGCAATATTGGACAGTTCAAGAGGCTGTGTTCTGTGATACCAGAGGCAGCGTTGCTTGGCTTTCATCTCTGTTTTGGAACGCTTGGTGGTTGGCCAAGGTTTGCTCCTGATGACCTGACCGGAGCCGTCAAAATGGCGAACGCGTTTGTGAAGCACTCGGTTCGGCGTGTAGATTGGCTTCATCTGCCCGTATTAGACCGCAGCGATGAACATTTTTTCTCGCCTCTTTCTTATTTAAAATCCGGGGATGCTCGCGTTTATCTTGGAATGATACATAATATGGAGGGTTTTCAACAACGTTTGACGACCGCCAGAAAATTTCTCCCCGAATTTGGGTTGGCTGCCTATTGCGGCTTGGGCCGAGAAGATCCGGCTAAACTGTCGATGTTTCTTGAAGACCATTTGAAGGCCGCAAAAGCTGCAGGATTCTGATAACTGAGAATACCTTGGTTACTTGGATTTTTCATTATTGGGCAATAGGCTATTATTCGGACGAGTGCCCCAACGGAGCCCGTTTAAATGAAAAACAGGAAGTTTTATGTCGATTGATCAAAGAGAGTTTCGAAATGCCGTTGGGTGCTTTGCAACAGGTGTGACAATTGTAACCACTATTGATCGGGAAGGGGAGAAGGTGGGTATAACTGCCAATTCCTTTTCTTCTCTTTCCCTCGATCCACCTCTTGTTCTCTTTTGTGTCGACGCCAGCATCAACAGCTATGAAGCTTTCGAGAACTGTGAATGTTTCATTATTAATGTACTACGTGAGGACCAGGTTGATTTATCCAACAATTTTGCCCGTTCTAGTGATGATAAATGGATGGGTATTGAACATCGGTATGGTAAAAATGGCAGTCCAACAATTGAAAATTCAATAGCTATTCTGGAATGTAAAAAACACGCCGTATATGAGGGGGGCGACCATTTAATTTTGGTTGGCGAGGTTATTCAATTTGAATACGACGATAGCGGGTCCCGTCCTCTCCTGTATTACAGGGGCTCATACGCGACCATTACCTGATACTAATTTGCATGGTTTAATCAGGGAACCATATTCTCTAATTTTGGTTGGGAATAAACTGTAGTGGTGATCATTTGATAGCCCTTTAGGAGGTGATCAAAAATGTTCTTTTCAAAATTTTCATCGAATGTTATGGGCAATTTGAATTGTTAATTTGGTTAAAATAAACATCCAAAACTAGGTAGGTTAGAAGATGAAAAAAATAATTAGTAAGGGCTACGTGTACTCCTTTATCAACCTGCCCGGAGCCGTGCCGCAACTTCCTCGGCCGCGTAGGTAAGTATACCGTCAGCACCGGCTCTTTTAAATGCGAACAAACTTTCCACAATAACGCTATCCCAATCTAACCATCCATTCGCTGCAGCGGCTTTCATCATCGCGTATTCTCCTGATACCTGATAAGCGTATGTCGGCATTCCAAACTGCCTTTTAACCCGCTGCAGGACGTCTAGGTAAAAAAGTCCAGGCTTTACCATCACCATATCCGCCCCCTCCGCAACATCCATTGCCACTTCCCGAAGAGCCTCATCCGAATTAGTCGGATCCATTTGATATGTTTTTTTATTGCCGTGGCCCAGGCTTGGCGCAGAGCCTACTGCATCGCGAAAGGGCCCATAAAGTGCTGATGCATATTTGGCGCTGTAGGCTAAAATTCGGACCGCTCCATGATCCGCTGCGTCGAACGCGGACCGGATGGCTGCGACCCGGCCATCCATCATGTCGGACGGAGCTATGATGTCACAACCCGCCTCGGCTTGGACCAGCGCCTGACGAGTGAGCATATCGAGTGTTTCATCATTAGCCACATACCCCTCGCGCAGAATTCCGTCATGCCCGTGATTGGTATATGGATCAAGGGCTACGTCGCACATGATACCGAGGTCCGGATGAGCAGTTTTCAGCGCGCGAATTGTTTGACAAACTAGATTGTCAGGGTTGAGGGCTTCTGAGCCTTCCGCGTCCTTTAAAGCGGAATCTGTGACCGGGAAAACCGCGACAACAGGAATACCCAACTCTTTTGCTTTACCCGCACGATCTAAGAGTGCGGAAATTGAATATCGGCCGATCCCCGGTAAAGAGGGAATACTTGTATATGTATCTCCGGATGAGTGGACAAAAACCGGTAGTATAAAATCTGCTGGTGATAAGGCGGTTTCGGCCACTAGGCGTCGGTTCCAGTCATCTCGCCGATTGCGCCGCATGCGTGTGGTAGGGAACTTCCCGAGACCGAAATCACCACCTGTCATAGTCCTAACATTCCCTATTTCATTATGCCGGCGGGGATAGGTGCGACAGGCTAAGCTGTCAAGTAATTATCTATCCTCAACAATCCAAAATTTCACTGCGAAGTAAACCATTCTTATGTTGGGATACATCAATTTAAAATAAGCGTGTTTTCCACCCCACGCTCCTGCAGAACGTCGCGCAGTTTCGTAAGTGCTTTGCCTTCAATCTGTCGAATGCGTTCCTTGGTCACGCCAAAGGTCTGACCTATTTCCGCTAGGGTAACTTTGTCATCTTTGAGAAAACGACGGGTAATTACCTCACGCTCTCTTGGTGTCAAATTTTGTAGTGCTTCACTGACGCATTTTGCACGTTTTTCACTGTCGATCAGTTCACCCACAATTGTTTCTGGGGTCGGCGAATTATCCACTAATAGATCGACAAATGTTTCTTTTTCACTTTCTCCGACCGTGGCATTTAAGGACTGGTCTGGCCGTGAGAAGTGAGATTCCATACGTTCTACCGCAGCCAAGGGTACTCCAAGTTCTTTGGCAATTAATTGCCGTTCATCCTCGGTCATCCGCGCACCTAAGTTATTCGTTAATCGTGCTCGAAGCTTCCGTAAATTGAAAAACAAACTTTTCTGAGCAGGCGTGGTACCTACACGCACGATCGACGAATTTCTCACGATGTACTCCTGCATTGCCGCCATGACCCACCAAGTAGCATAGGTGGAAAATCTGATTTTACGTTCGGCGTCGAACCGGTTAGCCGCTTCCAACAATCCGGTATTTCCCTCTTGAATCAAATCGGCGACAGGTAACCCGTATCCCTTGAAACGGGAGGCTACGCGCACGACGAGGCGAATATGTGCTTCGATGATCTTGTGCAGGGCTTTTTCATCGCGATCGTTTCGCCATCGGCGCGCTAGGTCCGCTTCGTGTTGTCGCTCTAGCATAGGAGCGTTCATAGCCGCTGCAATGTATCGCCGGTCACTACTATCGGGTTGGTTCATGTTTCCGGTGGTCATCGGTGTTCACTTTCACACTTCGGACAGATTGGTCGATGATCCGAATATTAAGAGTAGATCGGTATTTAGTTTCGAGTCGCTAATATAAACATTTGCACAGTTAAAACAATATTAGTTTCGAGTCGATATTGTTTTTTCCTGCATTAAAATTTATGTTAGTCCACGTTAAGTGCGGCTTGTTTGACTAGTTGCTTTTCTTTTTTTGACGTGACGTTCTGTCACAACAGTAGCAGATGAGTATAGATGCCCGAGCGCGCGAAAATTGTTGAACTTGTTGATCGGCTGACCCGAATAGCACACTCCATACAGTTTGCCGGAGGCCTCAACCCGGCACAGTGGGAAGCGCTCCGGTTTGTTGCGCGCGCAAATCGCAATAGTTGCACCCCAGGGTTGCTCGCGGATTTTATGGGTTTAACAAAGGGAACAGTGTCACAAACGTTGAAAGCACTCGAATCAAAGGGGTTGATAGAAAGACATCCTAAATGTGAGGATCGCCGGTCCGTGCATATTTTGGTAACGGCGAAGGGCAATACAGTATTGGAAAATGATCCGTTAGGTAGGATTAGTGAGGCGCTGGGCCCGTGTCATGAGTTTGAGCAAGCCCAAGTTTTGACTGCTATGGAGCGCCTGTTGAGCGCCGTACAATCGTTTCAGGAAGTGCCGGAGTTTGGTCCTTGCCTGAATTGTGCACACTACCAACCTGAACAGTGTGCAGAGACGAACTCAATGGGTTGTCGTTGTGGTATCTCCGGAGAACTTTTTAGTTCATTGGAACTGGATAAAATTTGTTCCGACTTTTCGCCATTACGTTAGCTGATGCATGACGCCATGTAGTCTTCCATAAGCACGCGAAAATCATCAGGTATTTCTATTTTTTTGTTAGACTTTTTTGATGCTACACAGCTAACGAAACTCGCGCGTAAAATTTCCAAATCATGGTCATGTCCAACTATATCGTAACAGATTGATGATTTGCCCAAACTGGTAAGGATGAGGCACAGGTCAATAGTTTGACCCATACGCCGCGGCTGCTTGAAATCGGCTTCCACGTGCACAAGAGGAAACATTCTCTGTTCGACTTGAAACTGATCTGCAAAGTCGATACCGAGCCGGTTGACTAACCAATCCTCAAAAAGATCGGTGAACATGCGGAAGAACTCAGCAATAAACACTATTCCTGCAGGATCAGAATCCGAAAACCGGATACTGCGGGAGACAGTATAGGCGTTCTTAGGGATGTTGCGAGCGGGCATTTTATGGCCATGATTGAGTGGACACCGCTTCTATCCCTCCGTAACTGTTATGGCAAGGTGAAGTTGCCTTAATCTACGACTGCGTCGGGCATAATTCCAAACCTTGTGGAAAGCTGGTTTGACGCCGCGATATATGGTAGTAAGCGCGTCCGTTTTCTCAAATGAATGGGCGCAATGTCCAAGAGTCCAATTGGAATAGCCGTTGACCACGGCGGTTTTCGGCTTAAACAATTCGTTATTGGTGGGGTTCAGGAGGCTGGTCTGAGGGTTTTAGACCTAGGAACCTTTAGTGAGGAGCCCGTTGACTATCCCGACCTAGCTGAAAATCTGGTCGCTGCCATCATTGGGGGAAAGGTGCAACAGGGTATTCTTGTGTGCGGGACAGGAATCGGTGTGGCAATTGCTGCGAACCGTCACCGGTCGATTCGTGCTGCACTATGTTACGACAAGGAAACAGCGGAACTCGCGCGCCAACATAATAATGCCAACGTGTTGTGCCTTGGCGGCCGGAAAACAAACGGGCATCTGGCAAAGGAAATGGTCGGAATTTTTCTGCAGACAAAATTTCAGGGCGGTCGACATACCCGGCGGATAAAAAAACTTGATCGCAGCTTCGATTGCACAATGCCAGTAGAGGAGTTGTATGATAAAGATGACTAAGGCGACCTCCTCAAATGTTTTCAACCAAGATTTCTTTTCGACGACCCTTGCAGAATGCGATCCTGAACTTCACTCGGTGATCCGAGGCGAGTTGTCGCGTCAACAAGACCAAATTGAACTTATCGCGTCCGAGAACTTCGTTTCGCGAGCGGTGCTTGAAGCCTTAGGGTCAATACTGACGAATAAATACGCTGAGGGCTATCCTGGACGGAGATATTATGGGGGTTGCGAATTCGTTGATTTGGCGGAGCAACTCGCTATCGACCGGGCAAAGCGGTTATTCGACTGCAAATTTGCCAATGTGCAACCGCATTCTGGCGCACAGGCGAATGGAGCAGTATACTTTGGTCTTCTTGAACCGGGTGACACCATTCTTGGGTTGTCGCTTGCGGCGGGCGGACATCTCACACACGGGGCCGCCCCCAACTTCTCAGGGAAGTGGCTAAACGCCATACAATATGGCGTTCGAGAAGATGACGCCTTGATAGACTTTGAGGAGGTGGAACGTCTTGCGAAAAAACACAAGCCTAAGTTAATCGTCGCGGGTGGCTCCGCCTATCCTCGAGTAATTGATTTTGAACGTTTCCGCAGAATCTCGGACGCGTCGGGCGCATTATTAATGGTCGATATGGCACATTTTGCTGGGTTGGTGGCGGGCGGTTCGCACCCTAGTCCATTTCCGCACGCCCATATTGTTACTACCACCACACATAAAACACTGCGTGGGCCCAGAGGCGGGATGATACTGACCAATGATGAAAAAATTGCTAAAAGAATTAATTCTGCGATCTTTCCAGGGACCCAGGGTGGGCCCTTGATGCACGTAATATCCGCTAAAGCGGCGGCATTTGCCGAGGCACTAAAGCCGGAATTCAGGACCTATTCCGCCGCAGTGGTCGAAAATGCCCGTGTGCTGGCGGCGACAATAGTCAAGGGCGGTGTAGACGTAGTATCTGGGGGTACAGATACCCATTTGCTCCTTGTCGATTTGCGTCCTAAGGGTTTGACTGGGAAGGCAGCTGAAATAAGCCTCGAAGCCGCCGGCATAACCTGCAACAAAAACGGGATACCGTTTGACCCAGAAAAACCAACAATCACTTCCGGCGTGCGTTTGGGATCGCCTGCCGCAACAACACGCGGTTTCGGAGTTTCGGAGTTTGAGCAGATTGGTGAACTGATCGTTGATGTGCTTGACGGTCTGGCATCGAACGGCAAAGAAAATTCCTCGGTTGAGATAGCCGTGCGGCGAAGGGTTGGTGAACTTTGTTCGCAATTTCCGATTTATGCCGGTTTTTAAACCGTATGAGAGGTAAAAAATGAAATGCCCATTCTGTGGATCCGATGACACCCAAGTAAAGGACTCGCGTCCAACAGAAGATAGTACAGCTATTCGCCGCCGCCGCTCTTGCGGTGCTTGCGGTGCAAGGTTCACAACTTTCGAGCGAGTGCAGCTTCGCGAACTATCCGTTCTTAAAGCAGGAGGAAGGCGCGAACCATTAGATCGAGATAAGCTATCCAGATCAATGAGTATAGCACTTCGAAAACGCGCTGTAGAACCCGACAGGATTGAGCGCGCGATTACAGGAATTATTCGCCGTATTGAAAGCTCTGGGCAAACGGAAGTTACGTCTAAGCAAGTGGGCGAGTTGGTGATGGATGCTTTACCGCAACTCGACCAAGTTGCGTATATACGGTTTGCGTCGGTTTATCGTAATTTTCGAGAAGCCCAGGACTTTGAGGATTTTGTCGAAAGTCTCAGTGAAACGGATGAGGCAGATGTTGAGTGATGAACGTTTCATGCGGGTTGCGATTGCGCTCGCGCGGCGTGGCCAAGGAAACGTAGCACCAAATCCATCTGTCGGCTGCGTAATCGTGAACGGTGGAAATATCGTTGGCCGAGGGTGGACCCAACCTGGGGGGAGACCCCACGCCGAGACAGAGGCATTGAAACGCGCAGGTGCCCGCGCAGTTGGAGCTACCGCATATATAACGCTTGAACCATGTGCCCACCAAGGCAAAACTCAGCCGTGCGCGCAGGCATTGATCGATGCAAAGATATCCCGCGCGGTGTTGGGCCCCCTTGATCCCGACCCGCGTGTTGATGGGGCAGGGATCAAAATGCTTAGGGCTGCGGAAATCGAGGTTATAGAAGGTGTTTGCCAGAATGATGCGGAGTCAGTGGCCGCTGGATTTTTCAAAAGGGCTCGCTCCGGACGCCCACTTGTGACCTTGAAAATTGCTACCACTCTCGATGGAAAGATTGCAACCGCAGTTGGTGAAAGTAAGTGGATTACCGGCGACGAGTCGAGGGCTATAGGCCACGCAATGCGGGCCCGTCATGACGCAGTGCTAGTGGGAGGTCACACGGTATTTGTCGACAACCCGGCCCTTACTTGCCGGTTACCTGGCCTCGATGCCCAATCCCCGGTTCGAGTGATCTTGGATGGCAATAATGAAATTCCACGCACGCATACTTTGTTGAAAACCTCGGATGAGATATCAACATGGATCATGGTACCACGAAATATTTCGAAAGACCGGCGGGCACGCTATATTGATGCTGGAGCGGATGTCATTGACATAGGCTCGAGCCCCAACGGTAAACCGGATCTAGGGCTGGCGCTATCTGCGCTTGGTAAAAGGGGTATTACTCGCCTTATGGTGGAGGGCGGTGGACGCATTATTGCCGGTTTTATGCGGGATCGGTTGGCCGATTTTCTGGTCTGGTTCCGTACACCAATGGTAATTGGAGCGGATGGAATTGCCGGTGTGGCGGCACTTGGTATTCAAAAGCTTGACGAGGCGCCGAACTTTGTCAAATTATCTACACGTACAGCCGGCGACGACGTCGTTGAGACCTACGTGTTAAGCCGCTGAGAGGCCTTTATGTTTACAGGAATCGTAACCGATGTCGGGAAAGTCCGTTCAATAGAAAAGGGCGGAGATACACGGATAGAAATTGAAACATCGTTCGACCTGAGCGACGTGGACATTGTGGCTTCTATCGCGTGCTCTGGTCCGTGCCTAACAGTGGTTGAAAAGGGCGTTGGATGGTTCGCTGTGGAGGCATCTGCGGAGACCTTGGATAAAACCGCACTGGTGGACTGGGAGGTTGGTACCGCAGTGAACTTGGAGCGTGCTATGCGAATTGGGGATGAGCTTGGTGGGCATATCGTGTCCGGTCACGTTGACGCGGTAGTGGAGATCGTCGAAATGGCTCCTGAAGGTGACAGCATCCGATTCACATTCGACGTGCCTGAGGACCTAGCAAAATTTATTGCACCAAAAGGGTCGGTTTCGTTGGATGGTGTTTCGCTAACGGTCAACGAAGTCGCAGGCAATAGGTTCGGTGTCAACGTTATAAGCCATACACAAGCCGCCACATCGTTTGGGACGTGTGAGGTAGGCGAGCGAATCAACCTGGAAATTGATACGATTGCACGTTACGTTGCCCGTTTAATGCAAAAGGATGGAACGATTGGCCGAAAATAAATTAACGGTTGTGAGTAAGGATGATTTAGCCGATGCCGTTACCAGTTCTATGAAAAAAAATATCTCTGATTTTCTTTCACCGATTCCTGACGTGATACAAGATATCAGGAACGGTCGCATGGTTGTGGTGGTTGATGACGAAGACCGTGAAAATGAGGGAGATCTGATCGTCGCGGCGCAAATGGCTACGCCAGATACGATAAACTTTATGGCAAAATATGGGCGCGGTTTGATTTGCCTAGCCATGACCGGCGATCGCATTGATCATTTGGGTCTTTCTCTAATGTCAAGCAACAACCGGTCACAGTTTGAGACTGCGTTTACGACTTCCATCGAGGCACGGGAAGGGGTGACCACCGGGATATCGGCCTCTGATCGTGCGCGGACGATTGCCGTCGCTATTGATCCCTCCAAAGAGCGGGATGATATTGTTACGCCCGGTCACGTGTTTCCGTTGCGGGCGCAGGATGGGGGCACGTTAGTAAGAACCGGGCATACCGAGGCGGCAGTGGATCTAGCGAGGCTGGCCGGCCTTAATCCATCGGGTGTAATCTGCGAAATAATGAATGAAGATGGGACAATGGCCCGCCTTCCAGATTTAGTGAAATTCGCACAATTTCACGGGGTTAAGGTAGCAACCATCGCAGATCTGATTGCCTATCGCCTAACCAATGACTCTATTGTCGAACGATCGATCACTACGCGGATTACGCGCGAGCACGGTGGCGATTTCAAGTTGATTGTCTATCGCAACCGGGTTTCTGGCGCGGAGCATTTAGCACTTGTTAAGGGTGAAATCGGCGGCGCTAATCCGGTTCTCGTTCGGATGCATGCGGTGAATATATTAGATGATATGATCCATGACTCGACCAACCAGAGGCATTTTGAGCTGGAGAGCTCCATCCGTGCAATCGGTGAGGAAGGTGCGGGTGTGGTCGTGATTATCCGTGAGCCCTGGGCAGAGAAGCTTTCCAATCAAGTCCGTGCGCGCCACCGGGTGCCCGCGGATCCGCTATCAGCATCGGCGGAGGTGTCTGTTTCAAGTGAGGAGGGAAGAGAAATAACCTCACCTGCACTTCGTGACTTTGGGGTTGGCGCACAAATTCTTGTCGATCTCGGGGTAAAAGATATGGTTCTCCTGACCAATCGTACGCGAGCCATAAAGGGGTTGGAAGGATTTGGACTGTCTGTCTTTGACCGTCGTCCCATAGAAAATTTGGAGGAATAGACGGCGGTGGCGGATATTCCCCACATTATGATTGTAGAGTCACCTTATTATGAAGAGATCGCAAATCTAATGCTTGAAAGCGTTTTGATTGAGCTTAAGGAATATGGTGCAACCTATGAACGTTTCGAAGTGCCAGGTAGTTTTGAACTTCCTGGGGCAATACGCATAGCCATTGAGGGACTAACTATACCGACTAACCGAAAATCGTTTGACGGTTATATCGCGCTTGGTTGTGTAATCCGGGGAGAAACGTCCCACTACGATTACGTCTGTGGGGAAAGTGCCCGAGGGCTCAACGATCTTGTTCTAAAATATGGAATCGCGCTTGGATACGGGGTGCTGACTACAGAAAATAAAGAACAAGCCCTGGCTCGTGCGAGCCGTGGCCAACATGATCGCGGTGGCGCGGCGGCTCGGGCATGTCTTGCCATGATAGACCTGAAACGCAAGTTAACTTCTGACGGTCAATGACGGATTCGGCCCGACGCTTGCCTCGAAAATCTGATGGTGGTGGCAAAGAGAGGCATAGCGCCGCGCGCCTGGCAGCCGTACAGGCCCTGTATCAGATTGATCATTCCGGGATGAGTTCAGAAGTTGTATTGGAGGAATTTTTTAGTTATCGGCTGGGCGATAGCTTTGATACAGAAAACGACGTTTTGCCGCACAGGAAACTCTTTACAGATATAATACAGGGCGTGGCAGAACATGCTCTCGGAATAGACGATATAATTTCATCGGCGTTATCGAACAAATGGACGTTCGAGCGGTTAGAAATAATATTACGCGCCATTCTTCGGGCAGGAGTGTATGAATTGCAGGTGCAAACTCAAACGTCTGCGCGCGTCATTATTACCGAGTATGTTGATGCAGCACACGCGTTTTATGACGGTCAGGAACCAGGAATGGTGAATGGTATCCTTGATCGAGTTGCCCGGTTGCTTCGACCCGGTGAATTTGCCGGCAGGAAGGTTGAGGAATGATATCATGCGGCGTGGCGAATTTGACCTGATAAGAGAAGTGTTTGCGCCTTTGTGTCATGCAGACTTCGCACTTGGCTTATTGGACGATGCCGCTGTAATCCCTGCACAAACGAATTTCGAGACAGTCATTTCGACAGATACGCTTGTCGCGGATGTGCACTTCTTTCGTTATGAAAAACCTGAAATTATTGCTCGCCGGCTATTGCGGGTAAATCTTTCAGATATTGCGTCGATGGGTGCAGAGCCCAGTGGTTATTTTTTAAACCTTACGATGCCCCTGTGCATTGACGATAAGTGGCTTGTACATTTTGCCGATGGATTGCGTTTGGAGCAGGACGAGTTTGGAATGACTCTCCTCGGTGGTGATACCACCCACACGCCCGGCCCACTTACAATCTCCGTTACGATGTTAGGCAAGGTGCCCGAAGGGTGTGCAGTCCGCCGGAGCACCGCCCAGCCTGGCGACGTGGTCTTCGTATCCGGCACAATTGGAGATGCGGTTTTGGGAATGGCGCAGCTCAAACGCAAAAACGTGCAAGAAAATCCAATGATAAATCGTTATCAACTCCCTACACCTCGAGTGCAACTTGGCCAGTCTCTGCGTAAAATAGCAAGTGCCATGGTAGACGTGTCGGATGGGTTGATTTCCGACTTCGGGCACTTGTGCAGTAGTTCAGGGGTCGGGGCAATCATTGAATCCGGGGTTGTACCAATCTCTCGGCAAGCTCGAGCGGCAATTAGGGCAGGCGATACACAGCTAAGCGATTTGCTCGTCGGAGGAGATGACTACGAGCTTGTATTCACTGCACCACCGGACCGAGAGGCAGACGTCGCGTTTGCCGCAAATTCTGCGGGTGTTTCTGTTACCAAAATTGGAAAAATTGTTGGCGACCCTAATTCGGTTCGGGTGCTAAATGCGCAGGGAGCAGAAATCACTTTTAAAAATAATGGATATACCCATTTTTGAGATTGAATAAAAACTTGAACATTTACCGACTGGGTTAAACTCGACCGAAGAGATCGAAAGAAAGGCAGCCACGATGTTTGTTCGCCGCGCAAACGGTAATGGGGCTGTTATGGACAACCTCGTGTGCGCAAACGAGGCTCAGTGCTTCGTGAATTCCATTAAATTTCTCTTCTTTAGAGAATTCCATATTATTTTTGTTTATTAGGTGGTTCGCATAGCGTAACTATCGGCATCATGACCGCTACTTCTATTCGACGGAACATCATCCTGCTTGCTTCCTGTCAGGCCCTGTTCATGACTTCAACGTCGGCAATAATCGCTACGGCACCGATCGTCGGTGGCCTTCTGCTCGTTGAGGACAAAGCACTAGCCACTTTGCCACTCGCGCTTCAGTTTGTGGCTATGGCGCTGACAACCATCCCCGCGTCGCTTTATATGGGTCGCGTTGGTCGGAAGAAGGGTTTTATCACAGGAGCACTTATTGGTGTGTGTGGTGGTGCCTTGGGGGCTTATGCCATTTCGAGGGGCGATTTTGTTTTATTCTGCGTGGCTTGTTTGTTGACCGGCAGCTTTAATGGGTTTTGTCATTATTTCAGATTTGCGGCGGCAGATATTTCAACGGACGCATTTCGTAGCAAAGCTATCTCGTACGTTTTAGCAGGCAGCGTCTTTGCGGCTTTTCTCGGGCCAACGTTGGCTCGCAACACAGACAACCTACTTCCGGTTGCCTATGCCGGCGTATATCTTGCTTTAATTCTGGTCTACCTTTGTGTCGCCTGCGTTGTAAGTTTTATTGAAATTCCGAAGCCGAACGTTGCACAACGTAAGATGGGGGGGCGTGCATTGTCAGAAATTGCCCGCCAGCCAAAATTTATAATCGCCGTTTGTGCCGCAGTGTTCGGATATCTGGTAATGTCATTTCTGATGACCGTGACGCCGATCGCTATGGGGGTTTGTGGTTTTACGTTTTCAGATTCTTCCTACGTAATACAGGCCCATGTGTTAGGGATGTATGCTCCTGCATTCTTTACAGGGCACCTCATATCAAGGTTCGGCGTTAACAACATTATGATCGCGGGTGCTGTCCTTTGTGGCGCCTGTATCGTGATCAACCTGTCCGGTATAACGTTTTACAACTTTCTCGCTGCGCTCGTTCTTGTCGGAGTAGGTTGGAACTTTCTGTTTACTGGGGGGACGACGTTACTCACTGAAACCTATACACCGGAGGAGAAAGCCAAGGTGCAGGGCCTAAATGACTTCTTTATTTGGGGAATTATTTCCATAGGCGCCGTAACATCGGGGGCTGTTCAACATTCGGTGGGTTGGTCAGCGGTCAACATGATCATGGTGCCGTTGGTCGTTTTACTGTTCGTCACTACAATTTGGCTAAGGTATGCGGGACCGGTGTCGGTCGACGAACAAACTAGCGCATAGAATTAGGTTCTGCACTGCGTCAATAGCGCTTTTGATCACCGCTAGTATTGCCTTAAAACTAATCATCTGGCATGTTCCGCGCGTTCTTGGACCCTAGGGGCAAATGGAACGTTAAAGCCCTATATCGGGGTCGAAGGTCCCGAAAAGAATAAGGAAAAATAAGATGGCTAACGCTTATTGGGTTGTAATCGCCTGTGGTGTCCTTGCGATACTTTACGGTATTTACGCAGGTCGTTCGGTTCTCGCAGCGTCGGCTGGTAACGAAAAAATGCAGGAGATTGCGGGCGCCATTCAGGAAGGAGCTGCAGCTTATCTGAATCGTCAATATATGACGATAGGTATCGTTGGGATCGTTGTTGGCATCGTGGTTGGGCTTCTTTTGGGAATTTATCCCGCAGTTGGTTTTTTTGTTGGGGCAGTCTTGTCTGGCGCGGCGGGTTACATCGGGATGAATATCTCGGTTCGCGCCAACGTTCGGACAGCGGATGCAGCGCGTATTGGCGGTCTTCAGCCGGCCTTGACGGTTGCATTCAAAGCGGGTGCCGTGACAGGCATGCTGGTTGTGGGTCTCGGTCTAATCGGCGTCGCCGGCTACTATATCATCTTGCGGGGCGTTTACGATCCCACCGATGCGGTCGGCCTTCGGCATATACTCGAATCGCTTGTCTCTCTTGGCTTCGGTGCATCTCTTATTTCAATCTTTGCACGCTTGGGTGGCGGAATTTTTACCAAGGGGGCTGATGTCGGCGCCGATGTGGTCGGGAAGATCGAAGCCGGAATTCCTGAGGACGATCCGCGTAACGCAGCCGTGATTGCTGACAATGTCGGAGATAACGTCGGTGACTGCGCAGGAATGGCCGCAGATTTGTTTGAGACCTATGCGGTGACGGTAGTGGCGACCATGCTTGTTGGGGCAGTATTTTTTGTCGGCGCGGTACAGGAACAAATGTTATTGCTCCCACTGTTGATTGGTGCGGTATGCATAATAGGTTCGGTTTTAGGGACGTTTTTCGTTCGTCTCGGGAATAACAAGAACATTATGGCGGCGCTTTACAAGGGTTTTGTAGCGTCGGCATTTATTTCGGCCATTCTTATTGGAATAGCTGTCTACATGGTGTTCGGTAGTTTCGCCGCAGTAATCCCAATGGTTGATGGTTCAATTCAGGCGCGTCATCTTTTGTACTGCGGGATCGTTGGGCTGGTGGTTACAGGCCTAATTATCTGGATCACTGAATATTATACCGGTACCACTTATCGCCCGGTGCGAAGCATTGCCAAAGCTTCCGAAACCGGTCACGGGACGAATGTGATCCAGGGTCTGGCAATTTCCATGGAAGCAACTGCACTTCCAGTGTTGGTGATCGCTGCGGGAATTCTAATCGCTTATTTTTCGGCTGGCCTTTATGGAATCGCAATCGCGGCAACCACAATGTTGGCTCTCGCGGGGATGGTAGTAGCGCTTGATGCGTATGGTCCGGTGACCGACAATGCCGGGGGGATAGCCGAAATGGCCGACCTACCTGACGAGGTTCGTCAGTATACAGACGCACTCGATGCTGTCGGCAACACCACAAAGGCCGTAACAAAGGGTTATGCGATCGGGTCTGCCGCTCTTGCCGCGTTAGTCCTGTTTGCAGCCTATACAGAAGACCTGAAACACTACGTTCCAGAAATGGCGGGCCAGGTTAAATTCAGTCTTCAGGACCCTTACGTCGTAATTGGCCTTTTCATTGGTGGATTGCTTCCATACCTATTTGGGTCCTTGTGCATGATGGCAGTTGGTCGTTCTGCAGCCTCGGTGGTTGTAGAGGTGCGGAGACAGTTCGCGGAAATTCCGGGGATAATGGAAGGAACTGCTCGCCCCGAGTACGGGCGTGCAGTTGATCTTTTGACAAAGGCGGCAATTAAGGAAATGATTGTTCCTTCACTTTTGCCGGTCCTTGCACCAATTGTTGTATATTTCGTTGTCAAATGGGTCGGTGGGTCGGCGGCGGCGTTTACCACACTAGGTGCATTGATGTTGGGTACAATCGTTACCGGCCTGTTCGTAGCATTGTCTATGACCGCCGGAGGCGGGGCGTGGGACAATGCCAAGAAATACATCGAAGATGGCAATCATGGAGGGAAAGGGTCTGATGCCCACGCGGCTGCGGTAACCGGCGATACGGTCGGAGATCCCTACAAAGATACAGCTGGTCCAGCAATCAATCCGATGATAAAGATTGTTAACATTGTCTCGCTTCTACTTTTGGCGGTTTTGGGTAATGGTTGATTGCTCCAAAACATCCACCAAAATCCCTAATTACGCTGGAACGCTGCATCCGACACCGCGCTCCTATGGACCAGAAACGCCGCCGTCTGAATCTTGATTCGAAAACCTTCCGATGTTACCGACCAGCTGTTCTAGGAACGTTAGCTCTTTTCCGCTGGTTGGTGTCTTGCGTTCAACAATATGAATATCGCGGCCGTCTTTTTTGTCAAGGTGTTCCAACTTTTGAACGATTCCGGCCGGATCGAAGCGGACGATGAAAATATTGCGTTCGATGAGCTTCGGTTGCAAAAATGCAACAACGCTTTTCTTTGAGCTAACATAAAACCAAGTTTCTTGATCAAAAGTGGCGACCGTTGAAGGTGGGCCGAGTATGCTCGTCACCTGTTCCCGACTGTGTTTTCCAATTTGTATACTTTTTATCAGCTCATTTTCTGGGAAATTTCCATGGTTATACATGGTAGGTGAACAACCCATATTACAAAATGTGATTGCTGCTAATAC
The DNA here is from genome assembly GCA_036136335.1 of Pseudomonadota bacterium. Lineage (GTDB taxonomy): Bacteria > Pseudomonadota > Alphaproteobacteria > MPNO01 > UBA830 > JAYZQT01. Next base: position 46,528 of record JAYZQT010000017.1, read on the forward strand.
TAATATTTTTTTTACCATATTAGTTAGCGCCTGCCTTGCCAGATCATTTGACCATCATCGCGCTTGAGATTACCTATAGGATTGCAGATAGTGCTTGAGGATGGCGTTCAACGTGACGTCATGGGCAACTCCTGTCAATTACCTAAGGATTTGTGGATCAAATATGTTGCAACAGATTTTTCGCCGTTCACGCTGGTCTGAGCCGGTCCACGATATCTATAACCGGATTGTAAAACGTTCGCGGGAACCCTGTTTTTATAAGGAATTTTGCGTCCCGGATACTCTAGATGGCCGCTTTGAAATGTTGTCTTTGCATTTGTTCCTAGTCTTACGTCGTTTACGTCGTGATGCGCAGACCGCGAGCAAAATTAGTCAGGACTTGTTTGATTATATGTTTGAAGACATGGATCTTAGTCTGCGCGAAATGGGTGCGGGTGACATGGGTGTAGGCAAACGGATAAAGGCTATGGTCCAGGCGTTTTATGGCCGTGTGGCGTCTTACGAAGAAGGTTTGGCGGATCCCGGAGGCGGGCTCGAGGCGGCGTTAAAACGGAATGTTTATGGAATGGACGCGGAGTACGCACCAGTGGCCATGCTTGCAAGCTATGTGCGGGCTCAGGATGCCCACCTTGAAACCATATCTCAAACGAATATTGAAATTGCGGATTTTGAGTTCGGAGCGGTGCTATGAATTTGTCTGAGGGTAAGTTGCCTGAATTCAGTCGCATAGTTGAACTGGAAGAATTGAAAGACATTCCGCTATTGCTCCGATTTACGGCGGATGAATCGGAGACACTCGCGCTATCAAAACGCTTCAATCTAGTAGAACTTACATTCCTCAACGCATCTATCACCTTGAATTGGGAGAAGACGGAAAAGGTATTGTCTATCACAGGATCATTTTGCGCGTCTGTGACACAAAACTGTGTCGTAACCCTTGAGCCAATTGAGACAGAAATTTCTGAACAACTATCCCTTTTATTCGCAAGAGATATTTGTGTATCTACAAAATTTGATGACTTGGAAAGTGCAGAACCGCTTAAGGGAGATCGTGTTGATGTAGGCGAAATAATTGCAGAAGAACTATCGTTGTCCCTAAATCCTTATCCACGGGGGGCAGGGCTACCTCTAACGAATTACAGCGTCGGGCTAGGTGGAGTCTGGGATCGGAAAGGCGAACTCGGCGGCGAAATTCGAGAGGAAAACCCATTTTCGATTTTAGGTGATATCGAGCTTAAACGATAGAATTAAGAAACTTCCGGTTGCCCCCAGGCTCAGGATAGAATATCTATCGCCACCCCAATGGATTTCTCTAACATTTGAGATATCGCGATTATGGCAGTTCCAAAGAATAAGATTTCTAAATCTAAGCGTAATATGCGTCGTGCACATGATGCGTTAACATCCAATCCGAGCGCAGAATGCGCGAATTGTGGCGAATTAAAGCGTCCACACCACGTTTGTGGTTCGTGCGGGTCATATGGCGGTCGCGAGGTGCTGGAGACATCGGGCTCTTAAACCTAACTAAGACAGGATAGGAACCGAAAGTGACGGTCTCCCTCATAATCGCTTTGGATGCTATGGGTGGTGATCACGCTCCCGATGTTGTGGTAAGGGGCGCGGATTTGGCGCGAAAACGATTCCCGAGTGTAGGCTTCCATATGTTTGGTGATCAGCAACGCATCTTAGCGCTGATGAGACGCCGGAAAGGCCTTCGCGAGATTACCAAAATCACCCATACCGATGATGTAATAACGAATGATATGAAGGTCTCGACTGCTCTGCGAAAGGGACGGCGTTCGAGTATGCAATTGGCAATCAATATGGTTCGGGATGGTGAAGCAGCAGGGGTTGTGTCCGCCGGAAATACTGGTGCCCTTATGGCTTTGGCCAAGCTTGCACTCAGGACATTGCCAGGAATTGATAGGCCAGCGATTGCGGCAATTTTTCCAACTATGCGTGGCGAGAGCGTAATGCTCGATCTAGGAGCTAATGTGGAGTGCGGTACTGAAAATCTCATTCAGTTTGCGATTATGGGCGATGTTTTTGCCCGCACGGTGCTCGGTACAGTCGCCCCCTCCTGCGGTTTGTTGAACGTCGGGTCAGAAGAAATGAAAGGTCATGCCGAGATACAACAAGCAGCCGCATGTCTTCGGCAGATGACTGAGACCCTGAACTTTCATGGGTTTGTCGAAGGCGATGACATTGCGGCTGGTACAACGGACGTTTTTGTTTCCGACGGGTTCGCTGGAAATATCGCCCTAAAAACTACAGAGGGTACTGCTCGGTTAATAAAGGGATTCCTTGGAGATGCTTTTCGTAGCTCGTTGTCTGCACGGATTGGATTTATCTTTGCACGCCGGGGGTTGCGGAAGATGCGAGATCGAATCGACCCGCGACGTTACAATGGGGCCATGTTTCTTGGTCTTACCGGAATTGCAGTGAAGAGCCATGGGGCGGCTGACGCATTTGGATTTGCGAATGCCATCGGGGTGGCGGTCGATATGGCGTCAAATGGATTTAACGACAAAATAACCGAAGGTTTGATATCGGTTAGCAATTTTGACATAGGGCCCGCGGAAGTAGCAGCTTCCTAATGTTTCGACGTTCTCTGATTGCGGCGAGTGGCGGTTATCTGCCCGAACGAGTCGTCACAAACAAAGATCTCGCAACCCAAATTGACACATCTGATGAATGGATCTTTCAGCGAACCGGGATACGATCGCGGCACATAGCAGCCGATGACGAAAAAACCTCGGATTTAGCTGTGGCAGCGGCATCTGATGCCCTGAAAAGAGGCGGTTTAAAAGCCTCGGAATTAGATATGATTGTGCTTGCCACGGCGACACCGGATGAAACCTTTCCTGCTACGGCAGCGACTGTGCAGGCAGACCTTGGTGTGGTAAGGGGTGCGGCATTCGATATACAGGCTGTTTGCTCCGGATTTGTTTACGCTTTGAACGTCGCGGACAATTTCATACGTTTGGGTCAAGCGGATACCGTGCTTGTAATAGGTGCTGAGACGTTTTCTCGCATTTTGGATTGGGAGGATCGCACCACCTGCGTGTTGTTCGGTGACGGTGCTGGTGCCGTTGTGCTCAAGGCATCGGAAGGGGATGGTGGCAGTTCGGACCGGGGCATTCTTTCTAACTGCCTTCATTCAGACGGAAGGTACCACGATCTGCTTTATGTTAACGGGGGGCCGTCTTCGACTCAAACCGTTGGGCACCTTCAAATGAAGGGTCCGGAAGTTTTTAAACACGCTGTTAAGAACCTCGCAAGCGTTATAGGAGAGGCGCTCGAAAAAGCCGACCTAGTGGTGCATGATGTTGATTGGCTGGTCCCTCATCAAGCAAACCAACGCATAATTTCATCTACTGCCAAGAAGCTTAAGGTTCCCGAAACCAAGATAATCATGACTGTTGAAAATCATGCCAACACCTCCGCTGCCTCAATTCCGCTTGCCTTAAATGAGGCAGTAAAAGATGGTAGGATACAGGACCGCGATGTCGTAGTTCTCGAAGCAATGGGAGGAGGGTTCACTTGGGGGGCAAGTGTTGTTCGTTGGTAAAATACATTTGTTACCATAGGGGTAATACATCCTCTATCCCGTTGATATTGACTGTATTCTATCCAACGGCTACCGTCTGTGACCGGGGGAATTAGGGGGAATACCATGGCCGAAATTACGGTCACCAGATCCAATCTTAGCGAAGCGGTTTACCAGGAAGTAGGGCTTTCGCGGAATGAGTCTGCGGAACTCGTCGAATCCGTCTTGTCCGAAATAGCCGATACACTAACACGGGGTGAGACCGTCAAGATTTCATCATTTGGGAGCTTTTCAGTTCGTCTAAAAGGACAACGCATTGGGCGAAATCCTAAAACTGGCCAAGAGGTACCTATCCTCCCGCGCAAGGTTCTTGTGTTTCGCGCGTCCAACGTTTTAAAAAATATGATTAATGGCCGTAGCGCAGAAGATAGGCCCGCAGATGGGAGTATTGGTGAGGTGTCGCCTTCTGGTATTGCTGGATCCGAAACCACTGAAACACCCTTGCAGCCTTCATTGATTAATACGCCATACGGCTCGGGACAAGAATAGATGGCTAAAACGATCGATGCGCGAACCATGCCCACGCCTTCGGGTAAATCCGCGACGGCCTTTCGAACAATAAGTGAAGTCGCGGAAGAGCTTACGCTTCCACCGCATGTTTTGCGGTTCTGGGAAACCAAGTTTGTCCAAGTGAAGCCCCTCAAACGGGGTGGTGGGAGAAGGTACTATCGTCGAGAAGACATAGAGTTGCTGCGTCGGATTAGGGATTTTCTTTATACGGATGGTTACACCATTAAGGGTGTGCAAAAGCTACTGCGACGGGGTGGCATGAAGGAAGACTTCCAGGGGGCACAAACGAGCATGGACGCAAGTGGTGCCGTCCGAACAGAAGATAATAGCGTTAGTATCACGACTGAAACCTCTGCTGCGCTGGCTAACAAAGAAAAATTAGAAGCTGTTCTTATCGAGCTTGAGGAGGTAAGTATCCTGCTCAACAAAACCCTGTCTTAAAATTTAAGGTCCCCCGCCGTACCTAGTTTAACACATATGGCTTTGAGGCCTAAATTTATCGGAGCGTGGCGCAGCTTGGTAGCGCACTTGACTGGGGGTCAAGGGGTCGTAGGTTCAAATCCTATCGCTCCGACCATTTTTTTGTAAGTAAATCAACGTGTTACCCCACGCGTTGAACGAACAGAAAGGGAACCTTCTGTCCCGGGGCACCTTTGGGGCACCTTATTATTCGCGTTTTGTTCCGGTTTGGCCGGAATTTCTATCGTTATTATGTCGTTCAGAAAGGCACCGACCATCTGGGTATCGGCGTGCGCATAACGCTGTGTTACCGCGACATCCTTGTGGCCAAGATGCTTTGCCACAACGCCGAGTGGCATCCCTCCCTCTGTCAGCCATGTTGCGATCGTATGCCGTAGATCGTGGAACCTGACATCCGGCCTTCCGATCTTGTTCCTTGCGGTTCTGAACGCAACATCGATCGAATGGATCTTTCCGTGGCGGCGGCTTTTATTCAAGACTGGTTCTGGCTCCGGGGTCGGCAAGAACTCAA
>JAYZQT010000018.1:0-98114 GCA_036136335.1 Pseudomonadota bacterium
GTGGCGCAATGTCCTGTATTCTCCAGGTTTCGGACAGCCCGAGGGAGGGCATGATAAATGACGCTTTGATGATGATGATGAGCTGTCCCTGGAATAATGCGAAGATGTCAGTGGCGATTAGTCGGGACACGGATATCAGCAGTGCCGCCGCCGTTTATCATGCTATCGCGACGCGTTGTGACCCGTCTCGTGATCTTTTTGTTGTGGACCACACACGCGGGTCTTTATGGGATCCTTCTGCCGCACCAATACCCAATGATCCATTAAATAACAGGGTTGTTGGAAAGGTTGGGATAGACGCAACGGTCAAAGCCCGCCACGATGCGAAAGATTTTGAATTAGCCTGGCCAGAGGGGTGGGACGAGGTTCGTCTGGAAGACTATCTGGAATGAAAGAAGAAACCCCATTTATTCCTTACGCAGACCGCAAGGTGCTGCCGGCAAAGTTGGAGGCTTCGCTGGAAGCTTATGAAGCGCGAATGGGATTTTTACCCAACGCGCTCAAACTTTATATGCACCGGCCAGAATTACTTGCCTGTTTAATTCAAATGAATAACGCGGTGATGCGTGACGGGAGCAGTCAATTGGATATTGGTCTGAAACGGCGTATCGCTGCAGTCTGCAGTTTTTTGAATAAAAGCGCCTATTGCGTCGCGCATAACACCAATACCCTGATGAACACGGGCGATGAAGGTGGAGAGGGGTGGGGTTTGTCGAGAGAGGATGTTGCTGAACTCCTCGACCCTGCCTACAAACCTGAGGATCAGGCAGAACAGGCGGCAATAGATTACGCCCGGGCTGCTGCCATAGATCACGCCAGTGTGCCCCCTCCAGTTTTAAGGCGGCTGGCGGAACACATGTCTCCAGCCCAGATTGTAGAGCTTGCCTGCGTCGTGGGTTTTTGGGCTATGTACAATTCCATTCATGAAGCACTTGATATTCCGATTGAGGAACCTCTTCTGGGAATTGATGAGGTCTGATCGCTCTCAGGCCGGCGCCATTTCTGTTGCGGTTGGTGTTACTCGATGAAATAGAAACATTTGAGACCTTTCTCGAGAAACGTTTAAACTTGTATTGTTTGACAGATCAAACCGCCGTGCATTTATAAAAAAATTGCGTTGAATTGCCAATTTTGCGACCTGAATTTAATGCCCGCGAGAGGTTTAATCGAAAGCCTCATGACCGATCCGGTGTTCGATAGCCCTACGTGGTGACTCTGGTTGATAGACAGGCCGCCTTTTGCATGGCATTTAGCGGGTTACCCCTCTGCTCTTTTCGATTGTCCTGACCTTGTCTACGTCCTCTGATGCAAAAGAAACTGCTGCTGGCCCACCGTCGCAAATGGGACTGGTGATCTGTCTTGGACTGGTTGCGACGCTCGCGCCCCTATCCATCGACATGTATTTGCCATCATTTCCCACGTTGCGCGAGGACTTTGGAGCAACAGCGGCACAGATTCAGTTGACGCTCAGTGGCTATATGCTTGGCTTTACATTGGGTCAGCTCGGGTATGGCCCACTGTCTGACAGGTTCGGGCGACGACCCGTTCTTCTGGTCGGAATAATCATCTATATCGTTATGAGCGGCCTCTGTGCTCTGGCAACGGATGCCGAAACACTGGCGACGTTCAGGTTTTTTCAGGCGATAGGCGGTGCGGCGGGTACGGTGCTGTCGAGGGCAATAATCCGCGACCGGTTTTCCGGTGCCTACATGGCAAGTGCGATGTCTCTTATGCTGACATTTATTCTTTTTGCGCCAATGGTCGCGCCTGTTTTCGGCGGGTATCTTCTGGTTTGGGTCGGATGGCGGGCAATATTCTGGACCCTAGCGACATGTGGCGTGCTTGCTATCCTGATAGTCCTCTTTGGTATAAGGGAGAGCCTGCCTCCGGAACGTCGGATCCAGCCGGGTATCAGGTCGTTGCTCAAGGGTTATGGCATGGTTCTCCGGCATCGCCAGGCACTGGGGTACGTTCTCTCTGGTGGAGCAACTTTCGGGGCGCTTTTTGCATTCCTGTCAGGAGCCCCATTTGTCTTTATTGAGTTTTACGGTGTGGCGCCGGAGCATCTGGGGTACATCTTTACGCTAAATGTGGTCGGCGTCATGGCAGGCGGCTGGATGAACAGCAAACTGGTTGTGAGACAGGGAGTGTGGGAAATGATGACACTCGGCGTATACCTGCTTTTCGCCGGGGCGTTATTTGTTTACGCGCTGGTTGCGACTAATATCCTGGGGGTTTGGGGTGCGATATTGGGTATTGTTGTGTTCACCCTTCCTCTCAACATGATCAACGCGAATGCGGCAGCGGGTGCACTGGAGTATTTTCCTGATAACGCGGGCTCCGCATCCGCGGTAGTTGGTTCTGTGAGGTATGGCTGTGGCGCCGTATCTGGAGTGTGTGTAGGGCTTTTGCACAACGGCACGGCAATGCCCATGGTTTGGGTGATTGTTGGATGCTCGGTAATAAGCATTCTTTTTCTTAAGACAATGGTGCACCGCGAAGGGTGAGTGACTAGGTTCTGGGCCACACCTGCGGGCACTGCTCTCCGAGCAGGCTGAGCCGATCACCGTCGTTTAGTGCCCTGTCAAAGATTAAAGGGGCATCGGACCGGTTTTTCCAGCGTATGTCGTCCCCCGCGAAACGCAGTGATAACGCCCGGCGATTGGTTGTGCTGCTGCTGTTGCCCGACGAGGAATGCAATGACAGGCCGTGAAAGACGATGATGTCTCCGGGATCAGTTTCCAGCAAGATCGTGGGGTATTTATCGGGGTTTCTGTCGATGTCTGGTACGGTTGGTATGAGGTCGTCCCGGTTGAAGCCGTCGACCGGTTTGTTTTCACCGATTTTGACTGGCTGATAAAGCTTTCCCCAGCGGTGAGAACCTTCCGCGAATTTTAGTGCTCCGGTATCCGCGCGCACTGGGTCAAGTGCGAACCAGATACTGGCCAGGTCATTTCCGTCGATTGCAAAATAAGGGAGGTCATGGTGCCAATAGGTGGGAGCTGGCGCACCTGCTTCTTTGATTAGTAAATGTTCGTCATAAAGGTCCAGCCGCTCTGCTCCCAGAATTTCTGCTGCTACCTGTGACAGAGGACCTTCGAATAAAAACCTGTTGAAAGGCTCAAACCGGTTGAACAGGCGGTGATCGGTGTAATAGCGCGGTGAGCCCTCAGGACCATAACTTTTGGAAAAATCACCTGGCGATGCGACGGCCTGTTCGAAGCCTGCCTCCAGAACTTTCAACCAATCTGATGAAATGATGCCTTTAATACGGATAGCACCGCATTCATTAAATTTGTCGACATCTTCGTTACTGACCAGACGTTCCATTGGTACCATAAAAGAGTTTTGATTGCTGCCCTGGATTTTGCCCTACACGGAATGATTTTTCAAATGATGGTTGTTGGAGCATGGCAAAAATAAATTATACACATAGTTGAGTTATTTAGGTAAATTACCTATGATTCTTACCTATCAGTATTAATCAAATGATTGCTTGCCGATGTATCCCACTAAAACACCACATACAAATGATAACGACTGGTGCTTTCCACCGACGACGACCCGTGAGGCGCTCACACAGGACACAGGCACCGACGCAGATTTTCGCAGTATGATCTATGGCATATTTACGATGAGTGTAAATTTCGATCGCATCCGTGAGAGGATGGCGACCGCGCTGAAGCTTTCCGGTATCCAGTATCACATATTGATGGTGGTTGCGGAATTGTCGCCAGATACACCAGTTACCGTCTCAAGAATTGCCGAACGCCTGTATACGTCAGGCGCCTATGTGACCATGGAAACGAAAAAGTTGTTGCATCGAGGCCTCCTAGAGAAACGCCCGAATCCCGACGACGGCCGGAGCGTATTTATCATACTGACCGACGAGGGTCGCGCTGCCATTGACGCGTTTGCGCCCTATCTACGGGCAATTAATGATGAGCTCTTTGACGGCATTGGCCCTGAGACCTTTAATCAGTTCCGCGCAATAGTCTCTCATATGACCCGTACAAGCGGTCGTGCAGCAGAGCTTGCGGACGCAGTAGCCCGTGATTACGCAGAAATTAAGGACACAAAATCTGACGCCGTCGGGCGTTGAAACGCCAATTGAGGAAACAAAATGCTTAAAACCGGTAAACAACATCTCGATTCACTTCGTGACGGACGCAAGGTTTATATTGGTGATGAATTGGTGGAGGACGTTACGACGCATCCGGCGTTTAAAAATGCCGCCCAATCTTTTGCGATGATTTACGATCGCAAACGCGATCCCGAGAATGTGGAGGTTATGGCGTACGAAGCTGAAGACGGTGAACTGAGCACGTCCTGGTTTCTGAAGCCCAAGTCAAAGGAAGATTTACGAACACGCCGCGAAACCCACCGTCGGGTGGCGGAGTGGACGTGCGGTCTGATTGGTCGTTCGCCAGATCATGTGGCGAGCTTTGTCACCGGTCTTCTCTGGAAGCCGGAACTGTTTGAAAAAAACCTTAAAGGTTCCGCGGCGCATTTGCAGGCCTATTACGATTATATGAGAAAGAACGACACGTTTGCCTGCTACACGGTGTTGCCTCCGCAGGGCGCGCGCCAACCAGAAATTTATCAACGTGAAGGTCTGACAGTGCCAACGCTGCACGTGACGTCCGAGGATAAAGAGGGGGTCACGCTGAACGGCATGAAGATGCTTGGTACATCGGCGGTTTTCTCTAATGAAACCTGGGTCGGGAACCTGTTGCCCCTGGGGAAGGAACAGGCGGCCGAAAGCGTGACCTGTGCTGTTCCGCTCAACTGGTCGGGGATTAGCATATGGACGCGAAAATCTTTCGAAAGGTTCGCTGTGTCGGAGTTCGACGCGCCGTTCGCATGGAAATTTGACGAGACCGATTCAATGGTCATATTTGAAGATGTGAAGGTACCCTGGGAACGGGTATTCACCCATAATAACGCACCCCTATCCCGCGAAATTTACTTCCAGACGCCCAGTCATGCGATGGGAAATCACCAATCAAACGTCCGGTTTGGAGAAAAACTGAAGCTGATACTGGGAATAGCGCGAAAGTCTGCCGAACTTAATAACGTGCTTCAGGTGCCTGCCGTACGTGATACCCTTGGTCGCCTCGCGGCGTCTGAGGCCGGGCTTCAGGCAATGATAGCCGGCCAGATCGAGGAAGCAGAAGAGTTAATCCCGGGGCAACTGAACGTAAACCGGCGACACATGTACGGAGCGCTGCACTGGTGTACTCAGAACTATGCCAGTATTTGTGAGGTTGTGCGCGAATTGATGGGTGGTGGGCCGTTCCAGATGCCGGCGGACGTTTCAGTGATTAATAATCCGGAGTTGAGGGAAAAATTCGAGACCTACTGGTCAGTACCAGGGCAGTCGGCAATTGAACGGATGAAGTTTCTGAAAATGGGCTGGGACCTTTTGGGGAGCGATTTTGCGGGGCGCCACCAGCAGTACGAACGGTTTTATGCGGGTCCGGCATTCATCAACACCCTGTATAGTTTCTTCAACTGTCCCTGGGAAGAAATGACGGGTGTCGTTGACAATGTTCTAGCCGACTACGATGTTCCCGAAGGGGGTGAAATTCGACGCCCGCTGGCTGCGGAGTAAGGTGAGTCATAGCCTGCAGTCATTTTCAGAACTGCTTTCCAGATCGGTTGGCGTCTGCATTTTGGTGACTGGCGAGCGTTGACCAGAGTACAACAACCTTGGTTAACCCTCGCTTTCCTCGATCTTATGCCGGGTGAGGATTGGTATCTGAGCGACGCTGAATAGCAGGGTAAGGCCGATGATGCCAAATACTTTAAAATTTACCCAGAAATCCTCGGTCTGGGTTCGCCACACGACTTCGTTAATGCCCGCCATGACCAGAAAGAAGATACCAAAATTTCGGGTGAGAATGCGCCATCCAGCTTCTTTCATCTGCCATGCTGAGCCCATTACCTTCTTCAAAAGCGGTTTTCCAAACAGCAATCCACCGAAGAGGATGGCGGCAAACAGCGCTTGCACTATAGTGGGTTTCATTTTGATGAAAGTAGCATCATTGAATATAAGCGTCAGGCCACCGAAAGTCCCAACGACCAACGCTGTAATTACTGGCATTAACGGCACACGGCCGTTAATTGCGAGTGACATGATCAGCACCAAACCAGTGGCAACAATTATCGCTGCCGTCGCGGTGTATAGGTCCCAACCTTTGTAAGCGACGAAAAAAATTACGATCGGGCCATAATCCGATACCGGTTTAACCCAGGCCATTTCATTTTTTTGATTTACGTTTTTCATTGCATACTCATATCACGTCGCATTCGAAATCCCCATCGGTTGGATGACAGACACCTTCACATGTGTGCAGCGAGGCGGAAGGTTGCATATGCGTTAAAGGGCCATGGTAAACATAAATTTACAGTATCCGGAAGAGAGCCAGAGCACATTTAGCCGCGATGATTATTACAGGTGACGCAGTGCATTGCGACACTATTCCAGAGATTTCCATTTGTTTTGTTTCGCTGTTCGCAAAGCCCGTAAGTTGCGGATGGCGTTTAGGTGGAGCGGAAAACCAGCGTATGGCATTGAGACGAGGTCGGGGCACCTAGCAATCCCTATAATGGTATTTGCACAGGGGCCGTGTGTCGGTTATGTCCGACCTATGGATACAAACTCCAATATTCCGAAAGACGTGGCACCAGGCCCGGTCGTAGACATGTTTCTGGAGGATATCGAAGTCGGGCGGGAACGCACTGCTGGTCCGGTTACCGTGATCGCTGAGGAGATCATATCATTTGCTGAACGTTATGACCCACTTCCTATGCACATAAGTAACGAAGGTGGAGAGGCCACTGTCCATGACAGTCTTATTGCTTCGGGTGTGCTGACAATCGCGTTAAAGCAGAGAATGATTATGAGCGTGGAACGCAACACTGCCATAATTGGCGCGGCAAGGATTGAAGATCAAAATTTTTTACTGCCGGTCCGCGCGGGTGACGAACTGTACTTGATGCAAAGGTGCAAGAGTAAACGCAAATCAAGAACGCGCCCCGATCGGGGGCTGGTTTCATGGGAATTTGAGATCACCAACCAAAGAGGTGAGGTCGTGTTCGGCTCTCGAGATCTGGTGATGGTGCGTTGTCGTCCAAATTGATCAGAATCGGCCGGCTCCGGTCATTTCCTGAAATCAGGCAGCGTTCAGTTACCCCATGACCAAAATTCTTCTCGATGGGCCCAGTAGTTCAGAAAAAACGATCGTTCTGGCACATGGAGCGGGAGCGCATATGGATTCGGAGTATCTGCAAGTGTTTGCGGAAGGTTTGTCCGGAGCTGGTCTACGTGTCGCCCGCTTCGAATTCCCTTACATGCTCAAACGCCGCGCGGATGGCCGGCGGCGCCCCCCTGACAGAATGCCAGTACTTCTTGACGCCTATTTGCAGGTGGTAAGCAGGTTAGGTCCAGAAAATTTGATTATCGGTGGAAAATCGATGGGTGGACGAATAGCGAGTATGATTGCGGACGAAACGGGTGTAGCTGGTCTTGTATGTCTTGGATATCCATTTCACCCACCCGGCAGGCCAGAAAAACTCAGAACGCAACATCTCGAAACACTGGTGACACCGACATTGATTCTGCAGGGAGACCGGGACCCATTCGGCAAGCGTCTGGAGGTAGAGGCTTATGCACTCTCCACTTCGATCAATGTGGTATTTCTACCAGATGGCGATCATGATCTTAGACCACGCAAATCATCTGGTCGCAGTCGGGATGACAACTGGCGGGAAGCGATTTTGTGTATTGCCGAATTTGCAAAAGAGCTTTGAATCTTTACAGGGAACCAGCCCCTCGGTACCCTTAGATACCTAACGAATTTTGAGGCGGAATTAAAGGGATGTCTGGGTCGGTAGACGGACGCGTATGTATCGTAACCGGTGCCGCGCAGGGAATTGGGGCCGTTTACGCCAAGGCGCTTGCGTCAGAAGGCGCGAGTGTCATTGTCTCAGATATTGATGATACATCGGGCGTGGTGGAAGAAATTGTCGCGGCAGGGTGTGAGGCGATAGGCGTTCACAATGACGTATCTGACTGGCAATCGTGTGAGGAGATGGTCGCAGCGGCAAAAACAACATTCGGGCGTGTTGACGTATTGATCAATAATGCGGCCATTTTTGGTAAACTGGATCGCGCGTCCATTGATGAAATAACACCCGAATTGTTCAATCGGGTAATGACGGTGAATGTCTGTGGGACATTTCTTTGTACCAAGGCTGTAATTCCCGTAATGCGTGAGCAGGGCTATGGCAAGATTGTCAACATATCAACAAGTCGGATTTTCGCTGGCTTGCCGTTTTTCCTGCACTATGACGCTTCAAAAGGGGCGGTGCTTGGCATGACCCGGGCAATGGCCAAGGAACTGGGCGACGACGGCATTCGGGTAAACGCCATCGCTCCCGGGTCGACCATGTCGGAGAATGTAAGGGCCCGGAGTAACTGGCGTGACGGTGGTCCAGCGGCGAAACTGGCAAACCGGTCAATCAAACGGCTGCAGGACCCCGATGATCTCGTAGGCGCCTGCCTGTATTTCGCTTCTGCCAAGAGCGACTTTGTCACCGGCCAAACGCTCGTGATCGATGGTGGTGGAGCGATGTGGTGATACTTGCTGGACAACTTTGGTGATTGATACAAGAATTGTAGCGGCACAAAAGGCAGACAGAATGGTCAAAACCGCACGAGACACCGAGGAAATGACATTGCTTGCGGGTGACGCCCTCCGTGAAAACCCCGCTGGAGGGGTGTGTCTGATCGGAGCGCAATGTAATGAATGTGGAACGAAGTTGTTCCCGCTTGCGGCGGTTTGCCCGGAATGCATGTCGGAGAAAATTTCGGAATTTGATTTATCCGACAGGGGTTCACTGTATACTTGGTCGGTCGTCCACGTTGCACCCGCCGGATGGAATGTTCCGTATATTGCTGGATACGTGGATCTCCCGGAAGGGGTTCGGGTATTTGCACACATAGTCGATGTTGATCCAGCGGCGCTAGAAATTGATATGCCCGTAGAGGTGACTACGGCGATACTCGGCAATACTGATGGTACGCCCACCAGAAGTTATGCTTTCACGCCGGTAAATAAGTAGGGGGACGGGATTATGCGTGGGGTATCGGTTATCGGAGTAGGCATGATCCCGTTTTCCAAATACCGTGATAAGTCCCTAGCGGAAATTGGATGGCCAGCGGTAAAGGCGGCGATAGAGGATGCAGGGGTCGAGAAAAATGATATTGAGGCGGCGTACTGCGGCACGGCTTTGGGTGGCATGATGTCGGGTCAGCGGGTACTGAAACAGCTAGGCATCACAGGGCTGCCGATCACAAACATTGAAAATGCATGCTCCTCTTCCTCTTCGGCCTTTCGGCAGGCTTATATTGCCGTCGGAGCCGGCGTCTACGACATGGTTCTGGTCTTGGGGGTAGAGAAGTTAACGAAATTTGGTGGCGGCACACTGCCATTAGAGGACGAAGACTTTGAGGTTACCCATGGACTGGTAATGCCGGCGCTCTACGGCATGCGCGCGCGCCGGTACATGCACGATTACGGATTGACGGAGGAGCAGTTGGCAAATGTTGCTGTAAAGGCCCACAGGCACGGCGCCGAAAATGCGGACGCTCAATATCGTAATGAGGTGACGCTGGAGGAAGTAATGAATGCCCGTGAAATTGCCGATCCATTCACTTTGCTGCATTGTTGCCCTTCCGCCGATGGCGCGTCTGCTGTGATAATCGCGTCTGCCCAAACAGCGAGAAAATTTACTACAAAACCTGTTAAAGTTGCCTGCTCTGAAGTGAATTCTGGAAAATACATGACTGGCTTTCGCGATATGACAACCCCTGAGATCACGGTACGTGGCGCAAAACAGGCGTATGAAGAAGCAGCCATTGGGCCTGACGATATAGATATTGCCGAAGTTCACGATGCGTTTACCATTGCCGAGCTACTTTATTACGAAGCACTTGGATTTTGTGACAAGGGAGAAGCTGCAAAAATGCTTGAAGACGGCCAAACTTCAATTGGTGGGCGCATCCCTGTAAATCCGTCGGGAGGCTTGCTGTCGAAGGGGCACCCAATTGGGGCAACTGGCACGGCACAGATAGTCGAGGTAGTTCGGCAACTTCGCGGTCAGTGCGAAAACCGGCAGGTAGAGGGTGCGAAGGTTGGACTGGCACACTGTACCGGCGGCGGTATTTCAGGCTTCGATCACGGCGCCTGTTCCATACACATGTTCTCGGTTTAAAATGAAACCGCCTCCGTTCACCTATCACGATCCGCGAAGTATTGACGACGCGGTGTCCCTTCTTGCGGAAAAAGATAACGCGAAGCTTTTGGCAGGAGGTCAGTCTCTTATGCCCATGCTCAACATGCGTTTCGTTCTTCCAGACGATGTCATCGATATAAACAATATCGATGAACTAGCCTTTATTCGCGAGGAACCTGAAGCCCTCGTCTTTGGCGGGATGACACGCCAGCGTGAAATAGAATACTCGGAACTTGTGGCAGAGCGCTGTCCACTTATGAAAGAGGCAATATTGAGTGTTGGCCACCGTCAGACCCGAAACCGTGGTACCTTTGGTGGATCACTCTCACATCTTGACCCAAGTGCCGAATTGCCAAGTGTGTCCATGGCTCAGGACGCGGTTGTCACAGTTCATAAAAAGGGTGGGTCGCGAGAAATTTTAATGGTGGACTTTCCGATAGCTTATATGACACCGTCGTTTGAATTTGATGAGATGGTGACCGAAATCCGGGTTCCAGTCTGGCCCAAGGGGCACGGCTACGCGTTTGTGGAATTTTCCCGTCGCCATGGTGATTTCGCAATAACGTCGTCTGCCGTGCTGCTGGATGTTCAGGCGGGTGGCAAAATCACGCGGGCCAGCGTAACGGTGGGTGGTGTCGGACCTTCCCCTGTCCGTGTGACGGCAGTTGAGGAAGGGCTCGTAGGCATGATCGGTGCCACCGATTTGTTTGCCGAGCTTGCCGAAAAATGTCGTGAGATTGATGCGATGGAAGATGTTTATGCACCGGCGTGGTACCGGCAACATCTGGCGTCGGTACTTACCCGCCGGGCACTGGCCAAAGCATTTTCCCGCGCGGCAAACGGTATGGAGATGAAGCTGAGATGAGTGATCGAAGAACCATATCTGTCTCCATCAATGGTGACATATATGAGCACGAAGTTGAAACCCGCCTCACGCTGGTAGATTATATCCGCCACGAAGCCCTGCTGACTGGCACCCACGTTGGTTGCGAACATGGTGTATGTGGCGCGTGTACCATACTGATCAATGGCAGGACGGCCCGGTCCTGCCTCATGCTTGCCGTGCAGGCGGACGGTCAGGAAATACTGACTGTCGAAGGAATAGCCCCTAATAACGAGGAATTACATCCGTTACAGCAAGCCTTCCAGGACAACCACGGGCTTCAGTGCGGTTTTTGCACCCCAGGGATGCTGACGACGTTACTCGAGTTTCTGAAAGACAATCCCGACCCGACTGAGAAAGAAGTCAGGGAGGCGATTAGCGGAAACCTCTGCAGGTGCACTGGGTATCAGGGGATAGTCGCCGCTGCGCTGGATGCGGCAAAGAGGCTGCAGGCTGGAGCATAGTCCAGTGGGCGCCAAAATGTTTGGCGCGCGGGTAGCGCGTCTGGAAGACCCCCGTCTCCTGACTGGAAAGGGTACATACACCGACGATTTTCATTTACGCGGGATGTTGGAGGCGGCGTTTGTCCGCAGTCCCCACAGCCACGCCAGGATAAAAAATATAGATGTTTCGGAGGCCCTTGAGCATGAGGGGGTTGTTGCTGTCTATACCGCGGCCGACCTGCCTGCAGAGTTGCGTCAGGCCACCGTACCATTCCAGGTCCCCAACCCAGCAATTTCGCAGCCATTCCAGCAGCGGCTTCTTGAGGATCAAGAGGTTTGTTTTGCTGGTGAACCGATAGCACTTATCGTTGCCGTCACCCGATACAATGCGGAGGATGCGGCAACAAAAGTAGCAATTGACTTTGAAATTTTGCCAGGCGCGGCGGACTGCAAGCGCGCACTTGAAAACAATGTACCAATGTGTCACGTCGATTCTGCGAATAACGAGGGCGCAAAGTTCACTGTCGGATATGGTGACATAGCAGCAGCATTTGAAGGTGCCCACGTAACACACCGGGAGGAGTACTGGGTTCATCGCGGGGGTGGGTTCGCGATAGAGAACCGCGCGGTCGTTGCTGCCTACGATGATTTGGACGATGTCCTGACCATCTGGTCAGCAACCCAGTCTCCGTTTCTGGTCAAACAAAATATCGTGGATATGTTGGGATGGGAGTCGGATAGCGTGCGGGTGATTGCACCGGATGTTGGCGGCGGGTTCGGACCCAAGACAATTTATTATGTGGAAGAGGCGTTGATCCCGCTTGTAGCGAAAGACCTGGGGCGGCCAGTTAAATGGGTTGAAGACAGGCGAGAGAATTTTCTCGCTACCAACATGGAACGTGATCAGTACTGGGACATGGAAATTGCTGTTGATTCTCAGGGAAAACTTCTGGGGGTACGCGGTAAAATGATCCACGATACCGGTGCATATATGCCTTGGGGTATAATCTCCCCCTATATCTCGGCCACTACGTTGCCTGGCCCCTACGTCTTGCCCGCCTACCAACTTGAAACCTCGGTTGCACTAACAAACAAGGTAGCGGTTACCCCGGTTCGCGGGGCGGGCCGGCCGCAGGCAGTGTTTGCGATGGAACGCCTGATGGACCGGGCGGCGGATAAAATTGGTATTGACCGTGCGGAAATTCGGCGTCGCAACCTAATTCCAACGGAAGAAATGCCATATGCACTGGGGCTTATTTTTCGCGACGGTAAGCCCATGTCATATGATTCTGGCGATTATCCAAAATGTCAGGCAGAAGCATTACGACTTGCAGACCACAAAGGGTTTCGTTTGCGTCAGGCGGAGGCCCGAAAGCATGGACGCCAGATCGGGATTGGTATTGCCAATTATGTGGAAGGCACAGGGTTAGGCCCGTTTGAGGGTGCAACTGTTCGAATACAACCATCGGGGCGGATTTGCGTATACACCGGCGGTGGTGATTCAGGACAGGGGCACTGGACGACGCTGGCCCAGGTGTGTGCCGATAAATTCGGGGTAGGGATCGAGCATATCGATGTCCAGAAGGGTGACACCGGAAAAATTGCCTCTGGTGTAGGCACTTTTGCCAGTCGAATTGCGGTAAATGCAGGCTCCTCCGTTCATCTTGCCTCCAATGAAGTGCGAGAGAAGGCAATCAAGGTAGCATCCCACATGCTGGAAGCTGCAGAAGAGGATATGGATATCGAGAACGGGCGCGTTGTAGTCAGGGGTTCGGATCTCTCTGTCGATCTTGCGGAAATTGCTCGCGCGGTCCAGGGGATGCCAGGCTTTTCTCTTCCAGGAGGCGTGGAACCCGGCCTTGAGGCGACCCACTATTTTTCTCCCTCGCAGTCTTCGTACTGCAATGGAACTGCGGTGGTGGAGGTTGAAGTGGATCCGGATACCGGCCACGTCGAAATACTGAAGTATTGTATGGCACATGATTCCGGCACTCTCATCAACCCGTTTGTGGTCGATGGACAGGTTCAGGGGGCAGTAGCCCAGGGTATCGGGAACGCCTTGTTCGAATGGATGGTGTATGACGAAAATGCGAATCCTGTCACTGCGACGTTTGCAGAATATCTTCTCCCCTCCGCTCCGGAGACGCCTAAAGTTGATATCACCCACATTGAA
Source organism: Pseudomonadota bacterium (assembly GCA_036136335.1). Lineage (GTDB taxonomy): Bacteria > Pseudomonadota > Alphaproteobacteria > MPNO01 > UBA830 > JAYZQT01. The sequence goes on from JAYZQT010000018.1 coordinate 13,802, forward strand.
TCGCCAACGCCGATCAATCCACTGGGTGTCAAGGGAGCAGGCGAGGGTGGAACGATTCCTGCCCCAGCGGCTATCGCTGCGGCCATAGAAGATGCGCTCAGTCCATGGGCGGTGTCTATTGCGGGTGTACCCGTGACGCCTTCAATGATTGTCGAAAAGGTAATGGCAGCTAATTAAATTCCGTCCCGGACCAGTAGCGGGAGAATCACGACACCGGATTAAAGTCGGCGAAGTTCAGGTCTTTTTCACATTTAGGCTTTTATCTAAACTTGGTCACCGAAGCGAGTAATATAGCAGTATTGAGAACTTTCTGTCCACTTTCTTCTATCATGTCCTAGATGACTACATGGGGGCCTTAGGTGTTCGCCCCTTTTCATAGTCAGCCCATTTTATGTTGCGTAAAGCCGGCGATTTGGTCGGTGTGACGCAGCAGGCGAGAGAATCTAGGAATAATAGGGGCTGGCACCCGCATTATGATCGGTTATATCCACAACTTCCGCGATAGATGGGACGAGCTTCTTGATCTCTACTTCTACGCCCTGACGTAGAGTTGCAGACGAGGACGAGCATCCCTGACAACCCCCTTCCAGTCGAACAAAAGCGGTATTTTCCTTCACATCGATCAGCGAAATGTGCCCGCCGTGCGCTGCGACCTGAGGGTTAATCTGGGAGTCTAGAAGCTCGAGTATGGCCTTTCCTTCGTCGGACTCAAGACCGGGTCGGTCTTCAAGGTCAATCGCATCCCGAACATCTTCCAATTCTGGTACATAATGTTTGAGCATGTTCTGAATGGGCTGCATCAGGCTATACGCAGATCCTTCAAACCGCAGATATGCGACACCTTCCTTAAAGGCCCTGAATGATACGTCACCGCCGCCGTCCTTGGCTGCCGGACGAATTCGGGTGTCTACAATTTCTTTGATCTCCGCCGCCGGCCCAGTGAGTTCCTCCTCATCTGCTACCACGCCATTTTCAGGTAAATCGTCTTCATTCATTACCGGCATGCCTGACATGAAATGGTCCATGATTGCGGCTAGGAGTTGGGGCCGCAACACGTGCCATTCTGCATCCACGGACTTTGTTATGTGCAAATCATCGGACCCAAATGAAACCCGTTTTATATTTCCAGTGTCGAAAATCCGCTTTGCAAGTGGAGATCTGCCAGCATCGGCGGCACTCAGGTCCGCTCCGGAAGCTAACACTTCAATGCCAGGCATAAACCGGAGAACGTTCGGATCCGTGGTCTCTTCGGTTTGGATGAACATTACGGATTCCTCGTTGGGGTTGTGAAGTTAACGTAAGATAGTGTCTTTACGCAAAAAGCAAAGGATGAAAGTTAACAGCAGATTTACTCGAACTTGTTTATGACATCGATCAGCAATACCCTCGTTGGGGTTTCTTGAGTAGTGATCCGAATACCCTGTTCACCTATAATCTCTGCACCCCCGCGTGCCGGGATGCCCGAATCGTTAACTGCGAGAGGACCATCGACGGCAAGGAGGTATGCAGACCTCCCCGGCCTGAGTTTCCACAACAGTGAGGTGTTCCGCTGGAGTTCGGTGCCCATTACTGCCACATTCTGGTGGATGGGGATTAACCCCAAGATGTGTGGCGCACCAGATGCGTAAACGGTGAAACCCTCCGGTAATGAGGAAGGCGGATTTTTCAGGTCAGTGTAGGTAGGCTTTAGCCCGGATTTTTCCGCGTGAAACCACATTTGATAAACTCGGGCGGGCTGGTCCCCGGGGTTTTCTTCGCTATGCATGACCCCGATACCTGTTGTCATTGCCTGTACGTCGCCCGGCCCCAAAAGACCCTTGTTTCCCGCTGTATCTTCATGGGCCACCGCCCCTTCGCACACAAAGGTAACGATCTCAAAATTCTTATGCGAGTGCATTGGGAAGCCTGACCCCGCGCTGATTACGGTATCCGCCAGTACCCGCATTGGGCCGAGCCCAAAGCGCGGAGTATTCCGATTTTCAGGAGATCCTCGAAAATGATCTCGAATTTGGATGTCGGGCGTATCGACGCCTTTAAGGTTTTCATATTGAACAATTCGGATCATATCTTTGGCAAGATGCGCTAATATTAAAAAACATCAAGCTTAATAAACTGTTTGGGAGTGGGGTTCTCGTGCGTGAATTCGTTTCAGAAATTATAGTCGAATGGGCACATTGTGATGCCGCACAAATCGTATTTTACCCCAATTTCTACATCTGGTTTGATCAGGGTACGGAACGTCTTTTTTCAGCTAACAACCTTTCGTATAATGAACTTGCTCAAGATTTTGGCATCGGTGGCATGCCGCTCGTGGAGACTGGCGCCGTCTATAAAAGTCCCTGCAAGCTCGGGTCTGAACTCAAAATGACAACCTGGGTCGAGGAGTGGGCGGGTAAGACCTTTCTGGTCAAACACCGTGTAATGCATGGAACCGGCAATGAAGCACTTGAGGGTTTCGAACGCCGGGTGATGGTGTTAAATGATCCCAATTTACCTAAAGGTATGCGGGCAATTGAAACGCCGAAAGAAATACGCGATCGGTTTGCCGGCTGATTTTTATGATTGCATTATGGATACTAGTGTCTTTAACCGAGTTCGACGAACGATATTAAGAAATGCCCTCACAGTGTCTCTTTACCGTTCAATCAATGGGCTGGTATCCGAGAAAATCTCCGACGATCTGTCTGTTAGGGTCCTGAGGTAAGTAAACGGACAATATACCGTTCAAGCCAGCGTCTTGAATTGTTTGGCAAGTTTCAGGCCCTGTCCCTGATAGTGAGAACCGATGCCAGTTCCGTATAACCTGTCAGGCCGCGTGGTCAGTCGCTCATATCGGAGGCGACCAATTATCTGTTCGTGTTCGAGAAGAAAGGGCACATCGTGCGAGCGGACCTCAAGGACACCCCGAGAACCGATATCGGGGTCATTCGGATCCCAGCCAAATCCTGGATCGAAAAATCCAGCATAGTGAACGCGAAATTCACCGAAAAGCGTATCATACGCCACCATTTCGGCGGCAAATTCTGGCGGAACAGTAACGGATTCACGGGTTGCGAGGATATAAAAATCATCGGGGTTGAGAATAATGCCGGCCCGACGTGCCCTGACCGGTTCCCAAAAATCATCTGGCTCATAGTGGTTGGGTCTATCCACATCAATGACGCCGGTGTGATGCCGCGCACGCCAGCCCACGATGTCGTCTGAAGCAAGATCAAGTTTCAGGGTAAGGCCTCTGTGCTCCAGTATTTCCCCGGGATTCACCTGCGCGTTGATCAGGCCTGCCTTCTCTTGCAAACGCAATAATTCGCCTGGTTCGACCTCCGCTCGCCCGCGCCGGAGACGAAGCTGTGTCAGTCGAGAGCCTGTTCGGACCGCGATTGAAAATGTCTTGGGTGAAACCTCAGCGTAAAGGGGCCCGGAATAGCCACTGCGAATGAGGTCAAAACGTGTCCCGCCGTCTGAAATGATACGGGTAAAGATATCGAGACGGCCGGTAGAACTTTTGGGGTTGGCAAATCCGGAAATATCCGAGGGCAGGTTGAGTGATTCGAGCAAGGGTACAATATATACGCAGCCCTTTTCCAGAACTGCACCACCGGTTAGGTCAATCCGGTGCATGCCGAGTTCGTTAACCTTGTCTTTTACGGTCGCGCCAGTGCCCGGTAAAAAGCTGGCTTGCACCCGCCAGGCGATTTCCCCAAGTCTCAGATCTATACTGGCCGGCTGAATGAGGTCATCAGCTATCGCTGTAGTTGAGGTGATGGTGCCATCAGAGACCATCTCTCCGAGGGACTGAGCTGGGAAAATACCAGTTTGGGCGATGTCCGGGGAGGTTATTGGTTGGGCTGATCTCATTGTGACCACATAATACGCGAATCCGTCAGACTAATGACACCCTGAAGGCCCTTTTACGTCAATTCCTGTTTCGGAGAGTGTTGGTTTTATTTTCGTCCTGTTATCTTCTGGACAATATTGTTTTAAACTTAAAATAATATTATATGAAGGTCGGCTTGTTCGGAGAGTAGTATGAAAATTGAGATCATCGGTGGCGGTCCTGCCGGGCTTTATTTCGCGTTGTTGATGAAAAAGGCGGATCCATCCCACGAGATCAAAATCTATGAACAGAACCAGGCTAATGACACATTTGGTTTTGGGGTTGTGTTCTCCGCAGAAACGCTCGCCCACTTCCGTGACTACGATGCGGTTTCTTATGACCGTATCCGTGAAACTTTCACCTATTGGGACGACATCGTTACCTATTTCAAGGGTTCTACAGTGGTGTCGCGTGGACATGGGTTTTGCGGTATGTCGCGGAAGGACCTGCTTCTCATATTACAGAAATGCTGCGCGGAAGCCGGCGTTGAGATGGAATTTCAACGTGAAATCAGGTCCCTTGATGACGTAGATGGAGACGCCGATTTGATAATTGGAGCTAATGGCATCAATTCTTGGATCCGCGATGATTTTGCCGCCCACTTCAAACCACATTTTGACTGGCGCCCAAACAAATTCGTTTGGCTTGGGTCCACCCGTCCGCTGGACGCCTTTACATTTGATTTTCGAGAAAACGACGCAGGAATCTGGAACCTTCATGCGTATCAGTACAATCGCGAGATGAGCACGTGGATTGTAGAAACCACGGAAAAAACCTGGCGTGCGGCCGGGATGGAGAATGCGACCGAAGATGATACCGTTGAATACGTAGGAGAACTATACCGTGACCTGCTTGGTGGGCATCCGGTAATCACTAACAGGTCGCTTTGGCGCAACTTCCCCATGGTTCGTTGCGAGACATGGGTAAAAGACAATTTGGTGATTTTGGGGGACTGTGCACACACCGCACATTTTTCTATCGGCTCGGGGACAAAGCTCGCGATGGAAGATGCGATTGCCCTATATGAATGCTGTCAGGCGAAAGATGATCCGCGGTCTGCTCTTGCGCTTTATGACGGCAATCGTCGTGATGAAGTCGAACGTCTTCAGCACGCGGCGGATGTATCACTCGACTGGTTTGAACACGTAGAGCGTTACTGGAGCATGGATCCGATACAGTTCACTTTCAGCCTGATGTCGCGGTCTAAAGCCATAACATATGATAACCTCCGGCTTCGCGACCAGTCGTTTGTTGCAGAAGTTGATCGTTCATTTTCCACTGCAGTTGCAGACCGCTACCAGATACCGGATTTGAAGACAAAACCAGTGCCGCCGATGTTCGCGCCAATAGAACTGCGCGGTACCCGCCTTTCCAACCGCGTTGTTGTTTCGCCAATGTGTCAATATTGTGCTGTCGACGGTGACCTCGATGATTGGCATTTCACGCATTACACCAGCCGCGCGATGGGCGGTGCTGGCTTGGTTTATACGGAAATGGCGTGTATCTCTCCGGAGGCGCGGATCACGCCAGGTTGTGCGGGAATTTGGAACGACGGTCAGGCAAACCAATGGAAGCGCATCGTTGATTTCGTGCGAGAGCGTACCAGTTCGAAGATGGCCATCCAGATAGGGCATGCCGGGAGAAAAGGAGCCACCAAGCTGGCGTGGGAGGGAATAGACCAGCCCCTTGAGAAGGGAGCATGGGACCTGCTCGCCGCGTCACCCTTGCCCTACTTTCCCAATTCACAGGTGCCTCGTGAGATGACGCGCGGCGACATGGACATAATGAAAGACAGCTTCGTCGCCGCATTTCAACGGGGCGCGCGTGCGGGGTTTGATATGGCCGAACTGCACTGCGCTCACGGCTATGTTTTGGCGACCTATCTGTCTCCATTCACAAACCAGAGAACCGATGTATACGGTGGGACGCTGGAAAACCGGCTTCGCTATCCGCTGGAAGTATTTGATGCTTGCCGCGCGGCGTGGCCCGAAGACCGGCCCATGTCTGTTCGAATTTCGGCCACTGACTGGATCGACGGAGGAACCACTAGCGCCGAAGCCGTTGAAATTTCGAGGGCATTCAAGGCCCATGGCTGCGATCTGATTAATGTTTCAACGGGCCAGACGGATCCTTCTGAGCGTCCGGTTTACGGTAGAATGTTTCAGGCACCTTTTTCCGAGAAAATCCGGATAGAGGCAGATATTCCAACGATTGTGGCGGGTAACATTTTTGACTGGGATCAGGTCAATACCGTAATTGGGGCCGGTCGCGCTGACATGGTCGCGCTGGCAAGAACGCATCTCTACAATCCATATTTTACCCAGCAGGCGGCAGCATATTATGGAGTTGAAGAAGCCGCCTGGCCGGATCAGTACATGTCGGCAAAGTTTGCCGCCTTTCGTCAGTACGAGCGCGAACGATCTCAGATTGAAGAATTGCGGGAACAGGCCAAGCCAACCTCTGCTGATCGCCGGACCACAGCATTTTCGTCTAACAGGGGTACTGAATGGGAGATGAAAGGCGCTGCCGTTGGTGCAGCAGCAGGATGGAACCACGAAGCAATGGATTAAGAAGACGCGCACGCAAATTTGTTAAATCCGCCTCTTATTTATGAAATTAATTGTCTCGTCGACGATTTTGATGTGTGGCTTCGCCCTACCGAAATGGGACGAGTTGATGGATACTAAAGGGGATTTGACCGATTGAATGTGTCCATCCGCCTGCTCAAAGCGCCGCGTGTGTACAGATACGGGCAACTGGTTTACCAAGGACGTCGACATGCAGCCCTACCAAAAACGTAACAGGCATTTTGAGTCCCTGGTCAGCAACCCGGATCTTATCTGGATGGGTCAAAACACCAACCACTTGCCGAGCCATCCCGCGGTCAAGCTCGCGATGACGGATGCCATAGCGGCTGAAGACTACCACGCATATGCACCACCCACCGGACTGGAAGAGCTGCGCCACCTTATGTTGGCAGATTTTGGTGTAGAGGATGCCGACATCCTGATTACCGACGGCGCGATAGAAGGCCTCTATCACGCCTGCCACCATCTATTGTCAGCAGGCGAGCGAATGATTACCACAGATCCCGGCTGGCCATGGCCAGAAGCTTTTTCAAGGTTGTCCGGCGCCGACGTGGTTGCACTTCCGATTTACGAGGCCAAGAGTGACTATAGGCTCGGAATCACCCAGCTTGAGGATGCCGTGTCCGAACAAGGTGCCAAAATGATCTATTTGATAGATCCGCTCAACCCGCTTGGAATCAGTTATACGGAAGCAGAAATTGAAGCGTTCTCTGGTATCGCCCGGCAGGCCGGCGCCTGGTTGATACATGATTGTACTTACCGCCACTTCGCCCATCATCACACGCTGGCTTATCATCATTATCCGGAACGGACCATCACCACCTACAGTTTCTCGAAATGGCTTGGCCTTGCTGGTATGCGGCTTGGTGGGCTCATGGCGCGGCCGGATTTGATAGAAATACTGTCGACAGCGCAGCCCAACGCGCTTGGCTCAAATCTGGTCACGCAGCGTGGAGCAATCGCCGGGCTCAAGACCAAAGAGGAATGGTTTCCGGAGGTGAACCAGATCCAGCGTACAAACCAGGGTGCTATCCAACGGGCGGTCGATCCGATAAATGGGCTGGACCTGCCGGTCTATCCGTCCAATGGAAATTTTGTCGTGATTGACAGCAGCGTTGCCGGCATCCCACCGGAAACACTGGTATCACTTTACCTCGAGGAGGGCATAATGATTCGTCAGGCTGCTTATCAGTCAAAACTTTATGCCGACAGGTTTGTAAAGGTTTCGACAACCGTCCCGAGTTGGCAGGTGGACCGGTTCTGTGAACTGCTGCCGCAAGTGACCGGCATAGCGTTAGAAAATACCAACGCAGAACGCACGTTCTACTGATTACAGGAATTTCTATCTTGTTGGCTACGAAACAAGACCTAGGCGGCGACTGCAGGAGTGGCCTATTCGGGGTTTAGATTGTTCCAATGGAAGCGCAATGCCTGCATTGCGTTCTGGTCGCCCATTTTGGCTGTTTTCGATGGCCGACAGGATTGACCGCTTTGGGTGCAACCGCCGGCGTTCCAGAATGGTATTACTGGGTCTTGTCTGGGCTTTATAGATGGCCCTAGGCTTATATCCTGTTTCTTTGCATTACAGACTGGACCCTAGATATTGTCAGCTAACTATTCAGGGGAAACAACATGACCATAACGTTATTTGACCTGCTTGGTGATCAGGACCGGCGTTATAGCCAATACTGTTGGCGAGCGAAACTTGCCCTGAAACACAAGGGTCTTGAATTTGAAGTGGTTCCACTAACATTGACGGACAAATCCCCCATCAGTTTTTCAGAAGCGACAAGCGTGCCGGTACTAGTCGACAGGGAGGTGGTGAAGACGGACTCCTGGGAAATCGCAACCTATCTTGACGAGACCTACGGTGGTGCGTCTTCCCTTTTGGGTGGAGAAATAGGGGCTGGCGTGACAAGAATAATTAATTCGTGGGCCGACAGGACGGTCAATATTGCACTGGGACCTCTGATTGCCCGGGATATTATCGACGCCACCCATATGGACGATCGTGCGTACCTGCGCGCAACTCTGGAGGATTTGTATAAAAAAACCCTCGAAGAGGTACAGGAGGGACGTGAAGGGCGCGTAAAGGCTTTCTACCGTATTCTTGATCCAATTCGGACAACGTTTCGCAAGGGACAGAAGTTTATTGGTGGTGAGGGACCGTCTTATGCCGATTATGTGCTTTTTTCGCAGTTCCAGTGGGCAAGGGTTGTTAGTCCATTCAAGCTGCTGGACGAAAAAGACCCGGTATTTGCCTGGCGAGAGCGGATGCTCGACCTTTATGATGGTTACGCACGCAACATCGTCTGTCATGAAATTGCCCTTTAGGAATTTCACAAACAGCTGAATCTTCCCTAGTACTCACTGAAAAACAGGCCGGCGTAAGGGTCTTATCGCCACTCATTGTTTTGTGGATACAAGAGCTTCCTTTTCGCGGTCACGTAAACGGAAACGCTGCAGCTTGCCGGTTTCCGTTTTGGGAAGTTTATCAACGAATTCAATCTCTCTCGGGTATTTGTATGGTGCAATTTCTTTTTTTACAAAGTGCTGAAGTTTTTTGGCTGTATCGGGTGTTTGATTGTAAGCGGGCCTGAGTAACACAAAAGCTTTGACGATATTGGTTCGTTTTAGATCGGGTTTGCCGACCACCGCACACTCAGCAACCGCCTCATGTTCAAGAAGAACAGCCTCTACCTCCGGTCCCGAAATATTGTAGCCAGCGGATATAATCATGTCGTCAGCCCGGGCGACATATCGGAAGTAACCGTCTTCGTTCATTTCGTATACATCACCGGGATAGTTCCACCCATCTTTAACGTAAAGTTCCTGTCGGGTGTCCGCGAGGTAGCGACATCCGGTAGGCCCTTTTACTGCGAGGAGGCCGGGTTGATTGGGTCCGGTTTCCTTTCCATCTTCGTCTACAATTTTAGCGCGGTAGCCGGGTATCGCCTTGCCTGTGAAGCCCGGTCGCATTTCTTTCGGACTTGAGCTAATAAAAATGTGGATCATTTCGGTGGACCCGAGGCCATCCACGATACGAATTCCGGTCGCTTTGTAAAACGCTTCCCAGGTCGCCTTGGACAAAGTCTCGCCGGCGGAAACGCACCTTTCAAGGCACGAGATATCGTATCTGTCAGCGAGATCCGCGAGCTGTCGGTACATCGTTGGCGCTGTGTAAAGGCCGGTAATTCGATGTTTTTGTATCGCCGTCATCATCGTTTCCGCATCCAGTGGGCAGGGAAAAAACCTGGTTGACGCACCGAAACGCATGGGAAAACACGTCAGCCCGCCCAGACCGAAAGTGAACGCCAGTGGCGGAGTGCCGGCAAAGATATCGTGGGGCTTCACCATATTAAATGATCGCGGAAAACAGTCAGTCATCGCGAGCACGTCGCGGTGAAAATGCATTGTGGCTTTGGGTGATCCGGTAGTACCGGAAGTAAAAGCGATCAGTGCCGTGTCATCCGCGGATGTATCACAGTTAGCAAAACCGGCAGACTTTCGTGCGATGGCCGTGTCTAGCGATGCTTGCCCATTACCGGTCGGTGTAAAGTAAAGTGTACCAATGGCCTCTGGTATTTGTTTGGCTGATTCCTCCATTTCTTCCGCCAGGGCAATATCGCAAATTGCGTGTCGGATCTTTGCCTTGTTCACGATATAGGTAAGTTCGCGGGCCCGAAGCAACTGCATGGTGGTGACGCAGATGCCGCCCGCCTTGAGCACTGCATACCAGCTGGCGACCAGCATGGGGTTGTTTGCTGAGCGCAACAAAACCCGATTCCCCGGGACAAGTCCCAAGTCTTCAACCAGAACTTTCGCTATGCGATCGGCGATCATGCGCAGGTCGGCGTAAGTCCACGTTGTGGTTTCGTAATGAAGGACCGGGCTGTCAGCGTGGCCAGTTTCACACATTCTGTCTAACAGCTCGACACCAGCATTTATTCGGTCACGATAACCTCGTAACACGGCGAGTGAATCAAAATCGAATTCGGGCCAGTATTTCTTTGGCGGAAGGTTTTCAGCCGCAAAGGTATCTATGTGGGCTGTATCACCGCCGGGTAGGTGTTTGCCCATCTGTTTACTCGGCAACTTTCGTGGACTGTTCCGCCTGTGCCGTTGCAAGAGCCTGACCGGCGATGATTAGTTTTTGAATTTCGCTGGTACCTTCGTATATGCGAAGCCCTCGAACCTCGCGATACAGCCGTTCCACCGTTGTACCAACAACGACCCCCATGCCGCCCCAAATCTGGACCGCCTGGTCGACAATGTCCTGCGCACTTTCCGTTGCGTAAAGCTTGGCCATGGCAGCCTCGCGAGTAACGCGACCATGCTGGGTGTCCTTGGTCCACGCGGAGCGGTATACCAGCAGCGCTGCGGCATCAATCTTGAGTGCCATATCGGCAAGCTTTTCCTGGATGAGCTGATAGTTGGAAAGAGGTTTGCCAAAAGAGACGCGGCTCTGCGCGTGGGAGAGTGCCTCGTCATGTGCCCGGCGGGCGAAACCAAGCGCGGCGGCACCTACGGTTGAGCGGAAAACGTCGAGAGATGACATGGCGATCTTGAATCCATCACCGGAGTTACCCAACAGATTAGCATTTGAAACCCGGCAATTTTCAAATTTCAGGCGACCGAGCGGATGAGGGGCAATTACGTTGAAGCGTTCGGCCACCGAAAACCCGGGGATGTCGGCATCCACCACCATTGCGGATAATCCCTTTGCACCGGGCGTTTCTTCCGTGCGGGCGAAGACGACATATTGATGCGCCAGCCCACCGTTGGAGATCAATGTTTTTTCGCCGTTCAGGATGTAATGATCACCGTCAAGTCTGGCGGTTGTTGTCATGGCGGCAACATCTGAGCCTGATTCAGGTTCAGACAATGCAAAGGCTGCGATGCGCTTTCCACTCGCGACTTCCGGCAAATATTTTGAACGTAATTCATCTGATCCGAATAGAGATATTGGTCCGGCGCCGAGGCCCTGCATTACAAAGGAAAAATCAGCCATTCCGGAATATTGCGCCAGCGTTTCCCTCATTAAACAAAGTGCACGTACATCTAGTGTATTGAATTTTCCGCCCCATGGTGCCGGTACCGAGTATTTTAGCCATCCACCTTCTGCCAAACGCCTGACAAGCTCTCGTGCCAGTTCGTCAAGCCCAGTCTCGTCGCTAGGTTCTTCTTCCGCGAGTGGCGCAATTTCCTGGTCCACCCATAAACGAAATTCGGTTGCGAGAATACGGTGTGAGTCATCCAGAAAAGGCCAGTTGAGGTAAGTGTGTTCGGGCACCGTTCAGTTTCCTTCAAAAACTGGTTTTTCTTTTGACATGAACGCTTTGTAAGCACGCTGGAAGTCTTGGGTCTGCATGCAAATCGCCTGAGCCTCAGCCTCCGCCGAAATTGCGTCATCGACGCTCATGTTCCATTCCATGTGAAGTTGACGCTTGGTAATACCATGGGCAAACGTTGGACCGTCCGCAAGTCGTGCCGCCTGGGTCTGAGCATCAGTCAGGGTTTTGCCGGGTTCGGTGATCTTGTTGTAAAAGCCCCAGCTGAAGGCCTCTTTCCCTGACATGGAGCGGCCTGTATACAACAGTTCTGATGCTCGTCCCTGGCCAATGATCCGTGGCAGAATGGAGCAGGCCCCCATATCGCAGCCGGCCAGTCCGACCCGCGTAAAGAGGAAAGCAATTTTAGAATCCACTGTTCCATAACGTAAATCGGATCCCATTGCGAGAATAGCGCCCGCTCCGGCGCATACGCCCTCCACTGCAGCGATAACCGGCTGCGGGCAGGCACGCATGGCCTTTACCACATCTCCCGTCATTTCAGTGAACTGCGCGAGTTCCTTCATATCCATTTTAAGGAGTGGGCCGATGATATCGTTGACATCTCCGCCAGAACAAAAATTACCGCCTGCACCGGTAATGACGACGGCCTTAACATCTTCAACCTGCCGTAACGCACGAAACGTATCACGTAAAGCAGCATAAGAACCAAAGGTCAGCGGATTTTTTCTGGCAGGCCTGTTTATTGTGACAGTCCCCACTTTTCCCTCGACTTGCCAGTCAAAATGGTCGTTTGCCAGAGCGGTGCCTTTGATGGTTTTCATTTTCTGATTTTCCCTAGTCTCTGTGTTCAGCGGCAAGAATCGAAAGTTTTAGCTTCGCCAGGAGCTCGTACAAAGATTTCATTTCTGCAGGCGACAGTCCCGCCATCATGCTTTTCACCCATACTCTATGTTCCCCGGCCAGTCGTGCGAAAAACCTGGAGCCGTCGTCGGTCAGGCTTACGATTTGGACCCTGCGGTCTTCCGGAGATGGGATACGTTCGACATGTCCTTCCTTTTCAAGCCGGTCAACCAGGCCAGTAACGTTGCCGTTTGACACCATCAGTCGTTGGGACAAATCACCCATCGACATGGGGCCCTGTTGGCGTTCAAGTTGGGCAAGTATGTCAAATCGGGGCAGGGTGGTTTCTGCCATATGTTTGAGGTTCTGACGGACTTCGCTGTCAAGCAGATTGGTGCAGGTTAACAACCGAAGCCATATCCGAAGTTCCAGGCCGTCCTGCGTCTGAACTCCGGACTCGTAGTCGTGCCGGTCTGGCAGGCTGCCGTCCATAATCACATTACTTCGCCACCCGCGATCGGGATCGCCTGCCCGGTAATACCTGCCGATCCGGGAAGCGCAAGCCAGGCGACGGTTTCAGCCACTTCCCAAGGCTGCACCAGCCGGCCTTGCGGGTTCGCCGAAGTTAGCTCGGTCCGGGATTCGGCCGCGCTGCGGCCAGTTTTGGCCGAAATATTTTCAACCGTCTCACGTGTCATTTCAGTATCCGTGTAACCAGGACAGACAGCATTTACCGTGATGCCCTTGGCGGCAGTTTCCATTGCAAGTGAACGCGTCAGGCCCACCACACCATGTTTTGCTGCCGAGTATGCGGTTACGTAACCGTAGCCAGTCAATCCAGCGGTCGAGGAAATATTAACAATGCGTCCATAACCCGCACGCAGCATCCCGGGGAGCGCTGTCTGTGTGCAAACAAAAGTCGCGGTAAGGTTTATCGCCAGCATATAATCCCACAGAGATCGTTCCATTCTAGCAAATGGTGCACTTTTGCCAGAGCCGGCATTATTGACGAGGATAGAGATCACGCCATTGACTGCCACCGCGCTTTCGAAAGCGGTGGTTACCTCCTCTGAATTCATTATGTCCGCGTTTTGTGATTGAACTGTTGTCCCATGAGCGGAGGCAATTTTGCTAGCCTGGTTTTCCAGTGCACCTAAATCCCTGGCCACAAGGGTAAGATTGCAACCCAAACGGGCAAGTGTTTGCGCTATAGCCGCCCCGATGCCCCGGGAGGCACCAGTCACTAGAGCGTGCTGGCCTTTCAGCGGTACGCCGGTGATTTTGCCCTCTGGGGCTGTTGTGAGCGTAACTTCAGTGTCGTCGTTCATCACAGAGGTAATTGATTTAATAATGCTTTAAGCTTAAAAGAAATTGCGGATAGCCGCAAGCCGAATTGCAGTGAAAGGCCAAATATGAAGGCATTAAATCCCCCTGGCTGGAACCGCCCGAGAGGCTACTCCAATGGTATCGCTGCCGAGGGCCGGTTGGTCTTTGTGGCAGGTATGGTTGGGTGGAACGCGGAAGAAAATTTTGAAAGCGACGATTTCGTCGATCAGTTTCGTCTGGCCCTCGAAAACACAGTGCTTGTTCTTAACGAGGGTGATGCGGCCCCCGAACATATCTGCCGTATGACCATGTATTTCACGAACAAGGAAGAATATCTTTCCTGTCTTCCAGAGATTGGCTCCGTATACCGCGATGTTATTGGCCGAAATTTCCCTACAATGGCTGCGCTTCAGGTTGTGGCTCTGATGGAAGATCGTGCGAAAGTAGAGATTGAGACGACAGCGGTGGTTCCGTTATAAGTGATAACTTAAATAGGTAATGATAAACTAGTCGGAACAAGGAAAGTATTCTCGATGATCACTGAGCGTAGTGTACTGGCCGGGGGCTGTTTCTGGGGCATGCAGGAACTGTTTAGAGAGCAGCGCGGCGTTTTATCCACGCGTTGCGGATATACAGGTGGGGAGGTTCTCAATGCAACTTATTACAATCATGGGAACCATGCCGAAGCAATTGAAATCATCTATGACACCGCACTAACAGATTTTCGGACCTTGTTGGAGTTTTTCTTTCAAATTCACGATCCAACAACGTCTAATCAGCAGGGTAACGATGTTGGCCCAAGTTACAGGTCGGCGATCTATTATGTGAACAGCGCGCAGCACAGGGTTGCGGAAGAAATGATTGCCGAGGTGAATGCCTCTCGGTTATGGCCGGGAAAAGTTGTAACCGAGGTGGAACCGGAAGGTGATTTTTGGGAAGCGGAACCTGAGCATCAGGATTATCTTCAACGAATTCCTAACGGCTACACCTGCCATTTTATCCGTACCGGGTGGAAGCTACCGGGCAGGGAGGCAGCGGAGTAGCTAAAGCGTTTCAGCATAATGGACCCAGAAACAGTTTTGCGGGTATCTGAGGTATGACGAAAAAACCTTATATTATTGATGAACCTGCACGCAACGACTTCCGGTTGAACAGGGAGGTGTTGGTTGATTCCGGTGTGTTGGCGCTCGAAAGAGAAAAGATTTTTGACAAATGCTGGATTTATGCGGGACATGAATCGGAGGTAGGTCGCCCGGGAGATTTTGTTACCCGTAACGTGGCGGGCCGGCCGGTAATCCTCGCCCGGGATAGCTCTGGCAAGATCCGACTGTTTCTTAATACGTGCCGACATCGAGGTGCTCGTGTTTGCCGTGAGCGAGCGGGCAATACGAAACGGTTTTACTGCTTCTATCACGGCTGGTCGTACGACAATAACGGCAATCTCGCAGCCGTACCGGGTGATGATGCATATCCAGATACCTTCAATCGCGCCCAGCTTGGTTTGATCGAGGCGCCCAGGTTCGAAGAATATCGCGGTTTCTGGTTTGCATGCTTCGACCTGAAGGTGACTGACCTAGAAACATATCTAACGGGTGCCAAGGAATATATTGACCTGGTTGTGGAGCAGTCGCCCGATGCTCGAATGGAAATCGTTTCCGGTGTTCAGGAATATGACATCAAAGCCAACTGGAAGCTTCTGGTAGAGAATTCGTTTGACGATTATCACCTTCATTCAACGCATTCCACCTGGCTTGAATACATGAAGGACGCGGGTGTCGACACCAAGGTGCCAAAGGGATTGCTGCTCCCCAAACGTGGGGTTGGAAAGGACCTTGGTAATGGGAATGCGGTCATTGACAACATAAATTTCCGAGGGCGCCCGGTTGCATCCTGGATTTCAATTTATGGTGAGAATGCCCGACCCGTTGTCGAGGCCGCGAAGCTTGAACTTGTTGATCGGCTGGGCGAAGAACGGGCTGAGAGAGTCAGCAATACAAATCGTAACCTCTTCATTTTCCCAAATCTCATGATTAATGATGGTTCGTCCGTTACCGTCAGAACATTCTGGCCGACTGCGGCCGATCGCATGGAAGTCACAGCGTGGGCGCTAGGCCCTGTTGGCGAAAACCCGGTGATGCGCAAGGTTCGGCTGGATTCTTTTCTGACGTTTTACGGACCGGGTGGGCTTGCAACACCAGACGATGTCGAAGCGTTGGAACAGGTGCAGGAAGGTTTGACCTCGACATTCAAGGAAGCGCCGTGGTCGGTAATGACGCGGGGAATCGCGAAGAAAGGTGAACAGCTTAATTCCGATGAACTACATTTGCGAACGTTCTGGCGTCGCTGGAATACACTGATGATGGATGCGGACAACATCCTGTCGGCGCAGTAATTTTGCAGCATGGCAAATAATTTTAACCGTGCTGATGTTGAGGACTTCCTGTATGTGGAGGCCGCGCTGCTCGATGACTGGGATCTGGACGGGTGGATGGGTTTGTTGACCAGTGATGCCCGTTATCTGGTTCCACCGAACGATGCGCTTGATGGTGACCCGAATACAACCCTGTTCATAATTGCAGATGATATTGATCGAATACGGGGAAGGGTAAAACGCCTCAAAAGTCGGGACGCCCATGCTGAGTATCCGCCCTCTCGGACGCGACGCCTGATCACCAATGTGCGGATACTGGATGGGACGGAGGAGACTTTGCGTGTTTCGTCCAATTTCTCGGTTCACCGATTTCGGCGCGGTGGTAAGGGAGGGATTTATGTTGGGCGTTACACCCATATCCTGGTGGCAACCGAAGATGGGTTCCGGATCTCGGAACGGTGGGTTTTTCTTGATGCGGAAGAGCTGGGTTCACTCGGAGCAGTAAGCTTTATCCTTTAGCCATTTGGGACAGACCTTTCATTCCATCGGTCAAACGGCATAAACCACTCTACTTCAACAAGTCAATGTCCGTTCCCGGTGAGACTTGTGCAAGGTGCTTTGGGTGCATACGGAACCACGGTATTCCAGATTATCTGTTTGTCCAGAGTACGGGTGTATGATGCAATGATCTTGCGTTTACCAGGTTGGGGCTGAAATTCGTTTTCCGTTATTCAGTTTCGCGTGCCGAACTGGTAGTTGTGTCTTTTGGGACTTTGTAACGGGTATTCGGATGACGGATTCGGCGAGCGGCGAGAACGGTGCCACCCATAACAACGGAGGCCCCTTGGCGGGTCTAAGAATTCTTGACTTGACGCAGTTTCTCGCCGGGCCTTATGCCACCATGATCTTTGCTGATCTTGGGGCAGAGGTAATCAAACTAGAAGCGCCGACGGGCGATTGGTCCCGTGTCCTGCCCCCAAATTTTGTGGGAGGGGATAGTTGTTATTATCTGTCCATAAACCGGAACAAGAAAAGTATCGTCGTCGACCTGAAAAATGCGGGCGGAATGGCAGTCGTGCGCCGCCTCGTTGAAAAGAGCGATATTTTGGTCGAAAACTTTCGCCCTGG
Source organism: Pseudomonadota bacterium (assembly GCA_036136335.1). GTDB lineage: Bacteria > Pseudomonadota > Alphaproteobacteria > MPNO01 > UBA830 > JAYZQT01. The sequence continues at coordinate 31,223 of JAYZQT010000018.1, forward strand.
GGTACTTGAACGGCTGGGGCTAACCTATAACGAACTCTCCGCGAGTAATCCGGGGCTGATCTGGGCTTCCATAAGCGGGTTTGGTCAGAATGGCCCAGATCGAAACCGGCCAGCGTACGACATGATTGTCCAGGCTATTTCGGGCGGTATGGGCATGACTGGTGAGCCAGGCCGGTCGGCGGTGCGCTCCGGTATCCCGTTAGGTGACCTTAGCGCCGGGATGTATGCAGTTATTGGAACCCTCGCTGCGTTACAAGAACGACGGTCATCCGGCAAGGGGCAGTACGTCGATATCTCTATGCTCGATTGTCAGGTATCTATGTTGTGCTACCAGGCCGCCTATTATCTTCATTCTGGCGAAAATCCGGGTCGACAGGGCTGGGGGCATGATTCAATTCCGACCTATCGCGGTTTCAATTGTGCCAATGGCACTTCTCTGGTGATCACTGCAAACACCGAGCGGATGTGGCAGGCTCTCTGCGACGTGATTGGCCTCGAAGAATTGAAAGAAGATGCACGATTTACCCTGAATGAGGACCGATACGCGAACCGGCGTGAGTTGTGGGCAATCCTTGAGGGCGCCTTCATGATGCACGATGCCAATTACTGGGTTCCAAGGTTGCTGAAGGCGACCATTCCGGTCGGTGAAATCAACAATCTCGAAAAAGCACTGACGAATCCTCAAATTATCAATCGTGATATGGTGCTGTCTCTGGAAGACAGCGAGGGGCACACAACCAGGGTAGCCGGAAATCCAATAAAGATGTCCCGAACGTATAAGGAGGAACACAGCTATCCACCCAGGCTCGGGGGACAGACCGCCGACGTTCTTGCTGACGTGCTCGGTGCCAATAAGGACGAAATAGCCGAACTCATAGCGGCGGGGGCTGTCACGGTATACGCTAACAATAATAGCGAGGATGACTGACGTGGATGATGTGCTGAAGTTAGAGCAGGATGGTGAAATTGCGAAGATAACCATGGATCGCCCGGACATGGGGAACATGCTGACGTTGGAGATGCTAGACTATATGTCGGCGCTCATCATCGATGCGGGCTGCGACCCTGACATAAAGGTTATCTCGATTGAAAGTACCGGAGAAAATTTCTGTCTCGGCCGTGATCCTCAAAGTGCGCCTGAGGACACCCCCAAAACGGGTGTTGAGATGCGAGAAGCCCTTACCGCGCCAATTCTTGGATTTTATGAGGCGGTTCGGGGCGCAGATGTCCCGGTTGTTGCGGCCGTACAGGGTAGAGCAGCTGGGTTTGGATGCGCAGCTGCCGCTGTTTGCGATGTGACCGTAGCTGCAGACGATGCAAGGTTCTCATTGCCAGAATTGAAGCATGACCTGCCGCCGACCGCGGCAATTTCGGCACATATTGACCGGTCAATGCCGAAATCAGTTGCTTGGATGGTTTATTCGGTGGAGGAGGTCGACGCATTTACTGCCCAGGCCGCAGGCTTTATCAGCCACGTCGTTGCCGCAAGTGAATTACATGTTATGACCCGAAAAATATTGGAAACCATTACGTCCCGAGACCGTGTGGCCCTCGCCACTTGCAAGACATATCTTGCAAATGCACGCCTGATGGAAACACCTCAGGCATCCGATTACGCCGCTAATTTATTGGCATTGGTGATGTCATCGAAAACAGTCTAACCAATATGGCGGGGTACGATCCAGAAATCGTCAAATTGCTATCGTTTCACGATTCAAGAATGCAGTTCGTCGACGGTACAGACAACCCACGCAATTATCTTGAACGCTGCATTTCAGTCATAGCGGCCTGCGAAAATCAGGTAAAGGCATTCTCGTACGTTAATTTGGACGGCGCGCGAGAAGCGGCCGACAAAGCATCCAAACGTTACGAGGACGGCGTCTCCCTATCGCCCGTCGATGGTATGCCCGTTGCTATCAAAGATGTCTTCGAGACCCGGGATATGCCTACGACGTATAACAGTGATTTGTTTCGCGATAATCAGACGCGTTGGGACGGGGCATGTCCTTATTTCTTGCGCCGGGGCGGCGCATCTATCGTAGGTAAAACCGTAACGACCGAATTTGCATTCGGAACGCCGGGTCCCACCCGAAATGCGTGGGATATTGAGTGCACACCAGGCGGTTCCTCTAGTGGGTCCGGTGCTGCGGTAGGTGCATCAATGGTACCGCTCGCGATAGGCACTCAGGTTCGGGGGTCAGTATTGCGGCCGGCAGCATACAATGGGGCCTATGCCCTAAAACCATCAAAGGGAGCATTTTCTCTTCTTGGCGGGTTTCCGTCGGCGCTGAGCATGGCGTGTATTGGTATCATCTCCGGGACGCTCACCGACATGTGGACTACCGCCTACTGGTTGTCTCGGGAGGGGGCCGAACCCGGATATCCAAGTATTTCTGGTTCGCAGGAACTACCCCCAGCTAAGCGCCCGGATAGACTGATTCGCCTTGACACCGGGGGCTGGGACGAAACAGATGAGCCAACGCGAGAGGTATTCGACCGGACTTGCGTGGATCTTGCTGCGCGTGGTGTGGAAATTGTAACCCGGAAGGGCAATCCCGACGTCAAAGATTTGGAAATGATGTTGTTAGAACTCCGGGGAATCATCGACGTCATGCTCACCTATGAAGGACGGTGGCCTCTGATGATGTACAGCGATTATGGTCACCAAAACCTTGGCGAACGTGTTGGAGGTCGGGCCAGAAAGGGTGCAGAGGCTGATCCGGACGAGTATGCCCGTTGTCTGGAATGGACCGCGAAGGCCCGCCACCAGTGGAATTCCCTTAAGGGTCGTGCCGATGGGTTCATCACACTCAATCAGACGGGCGCGGCCCCCAAGGGCATGGCTGTAGGTAACCCCGTCTACGGCGAGCCGTCATCTCTTCTTGGTGTTCCCGCCCTGAACCTGCCACTGCTCTCAGTTCTTGGGATGCCCTTGGGGGTTCAGCTTCTGGGTTTTTACCGGGAAGACGAGGCCCTCACGGCACTTGGCCATTGGCTGGAACATGCCCTGATAGGGGCTGAGGGTTGATTCATTATGAACACAAGGTTTCGTGCAAACTTTTGTCGGTAATTGCAGCCGCTAGGTGCTAACGCCAAACTTACAGCAAGTGGGCAAGCGGTGCACTATCACAGCTAATCGGTAAACTTTTTGCACAACACGGTGCCTTAAACGGGGTTTTAGCGCGAAAGCGGTATTATCCAGGTTAGGACACGGCTTATTCTGAGTCGGCCATGCACGCCGTGCATAGTGGAGTGTGGGGCAGAAGCTCGAGGCGTTTTTCAGGAATTTTTTCATCGCACTGGACACAGTATCCGTAGGACCCGTCTTCGATGCGTTTTAGCGCAGCGTTGATCTGTTGGGCTTCCTTAAGTCCCTGAACGCCCAAACCTTCGAGTACTTCGTCGCCCGCGATTTCAGTCGCTCTTTCCTCGAAATCAGCCTCGGTTCCATGCTCTTTGAGATCTTCGTCGATTTCGCTCAGCTTCGATACCAGTGCTTTCAGGCGTTCCTCGAGACGCGGTTTGAACCTTGCGGTATTAACCATTGTCCATTTCTCCGTAACCTAATTACAGATGATATCGTACACCTAACCGTCTATCTGAACACACCATTTCAATACAATTATATAAAGATTTTCACGTAAACCTTTTATAATATGCTTTAAAAAAAGTACATTAAATATTGTTTAAAATACCTTTTTGTGAGTTCCCTCTCACCTTACGCGGCGGTCCAGCCCCCATCAATTGGAAGGGTGACACCAGTCACCATTGTGGAAGCCCGACTCGCGAGGTAGAGAAGGCCCCCGGCCAGCTCCCACGGTTCGCCAAATCGTCCCATGGGGGTGGATGTCTCGATCGCATCGACGAGTTCGGGGTCTGATTGCATGCGTGCGGCGCTAAAGTTGGTCCGAAAAAAGGTGGGAGCAATCGCATTAACACGGATACCCTGTTCCGCCCATTCGACCGCCAGTGCTCGGGTGGCATTCACGAGCGCACCCTTGGTTGACTGATAACCGATGTGCGAGAAAAGGCGATTGCCGACAAGACCAACAATGGATGAAAGATTGATGATACGTCCATTACCGTGTTTGAACATGTGCGGCGCGGCCGCCCGGCAACCTAGGACAACCGAGGTTAAATTGACCTCAAGAACGTCGTCCCAGTCCGCGTCGCTCATTCCGACTGTGGGGCCACGCCGGGTGATACCTGCGTTGTTTAGGAGAATGTGCAGTCCACCAAGTGCATTTGCAGCCTCATCGATAGTACTTATAAGGGCCGGCCTATTCGCAACATCGAGTTCGAGGGCTATGGCACGTCCGCCACCCTGCGTGATCTCAGCAGCGACGGCGTCAGCTTTTTCCTTGTCGATATCGGTTACAGCGACGGAAGCCCCTGCATTGGCGTAAATCATTGATGCTATCCGCCCGAAGCCATCACCACCACCGGTGACGAACGCCACTTCTCCGTCTAAACGGAATAGCTTGTCTATTTCCAGATCTGCATATGTGCTCATAGCGAGTGCTCCTGTTCCCTTTTCCCTCGCCTCAGGATGTGCCTCAGAACGAAGGCCATTACGCAGACGATAGCGAGGATTATGATTCCCATTACAAAAAATCCATCTGCGAGTGAATATTCCGCAACAATTACCCCCATGGCAACCGGCACCGATAGTGATGCCGTCCGATTTATAGTCGCGCGCAAACCTACACTTAATCCCTGTTGTTTCGTCTCAACGCCGCGGGTCAATATCGACAGAATCATTGGAAAGGCAGTTCCCGAAAACGCTCCGGTCGCGCAGGCGATCGCGAATAAGGACCAAAACGTGCTGAATAAGGGTGCGGTACAGAACGCGATAGTCGAAAGAGCGGTGGCGACAAGAACGAGCCAGTTAGCCGATATCCAGCGCGATAACCATCCAACTGATAGTCCGGCCATGCTACCCGAGAGTGCTATGCAACCGATAATGAACCCGATTTCAGTCTTGGTGAAATTGATTTCAGCCATATAGACGGCGAAAAAGGTATGTCGCATAGCATAGGTGCCTGCGAGAACAGCCGACACAACAATCACATACGCGACGATCGGGACCCTCAGCAGCGCAAAGCCCTCAGCGTATTGTGCCCATCGTGGCAGCAAGTCGATCAACGTTACGCGGGCGGCGGATCCCTCATCCATCTGCCGTGGAACAGCAGCAGTAATCAATACAAGCGCAAGCGACCATAATGAAACCATTCCGAATGCGCCCCATGGTCCCAGAAAGTCGAATGCCGCACCAGCGAGGACAGGACCGAGAAAATTGCCAAGTGTTGCGAGAAAGGTGAAACGGCCCATCAACTTGGGCTCCCCCTGGGTTAACCGGCCGACGAGTGCCTGCGCTCCAATCCAGGTGGCGACGTGCAGAAACCCGACAACAATCTGAAGAACCAGCACTCCGGTAATACTCGGAAAGAGAGGGTAAAGAAGAACCATAGCGCTTCCTAAAATACCAAGCGTAAGTGTTACCTTCCGTGTCCCCAACCGGTCCATCACGGCACCGGTTTGAATAGAGAAAAACATGGAAAGAAGTGCACGCATCGAAATAGCCATCCCGATCCAGAACGCGCTTGCGCCAATCTCCAAGGCCCATAGTGGAACAATCAGGGTCAGCATGGGAATTTGACTCAGGCTGAAGAAGCCGGTGCCAAATACGGCCGCACGACCTGAATGTATCGACTCGCTTGGGGCTGTACGGGAATCAGTCAAAAAACACCCCAGAATTGCGTGGACGGTAGGAGGGCAATATAGTTGAGCTCTAACGCATCTTTTACGGGAAAGACATGGCCATGGCGACGGCGATTTCAGAAATGGAAGTGAGACCGCTTTCAAGTGCCTGTGGGGCGGAGATTTGTGGCGTCGATCTAACTAAGCCGCTGGAAGAGAAGACATTAAATTTGATCCGGGAGGCTTGGTACAAAAATCTAATAATCGTGTTTCGTGATCAGGATATGTCGAATGAAGATCAGGTGCGATTTTGCAAGTACTTCGGTGAACTCGAAGAGGTCCGAACCGGCAGGTATGCCACAGAAGAGATGCGGCATACGATGATGATTACCAATGTAACTGATACAGGTATGATGACGGCACTGGAAAACGGGGATATGTGGTTTCACTCGGATCAGTGTTACTACGAATTTCCGTGCAGGGCTTCCACATTGTATGCCATGGAGATTCCCAAGGTGGGGGGTAACACGCTATTTGCGAATTGTTATGCGGCCTGGGAAACGTTACCGACCGAATTGTCGACGTTTCTCGATGGAAGAAAGGCTCATAATATTTATGACTATGCCGGCAATCCATTGAAACGTGGTGACGATGTAGATCCTGCCGCACCTTCGTACAGTCACCCCGTTGCGCGGACCCATCCGGAAACCGGGCGCAAGGCACTTTACGTCAATCGGCTAATGACAGATTTGATAGAAGGAACGTCGGCGGAAAAAAGTGCGAGTATATTGGAGCAGCTCTTTGAGCACAGCGAAAAACCAGAATTTGTTTATGAACACGTATGGCGAATAGGTGATTTCGTAATGTGGGATAACCGGTGTTCCATGCATGCGCGAACTGATTTCGATCCTGCAGAACGGCGTATGATGCGCCGGATCACGATTAAGGGCGAAGCTGTGCGCTAGTCAAATCAATCTGAAAGCAAATTGTGTTGACCGGTTGTGAAACTTGAACCTCCCCGAGGGACTGTCCGGCAACTTAAAATGACGTTGGAAACATTTTTGGGGGAATGTTTCCATTGCAATCTTGTGATAGACAACCGCTAGGAAAGGACAACCAGATATGAGCGCTAAAACAGCTGTGGCTGGTCTCGATAAAGTCGTGGATGCCTACTCGAAACGGTCAAGGATCATGAACGAGCCCATGACCAAAGGCCGTGCACATATGTTTGTATTGCAACATCGGCAGAACACAATGCAACGAAACTCTGTTCTTAAACTCCGGGTTGCAACGAACTGCCCGGAATGGGACGTCAAGCTAGGGATTTTAGAGGCTTGTGTCGAAGAAATTGTTTCTGATACGGAGCACGGCGATGGCCGGCCGCACTGGAAAGTTCTAGAGGATCTGGGCGTTGACTGCGGTATGAAACGTGCACAGATACGCAACGCAAAGCTGCTCCCGTCGACACGGCTGGCGTGGCGTGCGTGGGATGGTTTGATGACCAACCGGCACTGGCTTTTGGGTCTGATGGCCAACACCTGTGCAGAACGTTCCAATATCCCCGGTTACGGGAAGGGTGAGGTGCGCAAAAAAGGCTGGTTCGGGAACGAGAACCGACGATGGGGAAAACTGTTCAATCTGTCTGATGTTCAAAAATTATTCTTTGGCATGCACTCCGAAGCCGACATCAAACATTCCAATCTAGGGTGGAATACCGTTGCCAAATATGCAGGCAAGTTGAGGATGGAAGACGAGGTGATTGACGCATGTGAAGAAAACCTGATCGTGTGGGACCACTATCTCAATGGTATTGCCGACGCGGGTGACGCGTTGGACAAGAAGTTGGGCTGGCGTCAAAAAGTTGCATAAGTCACACTGGTCGCAGGGAGCGACACAGTTTCCGCTCGAAAACTGTCTTGACACCGTATTGAGAGACCGAAAATGTCGGAATTGACCCTTACCTTTGCGGCGAGTGATTATGAACATACCCGTGATTTGACCCGCGGAGATATTCAAGCGGAAGGCATCGATTTACGTTATCTGAACCTTCAGATTGAGGAAACGTTCTTTCGTTTCATCAAATTTCGGGAGTGGGATGTGTCGGAAATGTCTTTCGGCAAATATATAGCGCTGAAGTCCCAAAACGACCAAAGTCTCACCGCCATTCCGGTATTTCCGTCCAGGGTGTTTCGACAGTCATCGCTGTTTGTTGTGTCGGGTAGCAACCTGCAGGAAGCATCCGACCTCCGCGGCAAACGGATAGGTATACCGGAATGGGCGCAAACCGCGTCGATCTATACCCGCGGCTGGCTGGCGCACGACATCGGCATTCCCCTCCAAGAGATTGAATGGATACAGGGGGGTGTCAACGATGCGGGCCGCCAGGAAAAAGTGACATTGAACCTGCCAGACGGTGTTTCCTCTACCCCGCGGCCTGATAGGTCCCTGACCGAGATGCTTCTTGGTGGGGAGATTGACTGCATAATGTCTGCCCATCCGCCCGCGCCGGTCGAAAATGCCGATGGGTCAATCCTGCATCTTTATCCGAACTACCGAGAGATAGAGGAACAGTATTACCGTGACACGGGGATTTTCCCGATCATGCATGTAATTGCGCTGCGGGGCGACGTATTCGAACAAAATCGTTGGATTGCGAAAAATCTGTTGAAGGCGTTTACAGAAGCCAAGGACAGGGCAATGTTGCGGGTTCAGGAAATGACGGCAACTCGTGTTCCATTTGCCTGGTGCTATGAAGGAGCACAAAAAGCACGACGGCTTTTCGGCGAAGATTTTTTTCCTTACGGGGTCGAAGCCAACCGCAAAACATTGGAAGCATTTCTGCGGTATGGATTTGAGCAAGGTGTCTGCCAACGCAAAGTTGAGGTGGAGGAGCTTTTCCCGGAAGAGGTGCAGGCGGAATTTCGTGTTTGAGGAAAGGAAAAACCTGAACGGCATAAAAATCGGTGTGTGCCCAAACTCCTGATGGCACAGGACAACCGGTTCAGAATAGGGATGGTCCCCAAACGATCAGAATTTCCCAATCGAAACATTGGGTCCCGGAATTACAGTTTTCGTGAATTTGCGGGCTCATTGGTTGCAAGAAACGCATGGAGAGAAACTTTCATGAAAACCAATATACCTTTCTTGGGAGATCATTTGTGATTGATAGAATCGTCGGATGACCACACCTATCGTTCTTGTTACCCATGCGGCACCGGATGATATTCGTATAGCAATTGTCAAAACTTTCGGACTTGAGGCGGATGTTCGGTTTCTTCCCGATTTATCAGTTTCAGAGCGGGCGTTTTCTATCCGCAATGCAACCGCTGTACTGACTTACGATCCGTTCAGCGACCTGGGACGCGAGGAGATGGCAAGGCTGGAATGCTGCGGGCTAATACAATGTTTAACAGCAGGCATTGACTACCTGCCTCTTAGTCAAATACCGCCAAATATTCCGATCGCCTATAACGCGGGAGGGTTCGCGGAACCAATGGCGGAACATGTAGTTGCGATGACAATGGCGGGTAGCAAGCGGCTGGCGGTGGAACATCGTCTGATGCAACAGGGAGAGTTTAACCAGTTCGTTCCCACCAAAAGAATTGCTGGGGGCACCTGCGGAATTTTGGGATTCGGCGCGACGGGAAGAGAGGTCGGCCGCCTCATGCGGGGTCTTGGCATGCGTATAGAAGCAATTAACCGTTCCGGAAGAACCGAAGAAGCCGTTGATTTCATCGGCACTCTAGAAGATACGGACCGAATTTTAACAAACGCGGACGTTCTAGTCATAACGCTTGCATTGACAAAGATTACTGAAGGCTTGATCGATGAGGATCGGCTATCTTTGATGAAGCCTGATGCTGTCCTGGTAAATGTGGCTCGCGGGGAAATAGTGGACGAGGATGGGCTTTACAATCACCTTCTGGCACATCCGGGTTTTACGGCCTGCCTAGAAGCGTGGTGGATTGAGCCGGTTCGCCACGGCCGGTTTGAAACAAAATATCCGTTCCTTGATCTACCCAATGTGATTGCCTCACCACACAATTCCGGGATGACGGAGGGCACGGTTTTGATCGGTGTCTGCCGCGGCGCGGAAAACGTACTGAGGTTCATAAGGGGTGACGAACCGAGGTTTGTCGCGACCGAAGACATAAAAATGCGCTAACTTTTGGGCGGCTGAACTTTGATTCATAGACCCATGTTTGAGAGTCTGTCATAGCAATATTGGGTTTGGGTGTAGGATTTATAAGCAAAATAGGGTCGGCCTCTCCTGGCAATCTGGATATAAATTTGGAGAAAAAAATGCGCTCACTTTTTAAAATGGCTGAGCCGGTTGGTACATTGCTCAAAGAACGGGGGCAGACAATTGCTGTGTCAGAATCGGCGGCTGGAGGTCTTATCAGTGGAGCCCTCCTTTCGGTTCCAGGCGCTTCTGCCTATTTTCTCGGCGGAGCATCGGTTTATACGCAAACAGCGCGGCGCGGCCTGTTGCGCTTTAACGATGCCAAGGCACAAATGCGAGGCTCGACTGAGGAATATGCGCTACTGACAGCTTCAACCATCCTCACAATTTTTGAGGCGGATTGGGCAATCGGGGAATCTGGTGCTGCTGGCCCTGGCGGTAACCGCTATGGTGATCCGGCTGGACACGTTGCACTAGCGGTGACGGGCCCAGCCACCGCCACCCGGATCGTCCAGACCGGAAATGCCGAGCGGGAGGAAAACATGTGGGCCTTCTGTAGGGGCGCACTCGACCTCCTTTACGAAACTATGTGTGCAGACTGAGATGATTGCCGTTTATGGAATCAAGAATTGCGACACCTGCCGTAAATCTCTCAAATGGTTGAAAGGTGAGGGTATAGAGCACTGTTATCACGATCTGAGTATCGACGGGTTGGATCGGGATTCTCTGCTCGTTTGGGTTGAGAGCATCGGGTGGAATAAGCTTTTGAACCGACGTGGCACAACCTGGCGAAACCTGCCAGAGTTCGAAAAGGAGGGGCTTGATGAAACGCGTGCCGTGAACCTGATGCTAGCCCACCCAACGTTGATAAAACGCCCGGTATTCGAGATCGGTCCCCGTGTGTTTGTCGGGTTCAGTGCGCAGACGCAGGGCGTGCTGAAGGGTTAATTGCTACGAAACGTTGCCCAAAGATGTTGTAACATCGACTACGGCGACCCGGCCCCGTTCAACCTCCGCCACAGCACGCTGAAGCACTTCAGAGAGTTGTTCTGGTGTGTTGACGGGACCCTCCGACCATGCGCCAAAACCTCGTGCCACTTCCGAGAAGTTGATTACAGGGTCGCGCATAGCCTGACCAATCCAAGCATTTTCCCTCGGCCGATCCCGGTTGTGGGCAACTTCGATTTGATGGATCTCGTCGTTTCCCCACGTTGAGTTATTGTTAATGACGTGCAGCATAGGTACCCCGTAATGGGCAGCTGACCAAATGCAACCCGGGGCCATAAGGTAATCACCGTCTCCACCCAGTGACACGCAGAATCGTCCCTCATCGCGCAACGCGAGTGCAGCCCCGATCGCGGCGGAGGTGTTGTACCCAACGCCGCCCCCGCCATCGGTTCCCAGATAGGCGCCGGCTCCGGGAAAATTCCATACGACTTCGCTGAAACTGCGATGATTGGCCGCGGTCAGGGTCCAGGGTTTGTCTTTTACTGCCTGATAGACCTCGTGGATCATACGCTCGATCTTGATAGGAGCCGCGTCCCATCCCTTGCGTGCGGCCTTTGTTTGTGACTCCCGCAGTGTTTCATGCCGCTCCGCGAGGAGCTTTTTTCTTTTAATTATTCGGTCAACATTTTTCCCATCAGAAACAAGCAATTTCTGAATTGCGTATATCAGCCGGTCGACACCGTGTTCTGGCTCGCAAACGATCTGGAGGTCAACCGGCGGGGTTGGTCCACCGAACGCGGTCCACAAATTATTATCAATCGCATTGAGGGAAATATCGATTATTTTCGCGGGAGCCTTTTTCCGAGCTTCAAGACCGTCAGATCGCCGTCTAACTGCGTAGGTCCCTAAAATATTGTTGATATCAATTGGATCGAGGCAGATTATTACGTCCGCCAAGAGTATCGCATCCGTGTCCCCGGAGAGGTTTTGAGGATGATCGCTGGGCCAGCAATAGACTCCCCGGTCATTGATTGCCCCAGCGCCGGAAATTTCCAAAAGCTTGATCAGTGGTTCACGTACCCGTTCATAAATGCCGAGACGCCCACCCACCAGTAGCGGAAATTCGGCGTTAAGGATCAAATCCGCTGCTTGCATCAATGCGGTTTCGTTGGGTGCCATTGGAGCTGGTGGTTGATAGCGTGGCAACTCAGGATTTAATGGTTCAACGTCCTTCTCTACTTTCATTTCCTGAATATGTGTATCAATCGAAATGTAAACAGGCCCAGCAGGCGGGGTGCCTGCGACCGTTTTACCGCGGAGGATTGCTTTGATCGTTGCATTGGCTGTGGGTGGTTCGTCGGTCCACTTCACCCAATTCTTGATGATGTCAGCTTGGGTGCTGGCGGAATGGTTCCATTCGATAAAACGTCGCCTGTCGGGATCAAGCGGCCCCGCCCCCCCCAAAAACACGATAGGGGCACGATCACAATATGCGTTATAGAGCCCCATCGATCCGTTCATGACGCCGACCAGGTCATGGAGGATACACAATGCAGGTTTACCGGTCGCCTTCGCGTAGCCGTGTGCCATCGATGCAGCTGACAGTTCACTCGTCGCGAGTATAATCTGTGGATCCAAATTACGGTTAAAATTGACGAGAGAATCGTGCAGGCCACGATAACTCGCGCCCGGCAACAGAAAAACATAACCAAAGTCCATTCGTGCTAACAAATCAGCGATTGTGTCCGAAACATATTCGGGAACGGCACGGTTAGCGGGCAGGTTTACAGGTGTTTCGTGATTGGCAAAGTTTGTTGGCGTCTGGTTCAATTTTTTTCCCCAATGATGTCGCGGGTAATTGCATACATCCAATACGACGGCAATCGGTTTGACCAGAGGGTATCACGGGGAAGAGGTGGCACAAATGTTATAGCAAAACAATTCTCTTCCCCGGCCATTCTCAATGAAAATGCTACAGCCTACTCACCGAATATCCACTCGTCACGTACGGAAGAGAATTGCTCACGGATAAGGTCGGCGATGGTGGTTACGGCCGGTGATACCGGACGATCAGTGCGCTTTAAAAATTTTCGCGTGATCTCTACACCGTCAATCTGGGAAGCGGCCATCTCTCCATTTTCTATGTCCGCAATTTGCGAAAAATACTGTAGCTGTCGTAAATCCATAAAATACCTATATTGATCTCAAATTGAGATCAATTTAATTACTATATGGTATTGGTAACAATTGAATGTCGTGTTTAAGTTTGCGAATGGTTAAGTTTTTGGCTTTAACCAGTTTTGGCGCAAATGTATGCCAGATACGGCAGGGTCACCCGATATCAAATTGAGAAGGAAATTTTTAAATGGCCGATGATGCAGTAACCGCCCCACAGAAGGGGAACCCCGTCGTTGTTTCACCAAACGAATTAAAGATTCCTTATAACGACCTTCGTGAATGGCTTGAGGAAGCCGAAAAACTTGGTGAAGTGAAACATGTCCAGGGAGCTTCCTGGGAACGCGACATTGGAATGGCCGCGGAAGTGGTTCAGCATAATGAAAAGGCACCTTGTGTCGTATTCGATGACGTCCCCGGTACTCTCGAGGGATCACGGGTACTCGTAAATTTCTTCGCCGCCAAAAGAATGAACATGACACTTGGTTTTCCATCGGATCTTTCGAAGATTGAACTGACCGACGCATTTCGGAAGGCATATATGGAGAACATGAGGGAAATCCCGCATGTGACCGTTGAAGATGGTCCGGTACTTGAGAACGTGATGGAAGGCGAAGATATTGATGTTGAGGCGTTTCCGACGCCTATGTGGCACGAAGACGATGGTGGCCGTTACATTGGCACTGGATCGTACAACGTCACCCGCGATCCTGATACGGGTTGGATAAACATTGGCACCTACAGGGTAATGATCCAGAGCAGGAATGAAGTTGGGTTCTATATTTCGCCTGGCAAACATGGACGTATACATCGAGATAAATATGCGGCGATGGGCGAGCCAATGCCGGCATTGATTGTTGCGGGCGGCGATCCAATGACTTTCTTGATGGGATGTTCCGAAGTGCCTCCCAATATGTGTGAGTTTGATGTGGTCGGGGGCTTTCGCGGCGAAGCGATGAAGATGATTGAGGGCAAACATACCGGTCTGCCATTCCCGGCCGACGCAGAAGTCGTAATAGAAGGCTTTGTTCACCCAACAAAGCGGAAGGAAGAGGGGCCATTCGGTGAATGGACAGGGTATTACGGCTCGCTTATGCGTGAAGAGCCCGTCATGGAAATCAAGGCAATATACCACCGAAACAATCCGATTCTGCTTGGGTGTCCGCCACAGCGTCCACCGGATGAACTGGCCCGTTACCGTGCCGTGACCAGGTCAGCCTTGCTCAAGGAAAATATAGCCAAAGCGGGTGTCCCGGACGTCGAGGCTGCTTGGCTCCACGAGGTCGGCACGGCCCGAATGTTAATTGGTGTGTCGATCAAGCAACGATATCCTGGCCATGCAAAACAGGCTGGCCACATCGCGTGCCAGTGCCACGTCGGTGCTTATGCAGGTAAATATGTAATTGTTACCGATGAGGATATCGACGTTTCTAATCTTGAAGAACTGATATGGGCCATGTTAACGAGATCGGATCCGGCAGAATCAATCGAGATCATTCGCGGGACGTGGTCAACTCATCTTGATCCACGTATAACACCGGAAGACAAGGCTAAGGGAAACCTTACTAACAGCCGTGCAATTATTGATGCGTGCCGTCCCTTCCACTGGAAGGACAAATTTCCGCCGGTCAATGCGCCATCGCCAGATCTTGCCAGAGAATCTCGTGAAAAATGGGGATACCTCTGCGAGTAGAGTGGCGGCAACAGCGTTAGCATTTGAGCCATAGCAATTGTTGGGGCCAACTTAGCGTGGCTCAAGGTGTTTTCCTGCCTACTTACAGGCACTAAAGCATTCGGTTCTTTCGGCAAATATTACAGGGGTACAAAACACCCCAAGAGAGGCGGAATGCCAAACGGCTCAATCGTTAATCAACACGTACAGACGGATTTACGGGATTTTCTTGCTGCAGTGGAGGCGGCGGGGGAGTTGAAGGCTGTATCAGGTGCTCACTGGGATAAGGAAATAGGCGCTGTAACGGAGGTTCTGTACCGTGAAAAGGTGGATCGTTCGCCGGCGCTCATTTTTGACAATGTTCCGGGGTACAAAAAAGGGTTGCGTTGTCTATATGGTATGCTTGGATCGCCACTGCGTCTTGCGCTGGGTATGGGTATTGATCCCGAAATGTCGGGTGACCGCCGTGCAATGCTGGACGCTTACCGCAGACGGATAAAACAATACGAACCTGTACCGCCGCAATTGGTCGTTGAAGGACCAGTCTTGGAAAACGTTGACCGTGATGAGGACGTTGATCTCACAAAGTTTCCTGTACCAATACACCATGAAAAGGATGGAGGCCGCTACATTGGCACCGCATGCGGTGTAATAACCAAAGATCCGGATACTGGTCGTGTAAATGTTGGCACTTATAGGGTGATGTTGAACGGTAAAAATATTGCAACATCCTATATCTCCAACGGGAAGCAGGGACGAATACAGAGAGATAAATATCTTAGTGAGGGAAAAAAATGCCCAATGGTGATTGTAGTTGGTATTGACCCGGCGACTTATATCGCGGCCAGATATACGTTGTCTGACAATATTCCTGAACTTGATTGGGCGGGAGGGTTGAGCGGGCAACCGCTCGAATGTGTACAGGGGGAAGTGACCGGATTGCCGTTTCCTGCGCGTTCGGAATTGGTTCTCGAGGGCTGGGTTTTACCCGATGAAACTGCACTTGAAGGCCCGTTCGGTGAATGGACCGGTTACTATGCCGGTGCCGCGAAAGAGGAACCGGTCATCCAAATTGAGCGTGTTTATTATAGAAATGATCCAATCCTTACCTGCGCTGCAAGTCAGAAACCGCCGCACTCACACCTGTTCGAACGTTGTTTTATTCGTTCGGCCGGACTTCTGGATTCACTCGAAGGGGCGGGGATTCCCGATGTAAAAGGGGTTTGGGTGCATCAGGCTGGATCTGGACGGACCTTCGTCGCAGTATCCATAAAACAGCGTTATTTTGGCCACGCTAACCAGGTTGGGCTTGTTGCGTCACAGTTAAACCCCATCGGGTATGTAGGTCGTTATATTGTGGTTGTTGATGAAGATATTGACCCTACCGATATCAACGACGTGATTTGGGCGATGGGGACCCGCTCAGATCCAAAACAGGATATGACGATTCTCGACCGAACATGGTCATCGCGCCTCGATACAATGGTGTTTGACGAAAAGTTCTATAACAGCCGTGTCGTCATCGACGCGTGTATACCATATGAACACATCGACGACTTTCCTGAAGTTGCGATGACTTCGCCGACACTGGCAAAAGAAGTACGTGAAAAGTTTCCTGAGGTTTTTGATTAGGTAAGTGGTTTTCGCGGTTGCTCGTTCATAGTTTAGATCCGGTTTACCCACTCACGCAGAAGATAGAGGGCAACGGGGCATTTATCATAGCTGTTTTATCCGAAATGCAGAATCTAAAGACGCTTTGGTGTGGGCGAAAGCAAGATTTTGTTCGGTACTTGCATAGAGATGGTATAGGGGTGCGCCTGCATCAACATAGTCGCCGACGCGTGCACACAGATCCAGTCCCGCTCCCTTATCTGCCGGACAGCCTGCAGCGAGCGCGATGCCGGCAAGCGTGAAACAGTCGATAGCTTGGATCACCCCTTTTTTCTCAACCTTTACGGTTGCGGTGTGTCCACCAACTCGAACATTTTCGGGGGGTGGACCCTGTGCCGACAGCATTCGTTCGAATGTTTCGTATGCCTTACCACTGTCTAAAAGATTCCGAACCACGATATCAGCATTTTCCTTCGACATCGACGGATCAAAGGTAAGTATGGCGGCAGCGAATTGCAGGGATTTTTCTCGTAAATCTGCCGGTGCATTCTTCGTGTTTTTAAGCGTGGCGACGACGTCACGTGCCTCAAGTACAGGCCCGATTCCATGACCAATTGGCGCATGTCCGTCTGTTAACCTCACGTCTAGGTGCAGGCCCAGTTCTCTGCCCACCTGCATGAAAAGGCTCTGCAATTCTTTGGCGTCACCTTCCGTGTGGACCTTTGCGGTGGGGCCATACGGAACATCGATGACGCAATGAGTTATCCCCGCGATTGTTTTTTTTGAAAGGATCGATGCTACCGACCACCGAAGGGTATTCAGCTTTCGGGGGCGTGTAATGGTGTTCATGACGTCGTCAATGCGTGAATGGTTCAGACGGCCGTTCCAGGCAATACATCCATTGGTTTTGGAGACCACCCGGCGGACGTCATCGTTATCCAAATCCACCCGGGCGAGCACCTCCATGGTGTCGGCTGTTCCCGCTGGAGATGTGATGGCACGGGAAGATGTTTTGGGTATCGTGAGGCCATATGCGGCAACGAGAGGTACCACGACCATAGTTATCCGGCTGCCCGGGATTCCACCCATGGAATGCTTGTCGACCACGATATCCGCAGCCCACTCCAACGGAGGCGATTGTTCTGTGCGGGCCCTGGCAAGCGCCGTTGTTTCTTCCACCGTAAGTGTTTCAACAACGGATACAAGAAAGTCGGCAATTTCTTGGTCGTTAAATCGACCGCCAACGATATCCCTGATAATGGATCGGTATTCATCTCGTTTCAGCGCTTCTCCCTTAAGTTTTCTGTCAAAAAACTGTTTGGTGTCGGGCCCCACGTCTTGTAGGGCTGCGACAAATCGTCGGATCCCGTCCTCCGGTGTGCCGTCATTAACGACCATTTTTTTTATTGTGCTTACGGGAATTGCAGCGCCGGTACGGGCGAGACGGGCGACCATCTCATCGGGTTGTTCCCGACCACGAATACCAATCCGCCGAGAAAGGTTTTCGGCTGAGGCCGTTACTTCGATAACGACGGTTGGGGAATATCTGGCTGTGGCCTCGCCGATCACGGAACGCGAGACGTTGGCGACTACCTGCCGGCCTGCGGCAAGGTCCTTCGAATATTGAGCGGGAATACCGTATTTCAGGCCGTGTGCTGCCCAGTTGAGCATGAAGTCACCAGCCTGTCGGAGATCGTTGAACTGATTTACGGAAACCGCATCGTGGTCTTCGGCGCTTGAATCACGGGGCCGGGTTATCACTCTTTTGGCAAATATAATGTTGAAATCTTGTGAAAGCGCTCTCCGAGCGCCGTCCATGAGGGTATCTTTGCCGGCACCACTTGGCCCGACGACCAGAAACAGGGTGCCTCGGATTATGTCTTGATTGTCAGACTTTTGTTCAATGGGACTTGCAACTCTTTCACTTGGTAATGGTTACGTCCAGTCCGATGTCGACCGCAGGGGCTGATTGTGTCATACGTCCGACGGATATCACGTCAACACCGGATTCCGCTTTTTCCTTTATCGTGTCCAGTCGAATGCCGCCGGAGGCTTCGGTTGCAGACCGTCCTGCTATTACTTTTATTCCCTTCTTCATCATGTCCGCCGACATGTTATCAAACATGATTACGTCCGCCCCGGCGATGGCCGCTTCTTCAACCTGCTGCAGTGTATCGCACTCGACCTCGATTTTGGTAAGTGCGGGCGTAAGAGCGCGTGCCTGAGCAATAGCCTTCGTAATTGATCCATGGACGGCGATATGATTGTCCTTGATCAACACTCCGTCATGAAGTCCAAGGCGATGAGGACGGCAACCGCCAATACACGCAGAATATTTGGATAACATTCTTAGCCCCGGAATAGTCTTGCGTGTATCGATAAGTTGGCAACTGGTATGGGCGATCAATGCTGCGTATTCATTCACCATTGTGGCTATACCGGACATGAACTGCAGGACGTTAAGTGCCGTCCGTTCGGCAGTTAGAAGACCACGGGCCGGGCCCGTCACACGCATTAACGACGTGCGCTTCTCGGCGTGGAGCCCGTCTTTGACCAATACCCCGACCTTTGCATCTGGTACCATGTGACGAAAGACCTCCGCCGCGACCTCTATTCCTGATATGACGATGTCCTCCCTGGTGTTCATCACAAAGTCTGCTTTGGCGCTAACCGGGATCATTATGTTGGTCGTGAGGTCTTGTATCCCTACGTCCTCCGTTACCCACTCCTCTATCATTAGGCGCAATTCTTCCAAAGGAGGTAGCAGGAATGTTGCGTCGAGGTTTTTCGGGCGGGTTTTCTTGGGGAGTTTACGCGCATTCTTGGCAGTTTTTTTCATAGCCATGGCAGCATCTCATAAATTACACAAATTCATATGTACCTAAACAAATACCCCGGAACAAGTTAGTTAAATGACGACCATTTTGCGTGACGCCGATGCGACTGTTCTGCTTTAATCGGATTGGTCTTGGAGGAATGATATGGATACTGGTGTTGAAAATACACGCGAACTGCCCAAGGAAATTGATATTGGCACGGACACGCGGGATATCCTTGCCCGAGCCACCCAGTATGCTGCGGATCGGAATTTTAGGGATTGGTTGATTGTTGATGTGGATGCACACCACTCAGAAATGGCATCGTGGAAAGAGGTAGTCACCCATATCGAAGATCCTGTACTGCGCGAGACCGCAATTCAGCTCCAAAAGCGCACAGGTTCGACGGCAGGGCTCTCCAACCATGTGGGCGGATTGCGTTACCAAGACGTCGGGGGGCGTATTCCTCACCAGACGGCACTTCGCGAAACGGTGGACGACGACAGTGTGCATCGCGATGTTACTCTGATGCGCCGGGTAATGGATGCCCTTTCCATAGACTGGCAGGTGTTGTTTCCCGGCAATCTTTTGCAGTTGGGTCTTCATCCGCAGCCGCGGGTCGAAGTTCAACTGTCTTTTGCTTATAACCGGTTTCTGATGGAGCGGATTATCCCCGCCGAGCCGCGTCTAAAAACCCTTCTCTATCTTCCGTTCTGCGAGCCCAAGGAATGTGAACGAATGGTTGAGGAATTTGCCGGACATCCTGATGTCATAGGTTTTATGGTTACCTCGGTCAGATACAAGTCGGTACACCATGACAGTTACATGAGGCTGTATTCAATGATTGAGGAGACAGGAAAACCACTTTGCTTCCACGCCGGTAACAACTGGCAGGACGATTATCTCAAACAACTGGATACATTTATATCGATGCATGCAATCTCATTCGTGCTGTGCAATATGGTGCATCTTGCTAATTGGGTAATGCATGGTCTTAACGAGCGTTTTCCAAAACTCGATGTCATCTGGACCGAAAGCGGTGTCGCGTGGGTTCCTTTCATGATGCAGCGGCTTGATAACGAGTATCTTATGCGGTCTTCAGAGGCACCCAATCTTAAAAGACTTCCGAGCGAATATATTCAGGAAATGTACTTCACCACGCAGCCCATGGAACGGACCAACATGGATCTGCTTGCAGCAGGCTTCAAGGCAATGAAGGCAGATACCCAACTGTTATACGCGTCCGACTGGCCTCACTGGGATTTTGACGCACCAAATAGTGTCTATGAACTGCCATTCCTTACGGAAGATGCAAAGAAAAACATTCTCGGGCGGAATGCTGCGCGACTATTTGGCTTACCTGACTCTCCCTAACGTTTTACCCGAACCTGTTCCAGAAGTGAGGTGAGTGCGGGGTCATTCTTCCCCATCGGGCGTACACGATCGAACTTGTTACGTTCATCGCCCCGCCAGGTAGCGGGCTTGGTTGCGTCAATTGCGAGCTTTCCGCCCACGCGCATTACGGTGTAGTCCTCTTTGACTTGGGGGATAGAAATGTCGAGCGGATGTAGGCGGGTGTTTGGAATGATGTGTGTCATGGTCTGTGGGTCGCATCTGGCGGCTATTGCCCAGAGGACTTCCTGCGCGTCATAGATATCCACATCTTCGTCTACTGCGATCACAACCTTGACGTGCAGATTAGGCCCCGATAATGCAGACATAAGAGTGTCTCGGACCTGTCCATCCCAACGCGCCTCCATCTGGATTATCATCATGAACTGTGACGCCCACGGTGGAACAAAGACGTCGAGAATGTTGGTGTTACCGTGAGTTTCCTTGAGACGGTTATAGTACGTTGCTTCCATCGGCAGGGTGATGAGCGGCTGATGGTCGGTGAACCAGGTGGCCTGCATGTGGCGGAAGATAGGGTTTTTGCGGTGGGTTATGCCGGTGATCTGGTATACAGGTGCAGGGCCCTCCGCGCCTGCACCAAATGTGGTGAACTCACCGAAGTGGCCCTCTGGCGCCCGGTCTGTTGGATGCACAAGGCCTTCTATTACGACCTCAGCATGGGCAGGAACCTCTAGATCAATTGTGTCACATTGAATCATTTCGATGTCTTCACCAAGAATGCCGGCACCGTATTCAAGCTCATCGAAATCCTCATGCTTTCCCGACCAGTTTGACATGATTTCGTAAACCGGATGCAAGCCGATTGCGAACGCCATCGGCATTGGCTGATTATTCGCCACATATTTCATGTAGTGGGCATAATTATGACGCGCTGCCATCCAGAACGTAGCCTTCTGCGGGTCGTCAGTCAGCATCATCCGAATAATTGCTTCATTGCGAATACCGGTTTCCGGGTCTTTCGTAATCGTTATGCCAGAACCAAGATAGCGGCCGCCATCACCGTGGCTGTGCTGGGGTATTGGAAGCGCGTGCAGGTTTATATCCTTACCCAGCATTTTGACTTCTTTGACGGGTCCGTCGGTTACCATTACCGATTTTCCTCGTTTGGTGGCCATCTGTTCGGCGAGGTATGGACAGACATCATTTGCATTCTCAAGGCCAAATGCCGCAGCCTGGCCTGCGCGGTCTTTGATCAGAATATCCGTCAGTCGCCAGTCGTCAAAGCCGGGCAGGTTATGAAACATCAAAGGACCCTGGCTCTCCGAACACAGGTATCCAACCTGGGTGAGTGGATCTACCGCGTCGTGAATATGCAACATCCGGTTATCGATCGATTCGAGAAATGTACGTAATGAATGCGGCATGCCGTCTGGTCTCCCTAAAATGATTGGGAACTATAGCTTAATGGCGTGTTTTTACACCCGTCGATCGCTAATTAATTCACCTACGCCATTGGTGAGAGGATAAAACTTGGGTCTTCAATAAATGCTTGTCGTAGTGTAATTCCAATTTACTAATGACACCCTCGGCATCGCTACTATGTTCGACTCTTATGGCGTAGACTGCCAGCCGCCGTGATACGAAGACTGAAAGGAACTACTAATGGCAACCAATGCATCCGAGTCGGGTGCCCACGGGCCTCGCGTCTGGGGCAAGTTCAATTGGGAAGACCCGATGGGGCTCGATGGCCTGTTGACCGAAGAAGAACGCATGGTAAAGGAGACGACCCGGCAGTATGCCCAAGACAAGCTGATGCCGCGGATCATCGAAGCCTTCAACGAAGAAAAGGAGGATATCCGTCTGATCCCCGAAATGGGGGAGTTGGGTCTTTTGGGGCCGACTATTCACGGGTACGGTTGCGCTGGAGTGTCCTATGTTTCATACGGGCTGATAGCGCGTGAAATAGAAAAGGTGGACTCCTCCTATCGATCAACGCTTTCGGTGCAGTCCAGTCTGGTTATGTGGCCGATTTACAATTACGGCACCGAGGCGCAACGTGAAAAATTTCTACCAAAACTTGCGAGTGGTGAGTCGGTTGGTGCGTTCGGCTTGACCGAACCAGATCACGGGTCCGATCCGGGCGGTATGAAAACCAGAGCCAAGAAGGTAGATGGTGGCTACAAAATTAACGGCTCCAAAATGTGGATATCCAATTCGCCGCTCGCTGACGTGTTTGTCGTTTGGGCGAAGGACGACGAAGATGTGATCCGCGGGTATATACTTGAACGGGGTATGGAAGGTCTGTCTACGCCGCGGCTAAAGAACAAGCTGAGCTTGCGTGCGTCGGTTACCGGCGAGATTGTCATGGATAACGTTTTCGTTCCTGATGAAAACTGGCTGCCGGAAGCCCGTGGCCTAGGGGGGCCGTTCGGGTGTCTGAATAACGCCCGTTACGGAATCGCCTGGGGTGCGCTCGGTTCAGCAGAATTCTGCTGGCGGGCGGCCCGGGAATACGCCCTCGAACGGACTCAGTTTGGTAAACCGCTGGCGTCGTTCCAGCTCGTCCAGAAAAAACTCGCGGATATGCAATCTGAGATTTTTATCGGTCTACAATCAGCCCTGCAAATGGGAAGAATGATGGACGCTGGCACCTGTTCGCCAGAACTGATTTCAATGTTGAAGCGAAATTCTACCGGGAAGGCTCGAGATATTTGCCGCGATGCTCGCGACATTCACGGTGGCAACGGTATTACGGACGAATATCACGTTATGCGCCACATGATGAATATGGAAACTATTTACACTTATGAAGGCACACATGATATTCACGCATTAATTCTCGGCCGCGCGCAAACAGGTATCCAGGCGTTTTTCTAACCAGACATTCATAACGTTAGGAGATGAGCGGTTCATTGATTCGCTCACCGCGACATGACCCAACCTCTAGACCATATTCTTGTACTTGATATGAGCCGTATTCTTGCTGGCCCATGGTCCGGTCAAACGTTTGCTGATTTGGGTGCTGAGGTCATCAAGATTGAACGCCCGGATACTGGTGACGACACGCGTGGTTGGGGTCCTCCATTTATGTCTGACCGCGACGGAAACGAGACTGACGAGGCTACCTATTTTTTGTCTGCCAATCGGGGGAAAAAGTCGGTTACGGTAGATATCTCCAGGCCGGAAGGACAGGAAATTATCCGGAAGCTGGTGCTTAAATCGGATGTCCTTCTCGAAAATTACAAGGTTGGGTCACTCGCCAAGTACGGCCTTGATTACGGCAACCTGTCCAAATTGAATCCAGGGTTGATATATTGCTCGATTACGGGATTTGGCCAGACCGGGCCGTATAGTTCGCGCGCTGGGTATGACTTTCTTATTCAGGCCATGGGCGGGCTTATGAGTGTAACCGGTGAGGCTGAGACAAAACCCGGCGGAGGCCCGCAAAAG
The DNA here is from genome assembly GCA_036136335.1 of Pseudomonadota bacterium. Taxonomy (GTDB): domain Bacteria; phylum Pseudomonadota; class Alphaproteobacteria; order MPNO01; family UBA830; genus JAYZQT01. The sequence goes on from JAYZQT010000018.1 coordinate 55,131, forward strand.
ATTGGCGTCGCGTTATCTGACATTCTCACGGGGCTTTACACGACGATTGGAGCGCTTTCCGCACTTGCTTACAGGGATAAGACCGGGAAGGGACAGCACATCGATATGGCGTTGCTGGATGTGACGGTTGCCGCGATGGCTAATCAGGCGATGAACTACCTTTTTACTCAAAAAGCACCAGGTCTTATGGGTAACGCGCATCCAAACATTGTGCCTTACGAAGCTTATAAAACAGCCGATCACTACATCATTCTGGCCGTCGGTAATGATAATCAGTTCCGCCGCTTCTGCGGGGTTGCTGGGAGGCTTGACCTGGCCGAAAATGACGCCTACGCAACCAACCGTGGTAGGGTAAACAATCGTGATGTATTAGGGCCAATTTTGAACGGGATAATTGCCGACAAACCTCGGGCCTATTGGCTGGAAAAGTTGGAAAAAGTAGGGGTTCCGTGCGGCCCCATAAACAACCTAGAAGACGTTTTCGAGGACCCACATATCAGGGCCCGGCGTGCCCACCAGGAAGTAGACCATCCAGTAGGTGGAGTTATACCGACTGTGGCAAACCCAATCCGATTGTCGGCCTCACCAATAGTATATGACAAACCCCCGCCCACGCTCGGCCAACACAATGAAGAGGTTTTAAAAGGACTGCTTGAACTTGATGATACTGAGTTAGATCGGCTCCGACGATCGGGAGTGATCTAGTTCCTGATCCTTGACACCTTTGGGGACCTTCGCCATTGTTCGTACACGAACAAATGGGGGTTTTCCAATATGGCACGGCGTGCGGCCGATCGCGCGGAGACGGCATTGCAGGCGAATGTTAGGAAAATCCCAGATTACGTTCTGGAAGACCAAGTTGGGCATCTACTTCGACGTGCCCATCAGCGCCATACGGCAATTTTTCAGGCAACAATTCTTGATGAGCAACTTACACCCCTTCAATTTGCGGCTATCATGAAACTCGCCGATATCGGCGAAACTTCTCAGAACCATCTCGGGCGATTGACTGCGATGGATGCTGCAACCATGCAAGGCGTAATAAAGCGCCTTATTTCCCGTAGCCTTATCGATCGTCGCCCGGATCCAGACGACCGTCGCCGTCTACTTCTTACACTATCTGGGTTGGGACGAAAGTTGGCATCCGCATTTTGCGAGCAGGGTGCGGACATTACCGCCCAGACCCTTGAACCCCTCTCAGAGGGCGAACGTGAAACTTTCCTGAAACTTCTGGGGCGACTGTCCGATTGAAACCAGACCGGGGTTGCCGTGCTCTTGAAAATAAAAGCTGGTTTGGGGTTTGTTCTGGAGGTCTTTAGTTGTCCCCATCCAGAACATTAATCATATCGCTATGGGTTACAAATTTTCGTCGTGGTGCATTCTCGGACGCTGCGTCAATCTCCCGCCTGTCTATGACCTGCCAGTCTGCGAACGAAACGACACGGACATTTCTTTCCTTTAAAAGACCATCAACCCCGGCAGATCCCACCCGGCCTCCAGCGTCGTATTCTGCTATAATCCTGTCTATTACTGATAGGGAATCATTTTTATTGGTTCCGATAGTTCCTGTAGCGCCGCGCTTCAGCCAACCGACCGCATAGAGCCGATCTGACACTTTTCCGTTCACGTGCTCTACTAGCCCCCACTTGTCGTTAAAGGGTAGGTTATCGATTGGAAATGCTCGGGATCCGATACAGGTGATCACCAATTCACACGGGATATCGACCATTTCACCCGTGCCTTGGACCTTACCGTTCAAGTCTACATTCGTTCGTTCGCAGCGCACGCCCTCGACCCGTGTGGTACCCAATATTTCCTGAGGCGACAGAAAGAAGCCAAAATACACCCTTTTATTTCGACCGTCGGTGGTGACATCTAGAAATGACCGCATGGTTTCAACGTTCTTCTCGCGCAACCGAAGGTCACGGTCCGACATATAATCGGCCACGACCTTGCCCTTGTCGGGCAAATGGTCGGCGGTCATGATCGGCGCCGCGTTTTCCAACTCACCCATCTCCCGAAGTTCTACGTTGGTGAATGCGGCTTCCACAGGACCACGCCGTCCCAACATATGGATGTTTTCAATCGGGGACGAATGTGAAGCGGTGGCTGCATAGTCTGCGAGATCTGTGACAGACATTTCATTTTTTGTTTTCGCGAGGACACGCGCTACATCTAGCGCCACATTGCCAACCCCGATAATGGCCGCCGAATTCACGTTGAGATCCGGGTTAAGATCCCTGAAATCTGGGTGACCGTTGTACCACCCGACAAATGCATTGGAGCCAAAAACATTTTGCAAATGTTCGCCGGGAACTCCCAGTCGATTATCATGAGGGGCACCGTAGGCAAGCACGACCCCGTCGTACAAGTCGAGAAGTTCGGCAATTGTTATATCGCGACCGACTTCAACATTACCCAGATAACGGACCCGATCGTGGGCCAAGGTCCGCTCAAACGCTTTCGAGACCCTCTTGGTCTTCTGGTGATCTGGAGCCACCCCGGCACGAATTAGCCCGAAGGGTGACGGCAGGCGTTCAATAATGTCGACCCGGCAGTCGGAATCTTTTTCTAGCAATCCCTGCGCAGCATACATGCCGCCGGGGCCCGACCCGACGATGGCGATGGTACAACTCATTATAGAGGCCTTTTATTGAGTATTCCCGTGGCTTTCCGACACCTGTTGCGCGCTATAATAGCGGCTGATTTTCGCGAGAAAAGGACTACTGGCCGATTTGTTGAAAATGTTTACCAGAGTTCTTTGGTCGCAATTGCTGCTCCTTCCACCATGGCTTCGAATTTCGCCCATATCACGTCAGGATGAACTTCGGTGTGGTAGCAGGCCTGGGAGGAAAAACCACAATCACCACCTGCAATTACGTTCTCTCTGCCAACAAGTTTGGCATACCGAACGAGGCGTTCGGCTATCAGCTCGGGATGTTCGACAATATTGCTGGCATGCGTGATCACGCCAGGTATCACCGCTCGGCCTTCTGGTAGTGTGAGCGTTTCCCATATGTGATAGTCGTGCTCGTGTCTGGGATTCGCTGCTTCAAATGAATAGGCACCAGCTTTGATTTTCAACATGTAGGCTGCGACTTCGCCGCCAGTTGCCTCGTGTATTCGTGGCCCTTCGTTAATGCCGTAACATGTATGGAAGCGTATTTTTTCCTCCGGGATATTACGGGTGCTGTAATTGATGGCTTCGACGTAGGTGTTGGCCTTCCGATCCTTGCCAACCTCATCAAGTCGCGGGTCAACGAGAATATCGCATAGGAACGGGTCGTCGATTTGAAGCAGAAACCCAGCATCCACGATGGCTTCGTATTCTGACCGAAGTGCCTCGGCAACCGCCTCCGCAAACTCTTCCTCAGAATTATAGTACTCATTATAGCCAACACCGGCCGGTGCTGTGGCGGGAATGAAACTCCCTTCCACATGTAAACCGGTAAGGGCAGCCCGGAAGTTATCAATGTCGCGTTGCACGGCTTGATGACCTTTATATGAGACAGGACCGACGCAGTACATGGGAAACATCTGGACAACCTGTCCACCAAGCATTGCCCGCTCCATATACTCCTTATAATACTCGGGAAAGGCATTCAATTCGGCTTCAAACAGGCGGAATTTTTCATTTTTCCTTGATTCGAAGCCCTCTATTCTTTCCTCAATATAGGTAAAAAAACCAGATTTCGACATCTCTCCATCTGCCACCACATCCACGCCCAACTGGGCCTGTTTTTTCACAATCTGTTTTACACCTTCAGAAATGTGAGCCTGATAGGAACCTTCGCTAAATTTATCTCCGCTTAGCCTTGCTTTCATCGCGTCAAGAACTTCAACCGTTCGGGGCAGGCTGCCGACGTGAGTGGTCAGAATACGGTCTGAATTTCCCTGCATAGATTTTCTCCGTTGTTCGGGAGCATTAATTTTTAACGCTCCGATAAAGATGTCAAATTCAAGAACTTGCATGGTGGACGGTCTGTTTGGGGTTCAGGTGGCCCGTTTAAAATTAACCATCGCTAATCCAATCAACATAAGTCCCATGGCGGTCCAGACAAGCGGAGTGTGACTTTCATCGAAAAATACCAAACCAAATATGACGCCAAACCCAACAGAAAGATAATTCGCTTGTGACATGTATGTCGGTCCGGCAATCCTTATTAACTCGAAGATGGCGTAGAAGTTGATCGCCGCGAGCGTGGCGTGGGCGAGTAAAGCGATCTCTCCTGATTTCAATGGCCAACTCGGCAATTCAAAGACACCTATGGCCAAAGCTAGGGGCAGAGAAAAAAGAGCTGCAGCCAGAAGAGTGCCACTCGAGAGTGTCATGGAATCAACATTTGCCGGCCGAGTTTTTTCCGACAGGGCAACGTATGAAATGGCGTGCAGAAGTGGTGCGCCGAAGCCAATAAGAACCCAAATCACAAGGCCAGGATCTGGGAGGCTGGATTTGGGCACGACAATCAGGAGGGCCCCAGCAAGGCCGATAAGGATGCCGACTGCGCGAAACCACTGAAACGTTTCAAGCCGGATGCCCAGGCAAATGGTGTGAGTAAAAATAGGTACGAAACCCATTATCACGGCCATGACCCCAACCGGCAGCTTTCCCTGGGCCGAGTAAAATATGGTGTTTCCAAGCGTAAAACGGACCAAACCAAGTTTTAAATAATATGGCCAGTTTTCCCGGGAGAAGTGGGGTTTAAAGCCAAGGAATTTGGCACCGGCATATAATAGAATTCCGCTAATAAACGTAAACCAGAATAAATAATTTATGGGGTGAACACCGCCCGTTACACCAAGTTTGATGAGCACATAAAACCCGCCCCATAGGGCACCAATCAGGAATAATAACAGGACAGGAATCATGGGTTTTCTGGATAACGGGGTGTGCCGTCGGTTAGGGTAGAATGATACACGATTATTGCAGCTTCCGGATTTGATTAACTGGCCAGCCCATTCCATTTACAAAGTCAAAAGGAACGTCTTTTCAAAGGATAACTTGGTTGCGAAGTGGACCTTGGACCAAAGCCATATATGGTGTACTCGGAGATTTCCAAAGTTTTCTGGGCACCGTGCCTGTGAACCAGTGATTTATTTCGCTGCGTGTGCCTCCAGTCGTGCCTCGGCTTTCACGTAATCGAAAGTTTCAGGTTCAATATTTCCAGCATAAATGGCCTGGACGCGTTCAGCTGTGATGGGGTAAGAAAATTCCGCGTTTCTCATTGTAATGCGATGCCTGAGGATCTCGACGACAATTTTTTCCATTAGTTTTAAGTCATCAGAGCTCCAGCCCTCGCCATCCAAGCCAGCAATCCCTTCGAGCATATGGTCAAACTCATCTTCGTAAATCTTCTTGCAGGCCTCGGCTATGAGCTGGTTGGCATAATCAAATTTCCCCCCGATATTTTTGGCGTGCATCCCCTCCCTGAATAAGGTGCAGTACCCCCCCTCGGTAAACCTAGTTGCCCTAATCCCAAGTTTTCCATATTTGGCTATCGCGTCGTGCCTAACCCTGGTCAGGGCTGCATCTTCATCCCATGTTTTTAGGTTGTGTGGATTGATTGAAACGGTGTCCGGGGGTTTTATTTTATCAAACACATCCGAGAAAAGGCAAAAATGTTCATATTCTTCCTTGAGTATCTCTAGAAGTTCTAACACATAGTGGCGATCTACGCTGTCTGCGTCGCCCGTATCTATCTTTGGGTATACAAGTTGCAACTCCGTCAGTGGCCCCAGAAAAACTCCCATATTCTTGTACTCTCCAGCCCCGGTTCCATTGAACTCCTTTGAGCACTGTCGCTGAATCCATAACAGATCAGTTTCGAGGGTCCGCGCTGGCGAAGTGAAATAAGTCCGAACAACCTCCGCTTCTCCGGCCCAAAGGCGCACCGAGACATCTATGAGCCGCTGCAGTTCCTGGCTGAGAGCCATATTGTATATCCTTCCCTGTCCTGACCTTTTATCCATAAAGACAATCATAGACCCTAACTTTGATACATAAATCTCACACTACAGTGTAGTTTAATGATGAACATTGATTAATACAGGGAATCTACTCAAACATGTCTGCATCCGCTACCAAGCCTGAATCTAACGCTTGTTTCATTTACGTTACGACGGGCAGTATTGACGAGGCTAAAACAATTGGCAGAAAACTGGTCGAGACCCGGCTAGCGGCTTGCGTAAACATAATCGACCCCATGATTTCACTATACTGGTGGGAGGGAAAAGTTCAGGAAGGCAATGAGACCGTTCTCATTGCCAAGACAACTGCGGTAAAGGTTGCGGCGTTAACTGCCGCAGTGTGTGAATTGCACAGCTATGATTGTCCATGTGCGATTGCATTACCAATCGTGGACGGAAATGCGGATTATGTTGACTGGATTGGGAGAGAGGCAGCTAACGAAGACTGCCAAATTATGACCCCGGATTTATGATAATGTATTTTGAAGCGATCAAAATTTTGACAAAAATCCATTCAATACCAATTCGTGCGATTTATGGCTGATAGGAATACGAGTGCGGGCAGGAGCGGAGCCCTTCTATTTGCTAATTTTGCCCATTTTTTCAGCCACATGATGATGCTCGTATATCCCACAATCGTCATCGTTTTGGAAAAAGTGTTTGATCTTCCGTTTGGCGAGTTACTGTCACTATCGTTAACAGGTTTTATGCTCTACGGGGTAGCTGCGCTGCCTGCGGGCTGGTTGGCAGATCGATGGAGTGCGAAGGGGATGCTGGCCGTTTTTTTTCTGGGGACGGGCGCGGCTGGCGTTGCTGCCGGATTAGCTTCAGGACCACTGGAAATCGCCATAGCGCTTGGGGCCATTGGTCTGTTTTCATCGATTTACCATCCAGTGGGTACCGCTTTGGTGGTCGCCAATGCCAAGGCACGTGGAAAGGCACTTGGGGTGAACGGTGTCTTTGGAACGGCGGGGATCGCAGTAACACCGGTGTTTGTGGCAGGTCTGGCAGCCACTTTTGGTTGGAGGTATGGGTTTATAGTCCCAGGTCTGGCTTGTATTCTTGCAGGCTTGGCATTTCTATTCGTTATGAAGGGCTCGCCTTCGGGCTGGAGTGAAAGCGGAGGAGGAACTGATACTGTCCTTTCGCTCAGGCAGGCTGTGAGGGGATTGGGGATACTTTGTATTACTGTTTTAGGGGTTGGCTTGCTGGCACAGGCAATAACCGTTGGAATGCCCAAAATATTTGCGGTCCGGGCGCCGGATGTTGTAACGCAGCTGGGTTTGATCGGTGCTGGGGGGCTGGCCTCGGCGGCCCTTGCAATTGGAGCATTTGGACAGTTGGCGGGAGGGTGGCTTGCTGATCGTTACCGACTGACTGTTGTTTATCCCAGTGTATATGTTGTGATGATACCGGTAGCATTTCTATCGGGAAATCTTAGCGGCCTGCCCCTGGTCGGCGCTGCGGGGGGGCTAATGTTTCTTATAACGGCGTCGCTCCCAACCGAGAACAGTCTCGTGGCTCGATACTGTCCTGCCAACTGGCGGGCGAGCGCCTATGGAGTAAAATTTGTATTGGGGCTTGGGGTCAGCTCTTTGGCGATACCATTGACCGGCGGTATTTACGATGCAACTGGTGGTTTTTGGTGGCTGTTTACAGGAATGGCAATAGTCGCTGCAATTATCATTGGGCTTGCGGTTTGTCTGCCGTCGACGGGAGTACAAAACACCAGTAACACAGAGGTTCGGGAACCGGCAGCAGGCCCGGCAACCTAGCAGTCTAGCGTGCGCATGTTTAAAATGCTTAAGAAGAGCGCCGCAACCAATGCTGTCTTAGAGATCAAGAGGCGCTTAGTGCCTGATCCAGATCATGCAAAATATCTTCCACGGTCTCAATCCCTACTGAGATGCGAATGACATCCGGTCCCGCGCCAGCCGCAATTTTCTGCTCTTCAGTAAGTTGTCGGTGTGTTGTAGAGGCCGGATGTAGAATTAGACTTCGAGTATCCCCAACGTTTGCTAGGTGTGAAATCAGGTTGCAGCCTTCGACGAGCTGGGTTCCAGTTTCATATCCGCCTTTTAGTCCAAAAGTAAAGACGGATCCGCAACCATTGGGGAAGTATTTCTGTTTGTTGGCAAATGAGGGACTTGATCGCAGCGCGGCATAGGAAACCCAGGCAACCGCTGGATGACCCTCCAGCCAGCCCGCGACTGTTTCAGCGTTGGCCACGTGTCTTTCCATACGAAGCGGCAGCGTCTCGATGCCGGTCAGCGTCATAAACGCGTTGGTGGGCGACAGTGCGGGGCCAAAATCACGAAGTGCGACCGTGCGGGTACGCATCGTAAAGCTAAAATCTCCGAACGTTTCGTAAAAGGTTAGTCCGTGATATGCCTGATCGGGTGCAGTCATGGAGGGAAACTTGTCATTCTGGGCCCAGTCAAAATGCCCTGATTCGACGATGATCCCACCCATGGAATTTCCATGTCCATTTAGGTATTTGGTTGTGGAATGAATTACGATATCGGCGCCGTGATCAATGGGATTAAAAAGAAAAGGGGTAGCCATGGTGTTGTCGACGATCAATGGTATTCCTGCGTTACGTGCTATATCAGAAATTACTTCGATGTCTCCAATGACGCTTGAAGGGTTGGAAACTGATTCAATGAAAATAGCCTTCGATCTATCGGTCAATGCATCCTGAATGGTTTCTGGCCTGAGTGGATCTGCAAAATCGCAATGCCAACCCAGTTTTTTGAAGCTGACACCGAACTGGGTAATAGAGCCACCGTAGAGGTTGCGGGACGCGACAAAATGATCCCCCGGCTCTAGGAGTGTGAAGAATGTCAGAAACTGTGCCGCATGTCCTGATCCAGCCGCGCAGGCGGCACGGCCATTTTCGAGGCTTGCAATCCGTTCTTCAAGGACAGCGACTGTAGGATTGGTTATCCGGGAATAGATAAAGCCGAAAGTTTGGAGATTGAAAAGCGATGCCGCATGGTCTGCATCATCGAAAACGTATGATGTTGAATGATGTATGGGAGTGTTTCGTGCGCCGGTGGTGGCGTCCGGAGTAGCGCCAGCGTGCACCGCACGGGTCTCGAAGCCAAAATTCGTTTTGTTTTTTTTGTCAGTCACGGTGGCGATGCAGCCGCGCCAGTCGTGGGCGTTTCGACGATATAACCCCGGAGTTTATGCCTGACCATGACAACTCATGGTTCAGTCGTCCGTACTCGATTTTTGGGCAACGGTTCATGATTACATTGAGCCCGGCATCTTCTGCTCGCACCCGGGCAGCCTCGTCCGTTACACCGAGCTGCATCCACACCGTTTTTACGCCAACATTGTCTTTAACGGTTATAGCCTGGTCCACAACGGCTCCTGCCTCCTCGGATCGACGGAAAATGTCCACCATGTCAACCGGGCCCGGTACTTCCGATAAATCTGAGTAGCACGTTTCGTTATTAATGTTGATGCCAGCGTAAGCGGGGTTTACCGGAATGACTTTGTACCCCTTTTGTTGAAGGTATTTCATCGCAAAGTTGCTTGGTCTTACCCAGTTCTTCGAGGCTCCAATCATGGCTATAGTGTGGGTCTGATCCAGAATGCTCCTAATCAGGTGGTCCGGATAACTGTCCATGTTTAATGTAACCCACCTGAGATCAATTGTTCACCGCTCGCGGTACCAGCCCCCGAACTGGTAGCATTCGCTTTCGTAATCTTTCCGAAATAGTGTTCCGCAAAGGTCGGTGCCTTCGTGTTTTCCTCTGTTTTGTCAATGCCGTCCAAAACGGCGTCGTGATTGGGTTGATGAAAATAGACTATTGAAATCCGGTCTTTGACGGCAGCATTTTGGGGTGGATTAACCACCCGGTGCAGCGTAGATTTGAAGCGCCCACCGGTCCAAAGTTGCATCGTGTCGCCAATATTGCAAACGAATCCATCCTCCGGCGTTTCGACGTCGTACCAACCACCATCTCCATTACTAACCTGCAGACCACCCGGTACATTATCGCCTTTAACGAACGTGAATGTGCCATAATCAGTGTGCTCTCCCGCCCGTAACTGGCCTTCGAGCGGCTCGGTAAACTGGGATAGGTATTTGATAATTCTGAGATTGCTGCAGGGACGGTCGGCTTTGTCCGAAAAAAAATTTGGATCGATTCCCAAGGCAACTGCAAACCCTTCCATTAAATTGTTTGCGACCTGAGTGACGGCAGAATAATACTCGGTAATGATGGCACGATAGTGAGGGATATCCGGCCATTTGTTAGGGGCAAAAAATGTAATTCCAGCACCTGTTGTATAATACTCTTCCTGTCCCGACCAGGGCGGACCCATTCCCCAAGCTTCTTGCAAATCCGGAGGCGATTTTTTCCCGAGTGTATTGCCCAGCGCGCGGTCGTTAGGTGGGTTCCACCCCCGAGTAATTTTTTCGGGTGGCCTGAGAACGTCTTGTTTGACAGGTGTTGGCGCGGCGAAAAACTCCTCTGCTGCCTGTCGGGCTTTTTGAAATAGTTCAAGGGGAATGCCATGTCCAACAACCGTAAAGAAACCCGTATCAGTACATGCTTGCTCAATTTCGGCAGCTACCATGTTCCTCAATTTTACATTGCGGCCGCGAAGCGGAGAGATGTCGATTAGTGGAATGGAGGTCGGCACGCGTTTATTTGCCTTGCCAAACGGGGTTTCGCTTTTCCAGAAATGCATCGATTCCTTCTTCAGCGTCGTGGGCCATCATGTTTTCAACCATTATCTTGGTAGCGTGGTCATACGCTTCCGTGAGCGGCATATCGAGTTGTTGGTAATATGCTTGCTTCCCGATCTTGATGGTCAAAGGCGATTTGGAAGTTATATCAATACACAATTTCCTTATCGTTTCGTCGAGGTCCTTCTCGGTTGATACCTGGTTGACCAGACCATACGCGCACGCAGTTCTTGCATCAATCATTTCTCCCGTAAGCAGCATTTCCATAGCCTGCTTGCGCCCCAAGTTTCGGCTCAAGGCGACCATCGGTGTAGAGCAGAACAGACCAATGTTGACTCCTGGGGTTGCGAAACAAGCGGTTTCGACCGCAACCGCAAGGTCGCAGGTGGCAATCAGCTGGCAGCCGGCGGCGGATGCGGTTCCCTGAATTCGGGCTATTACTGGTTGGGGTAGCCTGGTGATAGTCAGCATTAATTTTGAGCACATGGAGAACAGGTTCTTATAGGCTCCACGTTCCGGATTGGAGCGGATCTCCCTTAGGTCGTGACCAGAGCAAAAGGCCGGGCCGTTCGCTGCAAGTACGACGACACGGATACGTGGAGTATCTGTAATTTCATCTAACTCCGCCTGGAGGGCGGTCATAAGTTCAGTCGATAGCGCGTTACGGGAACCGGGGCGGTTTAAAGTGAGGGTTGCAATACCGTCTCGGTCGTCGCGCATTAGTGGAGGTGGTGGAGGTGCCATAAGCGTGTACCTAGGTTCCTGTTTTCAATCGTTTCAGACACTTTGGTTTTTTTAGGGTCGTTTACAGCCTATAATGTGCGCGACATCCCATAGTATAAATCGACCATTAGTGGTATGTGCGATTTTTTCGTAACTGGCGCCGAAGGTACCATAGGAACTGTTGGTCGTTAAGCGGGTGTTTTCCGGTTTTCGTATGAACTAAAACACTATGTGGTATTATAATACCATTTTACATTGTACTGATATTCCTTGTTTTTTTGCAGTAACTTACATTGACATGTTCGTAATAACTGTCATATTCGCGCTATTGGGACCCGCATCCGCGGGCCTTTCTTTTTGGGACTTGGATATGAAAACCATTTCCGTGAAAGCGACCGAGGTACAAACCAAATGGTACCTTGTCGACGCCGAGGACTTGGTTCTTGGCCGTATGGCGGCCATTTGCGCGAGGATCCTCCGTGGCAAGCATAAGCCGATCTTTACTCCGCACGTGGATTGTGGTGACGGCATAATCATTATCAATGCTGACAGGGTGGCGATGACTGGCAAAAAGACGACGGATAAGGTTTATTACCGCCATACGGGATACCCGGGAGGGGTAAAATCTGAGACCCCGGAAAAGCTGATTGCTGATGGGCGGGGCGAACGCATTGTCATGAAAGCGGTCGAGCGGATGCTGCCTAAAACCAAACTTGGCAGACAACAGCTAACGAAACTTCGTGTGTTTGCTGGTCCCGAACATCACCATGCGGCGCAGAGCCCCGAGTTACTTGATATTGCATCGATGAATACGAAAAATAAAAGGAGCGCCTGAGAATGGCGGATCAGGACGAAAACACAGGTGACGGGACGCTCGGCGAAGTTTTAAAGGAAGCGGTAGCCGAGGCAGAAGCAAATGCGATAGAGAAGAGCGCGACATCCGAACCGGCAGGCGTGTCAACGCCCATACCTGAAGTAACCCCTGCAGAACCCAGAATAGATGCGCAGGGACGAGCATATGCTACGGGAAAGCGCAAGAACGCGGTGGCCCGCGTCTGGATAAAACCCGGCAGTGGGCGTCTGATAGTTAACGGCAAGGATGGTCCGGTTTATTTTGCGCGCCCGGTGCTGCAGATGATTCTCAATCAGCCACTTCAGGTAGTTGATCGGGTTACTCAGTATGACATTTGGTGTACGGTTTCCGGGGGCGGTTTATCAGGTCAGGCTGGTGCAGTGCGGCACGGTATTTCGAAAGCCCTAACCTATTTTGAACCAGGATTGCGGGCGACATTGAAGCAGGGTGGTTTTTTGACTAGGGATTCGCGTACCGTTGAACGAAAGAAATATGGTAGGCGGAAAGCGCGCCGATCCTTCCAGTTCTCGAAACGATAAGGCTGGGACAGCCATTTACGACTTTTGGGCGTTCCCTCGTGGACGCCCTTTTTCTTTGCGGTGACCACACTTGTGGAACTATTCTGCATAGAGGAATGTAAGCATGACGACTACAATCTTTATAGACGGCGAAGAAGGCACAACCGGGCTCCAGATTCGTGAGCGGTTGAAAGGTCGGGCAGAACTAGACCTGATTAACCTGACCAAAGAACGGCGCAAGGATCTAAAGGCACGGAGCGAAGCGCTAAATGCTGCAGATGTTGCTATATTGTGTTTGCCGGATGAAGCAGCACGTGATGCAGTCGCGATGATAGACAGCGATACAACCCGGGTAATTGACGCCTCGACCAAACACCGGGTTGACTCCGGTTGGATATACGGGTTCCCGGAAATGTTCTCTGGACATCGTGAAAATGTTTCCGTTGCTTCGCGTGTAACAAATCCAGGGTGTTATCCAACCGGCGCGGTCGGATTGATCCGGCCTCTAGTGGACGCCGGTATCTTACCACGCAGTCATCCAGTTACCATCAATGCAATATCAGGTTTTTCCGGTGGAGGAAAAGCACTGATTGAACGGATGAAAAATTCGAGCGTTGACGATGCAATATCGAGTAACTGGTTCGGTTATGGCTTGGGGCTCGCACACAAGCATGTTCCGGAAATACAGTTATATGGCGGACTCGAAAATGCTCCGCTGTTTGTACCTAGTGTCGGCCGCTTTGAGCAGGGGATGGTGGTACAGGTTCCGCTCCCGCTTTGGGGTCTGAAGAAGAAGCCAACAGTTAATGATCTACGAGAAGTTATGGCTCAATATTATCACTCCCAGCATTTTGTCTCGGTCGCTAATGCCGAAGAAACCGCGAACCATGAGGCGAAACTTGATCCCGAGGAACTGAATGGAACCAACCACATGCGTCTATATGTATTTGGCAATGATGATACGAACCAAGCGTTGCTAGCCGCTCAACTTGACAATTTGGGCAAGGGTGCATCGGGGCAGGCGGTGCAGTGCCTAAACCTGATGCTTGGATTGGACGAATCGACAGGCCTCCGTTAGAGCGGTTCACAGCCTTGAAAGTCATATCGAATAGGGAGTAACCATGACCCAGTTTCATGGCAATATTCTGCCTTACAATGGCAAATGGCCGAAAATTGCTGATGATGTATTTATAGCGCCGGGTGCTAGTGTCATCGGTGACGTCGAGATCGCTGCTGGATCGTCGGTTTGGTTCAACTCGGTGATACGTGGAGACGACAATCCAGTACGCATTGGTGAGCGTGTCAATGTGCAGGATGGTTCAGTGATCCACGTGCATTCCCGTTTTCAGGGTACATTTATAGGTAGTGACGTTACTATCGGACATATGGCACTACTGCATGCCTGCACCATCCAGGACAAGGCGTTCGTCGGTATGGGATCGATTGTACTCGACAAATGTACAATAGAGACCCACGGGATGCTCGCGAGTGGTGCAATGTTGACGATAGGCAAAACGGTAAAGTCGCGAGAGTTGTGGGCTGGTCGGCCGGCAAAGCTAATGCGCAATTTGTCTGACGAAGAGATCGCAAATTTCGATTGGACCATCGGAGGTTACGTGGAGCGTGCTGGGGAATATAAGGCGGAATACACACATCTCGCACTCGCTCAGCAAAAGATGGCCGAGTAAAAAAGTACGAATTTGTACGGAGTTATTTTGGGTATTTCTCCAGTAATGTTGGTCTAATGAAGATTCTGCAAATCGGGCAATGCGGCTCGTTTGCATATACTAGTTTTTCTACTGAACACAGCTAATGTTTTTATGGTTTCGTTTGGTGTTAACGATCTAAATGGGGCAAATTCAAATTGTCTGGTTTGCGTAAGAACCTGTTTCTGATACCAGTTGGATAACGATAACAGACGGAGAACGGTAGCATGAGTCGGATAGCTCCCCTCAAAGATGCAGAAATTGGTGACTCTCTGGAGGTATTGAAACCTAGCATGGAGCGGCTGGGGTTTTTGCCAAATTCGCAACGGATCATGGCACATAAGCCAGAACTTCTGACCGGCATTAATGAGATGTTTAAATCAATCAATCTTCAAACTGAACAGTCGGTATCCCCGGAGCTAAAATATCTCGTTGGCAATGCCGCGAGCCTTGCTGCTGGGTGCATGTACTGTGTTGCACATTCGGGTGGTGTGGCAAGTCATGTAGGGGCCTCTGACGAGAAGATTGCTGCCATATGGGAATTTGAAACTAGCGATTTGTTTAATGAAGCAGAACGCTGTGCGCTTCGTTTTGCACAGGCAGCCTCGACGCTACCTAATATGGCAACTAACGATGATTTCGTTGAACTCAAGAAGCACTTCACCGATTATCAAGTTGTCGAGTTGCTCGCGGTTATTTCGATGTATGGTTTTTTCAATCGCTGGAATGACACGTTGGCAACTGAACTCGAGGATATACCAGCCTCATTTGCTGAACGTGCCGTTAGCCGTGTCGGCTGGACAATCGGAAAACATTCTGGAAAGGAAGGTTAAACAGCACCTCCCAAGTTTACTCCTTGCCTTTGTAATCAGGGGCTTTTTCACGGTACGGACTAGAAAAGTTTTTAGCGGTCTGTTTTAACTAAGAAAAATAATACCGGTGGGCGCGCTTTAGGAATCCGCAGGCGAATGATAGACGTCGATCCTTTCCTGTGTTCGCGTCGATAGGTTATAACTTACGGGGCGAGTAGGTGAATGTCACCTTGTCGCAGAATGGTGGTGGAACGATATGTATGAATTTTATCGTTTAACCACGAATTGACCGTAAGTACCGCTTGTAGCGTGTTGTTGTTCTGGAATAAAATTTACAAAACAGAGGCTTGAATTTTATGATACCGAAACGGATCAAACGAAAAGAATCGTCTCATCTCACGAAACGTGCGCGTGCGGCCGCCATCGTTGTATCGATTTCTCTGTTGACAGGATGTTCAATCGTTCCTGATTGGGCCAACCCGGTAGAATTATATGACAATATAGCCCAAAAGATTACCGGTACGGGCGCCGCCGATCCGAATGTGCCAGCGTCCAAGATAAAAAAACAAGAGAATAGAAAATTCCCAAACCTTGGTTCAACCCCGAAGCGCCCGGCCATTCTAACAGAAAAACAACGCGAGAAGCTTTCCAATAGGCTAAAGGCGGACCGAGAAAATGCTCGCTATTCACGGGCAAAAATCCTTAGACAGGACAATGCCTCTATGAGGCCACCGAAAACCTCGTTCGCTATAAAACCTTTACGGCCCCTGCCTTCGAAAACCAGGGTGCCTGCAACCCAGCCCGAGTCGGCCTCACCCTCTTCAAATGCATCAGTCCCGTCACTTTCCCGGAATGCCGGCGTACGGAAGTCTGCCCCGATGCCGCGTGTCGCAAAAACACAGGGATCGCCGAATTTACAAACTGTGACTCCACTGGTTAAGAGAGGAAGGTCGGGAGCACGCTCTGTTGCACGGGTGGGTAACCCAATGTTTGGTGCTCCGCCAGCTGATATTTTGGCCGCTCATGGAAGGGTGGCGGCCTCACCGTTCGGGTCTGGGCGTTTGTCAAGCGCAGCGCCGCCTATTGAAGCTTCGGCTGGCACCGTCCGTTTTACGGCTGGATCGGCAGCGTTGACCCAGCGTTCCAAAAGTGTGCTGCGACGGGTCGTCAAAGCCTTTGGCAAGCGAGGCGGAACGCTACGGGTTGAAGGACACGCGAGCAGCCGGACACGCGATATGGATTTGGTTAAACACCATATGGTTAACTTTGATGTTTCCCGCCGGCGTGTAAACGCGGTTGCGAAGGAGCTTGTCAGGCTTGGGGTTCCGTCTCAATCAGTGGATGCAATCGCTTTGTCGGATTCGAGACCTATTTACGATGAAATAATGCCTTCACGTGAAGCGGGTAACCAACGAGTTGAAATTTATTTCGTCAAATAAGCCCTAATTTACCATAAGCGGAAGCAGGCGATGGACTATACTTTCCACCGCATCAATCGCTTGCCACTCTATGTTTTTACGGAGGTGAACGAGATGAAAGCGCGGGCGAGGGCAGCCGGTGAGGATGTAATTGATTTTGGAATGGGTAATCCTGATTCAGCGACGCCTCGGCATGTAGTTGATAAACTGGTGGAAAATCAGCATCGGATTCGTCAGTCAACGCGGAACATAAAGAGAGTTTTAGGTGATTATGACTGTGTAATGGAGCGTGCCGAGCAGCGCGTTACTGCGTCGTGACGCCACCTCTCCGAATTGGAATTGCTGGGCTCGGGACGGTTGGAGCTTCTGTTGCCGAAACTCTTCTCGCGAAGCACGATTTGATAGCTGCAAGGTGTGGTAGAGAAATCAAACTAGTGGCAGTGTCCGCTCGAGAAAAATCTCGAAACCGGGGTGTGGATTTATCTGGTGTCGATTGGTTTGACGATGCATCTGAAATGGCTTCAAACGCCGATATAGATGTGGTGGTAGAGTTAATTGGCGGTGATAAAGGAATTGCTAGGGTTGTGTGTGAAGCTGCTATTGCTGCGGGTCGGCATGTGGTGACAGCAAACAAGGCGTTAATGGCAATGCATGGTACAATGCTTGCCAAGGCGGTCGAAAATGCTGGCGTCACACTTGGATATGAGGCATCGGTGGCTGGTGGCATACCGATTATCAAGGCATTACGCGAGGGGTTTTCGGCAAATAGGATTTCCAGCATTCACGGGATCCTCAACGGCACCTGTAATTATATATTGACGACAATGCGGGAAACCGGCCGGGGGTTTGATGACGTTCTCGCTGAAGCGCAGGAATTGGGATATGCGGAGGCCGACCCAGCCCTCGATGTTAATGGTGTCGATGCTGCTCATAAACTTGCGCTTTTAGCCAGCGTTTCATTCGGCACTCAGGTTGATTTCGCTGCGGTTCACGTGGAGGGAATTCGTCAGGTCACTCCAGATGACATTGCGTTTGCCGATGAGCTGGGTTTTCGGATAAAGCTTGTAGGTATAGCAAATCGCACCGAAGCTGGAATCGAACAACGGGTGTATCCCTGCATGATCCCGGTCAACGCACCACTTGCCCATGTTGAGGGGGTTTTCAATGCCATAGTCGCGGAGGGTGACATTGTTGGTACGGGTATGCTCCAAGGCCGCGGGGCGGGTGCAGGCCCAACAACAACTGCTGTGATTGCCGATCTTGCTGATATCGCCCGAAGCGCTTTTTTGCCAGTCTTTTCAGTTCCGACCTCCCACCTTACTGTGGCTAAAACCGTTTCGATTGAAACCCGTGTCGGGCCATACTATTTGCGCCTGATGGTGCTTGATCAGCCAGGCGTAATTGCGGATGTATCAGCGGCGTTGCGCGATGAGCAGGTGTCGGTAGAGGCGCTTCTGCAGCGGGGACGGGCGCAAGAAGGATCGGTTCCGGTGGTACTCACGCTTCATGAGACACAGGAAGCTGCGGTCCAGCGAGCCCTCGTTCGAATCAGAGCTCTCGATACAGTGGTAGAACCACCATGTATGATTAGAATAGAGCATTAACAAAAACATCACCCTGCGGGGTGATACCGGAGATTATTTGATGGCTGACACAGGCAGGATGGACCGCAATTTGGCGCTAGAAGCTGTACGGGTTACCGAGGCAGCAGCGCTTGCAGCATCGCTCCTGATGGGACGTGGAGATGAGCGTGCAGCGGACCAGGTTGCGGTTGATGCTATGCGGAAGGCGCTGAACAGTCTTGATATCGCGGGTACGGTCGTTATTGGCGAGGGGGAGCGGGACGAAGCTCCAATGCTCTATATTGGTGAGGAGGTGGGGACAGGAAAAGGACCAAAGATCGACATCGCTCTTGATCCACTAGAGGGTACGACAATCACCGCCAAAGGCCTTACAAATGCCCTGGCTGTAATCGCAATGGCTGAAGAAGGTGGATTTCTGAATTCGCCCGATGTTTACATGGAGAAAATCGCAGTAGGCGGTGGGCTGCCTGAGGGTGTTGTTGATTTGGATAGGGCGCCAGAAGACAACTTGAAGAGCTTGGCCAAAGCAAAGGGGTGTGACGTACAGGATATCGTCGCCTGTATACTGGATCGGCCACGACATGAGGATTTGATTAAGAAGATCCGTGATGCCGGGGCTCGGATAATGTTGATTTCCGATGGTGATATTTCTGGGGTGATGGCTACTTCAGAGGACTCAAGTGGGGTTGATATATATTTGGGAAGCGGCGGTTCTCCAGAAGGTGTTTTGGCGGCATCGGCGCTACGATGTATAGGTGGTCAGATGCAGGGTCGTCTAATTTTTCGGAATGATGACGAGCGCAACCGCGCGGAGCGCTGTGGGATAAGTGATTTCGATCGTAAATATGACCTGCTTGACCTGGCGAGTGGAGATGTGATGTTGGCAGCGACAGGCGTGACACCTGGAACCATGCTGAACGGCGTTCGTCGTTTCTCGAACGGCGCGAAAACACACTCCTTGGTGATGAGGTCTAAGTCAGGCACCGTGCGTTACATAGCGGCAGAGCACAATTTCAATCACAAGACTAATTTTGGCCCTAACAAATGATGATCAGCCCTTGATATGGACGATCGACGATCGGCTGGGCAACCAGCCTTCCTTAACGTCGAAAAATCCCTCGGGGGAAAGCGTTGGAGACCTAGGCTGGTTGATGAACGACGGGCCCTCGCTATTTCACAGAAGTTCGCTTTACCGGATGTTCTCGGTCGGGTACTCGCCGCTCGAGGGGTTGATATCGGTTTGGTCGAGGGATTCCTTAATCCAAAACTAAGGAACCTGCTGCCGGATCCGGCACACCTGCTCGATATGGATAAAGCGGTTGAACGTCTCGTTTCTGCGATACACGATGGAGAAACGATAGGTATTTTTGCTGATTACGATGTTGATGGCGCATGTTCTGCCTCGATTTTAGCCCGTTTTTTTGCGTCGATTGGCCGCGAGGTTATGGTCTATGTGCCCGATAGGGTTCGAGAGGGGTATGGTCCCAACGTGCCGGGCCTCCTGAAGCTAAAGGATTCCGGAGTATCGCTGGTTTTAACGGTCGATTGTGGGACGACCGCGTTTGAACCATTGGCTTGTGTTGCAGACGCCGGTCTTGACGTAATCGTTATAGATCACCATATCGCGGAGCCGCAGTTACCCGCCGCTTTGGCGGTGGTCAACCCTAATCGGCTGGATGAAACAAGCCCACTTGGCCAGCTTTGTGCTGCCGTGGTCACATTTATGCTAATAATTGCCCTAAACCGCGCATTACGTGAATCTCATTGGTATGGTGAGGGTCATAACGAGCCCAAACTGATCGATTGGCTGGACCTTGTAGCATTGGCGACGGTGGCTGACGTCGTACCCCTAAGCGGTATTAATCGCGCACTGGTGAGGCAGGGGCTTTCGATTATGGCTCGACGGGGTAATGCCGGTATAGCAGCGCTTGTTGACGTGGCGGGTGTGGAAGAAACGCTGGAAGCTTGGCATCTCGGGTTTATGCTCGGACCGCGTGTGAATGCTGGAGGCAGGGTGGGTGAAGCGGGTTTGGGCGCGCAGATCCTGACCACAACAGACCATGATACCGCTACCGGTATCGCGATGCGTTTAGACCAATACAATACCGAGCGTCGACAAATTGAAGCGGGGGTTTTGGATTCGGCAATGGCTCAGGCCGAACAACAGGCAAAAAATGGTGTCCCGCTGATCGTCGTCGCGGCAGGCGGCTGGCATCCTGGCGTGATAGGTATCGTTGCTGGGCGTATCAAGGATACATTCAATTTGCCGACCTGTGTAATTTCTTTGGAAAGTGGTTTGGGCAAGGGTTCTGGAAGATCAGTTCAGGGCGTGGATCTGGGCTCGGCGGTTATTGCAGCCCATCAAGCGGGCCATCTCCACAACGGTGGAGGTCATGCAATGGCGGCTGGTTTTGTGGTCGCGGTAGATAATTTGTCAAAGTTCAAAAATTTTATGGAGGGCCACATAATAGAACAGCTTTCCGGCAAGGTGTTGGTTCCGGAAATTGGAATTGATGCCGCGTTGACGCCCGAAGCTGGGTCGGTTGAGCTTTTTGATTCGCTCAATTTGGCTGGTCCGTTTGGAGCGGGGAACCCTCGACCACGGTTTGTTTTGCCTTCAGTTACCCCGGTAAGTTCTAATATTGTTGGCAGTAACCATATCCGCTGTTTTCTCCAATCAACGACGGGAGGAAGGCGAATTAAAGCAATAGCATTCCGGATTGCCGGTACCCCCGCAGGCAATATGTTGATCAATGCGCGGGGTAGCGCGCTGCATGTGGCAGGACACCTCAATATTGATTCCTGGAAAGGGGAAAGGAGAACTCAGTTTGTAATCGAAGATGTCGCCAGAGCCGGTTGACGGATTGTCACTGTTTTATTTTGTTACGTATCTCCAAAGAAAAAAACCAATTGAACTTTTTGCTGAAATTTGGTTCAACGGTTGTGGTTAGCATGTCGGAGGTTAGTACTCTGTTCACTACTCGTCCCAGTCAGATTGGATTACTGTGTTAACGTTTAGACATAAACAACCGTGTTAAATTTTTTCAGATTAACAGACGCAGGCTGAGATAATAGGCCGGTTATGCCAGCGGCACGCGAACAAAAGGGCCCTCGGAGGGTCGAATTTACGACTTTTCAGCGGTTTTGTCGTCTGGTCCGGCTTCGTCTGGTGATTCCCATGTTTAGGGCACGTCAGCCACCTGAAAACACTGCCCGGTCCGTTGCAGTCGGGTTGCTTTGGGCGCTTACACCCACCTTCGGCATTCAGATGGCGCTCACCGGTATACACTGGTATATCGCGCGAACGTTTTTCAAGCGGGATTTCAACGTGGTAGTTGCCATGGCTTGGACTTGGGTAACTAACGTTTTTACCGTTCCGATCTGTTATTACCTATTTTTTCTGACCGGGCAAATTATGTTGGGCCGATGGAATGATTTGACCGGTTATGCCAGTTTCAACAGGTTCTGGACCACAGCGATTGGCGACTCAGGTAATGATCCCACCAATCTTGACGCATGGAATACCTATTTTTCGGTTATTGTTGAAGGTTGGGGCCTAGCGTTGTTAATTGGCTCACTACCATTTGCAATCATTGGTTATGTTGGAGGCTATTACTGGACCCTGCGTATAGTGCGGCGTTGGAGAGTTGCCCGATTTGAAAAGAGGGTGTCACGGCCCAGTAAGGAAGAATAAAACAGCGTAAACCTGATAGGAAATCTGTTATAGAGTACGATTTTCTCTGTTGATATTTAAATTATTTAGGTATATCTCGCGCTTGCAGTGACCCCTTCGTCTAGCGGCCTAGGACATCGCCCTTTCACGGCGAAAACACGGGTTCGAGTCCCGTAGGGGTCACCAAACCATCTTGAGCTATTGATTTAATTTATAAACAAATAGGTGGCACAATTTGTTTAAAAGGTGCCTGGTATTCGGGGGGCGTCGACCCTTTTTGATTCTGCGAGGGCGTTGATTGTTTCCTTGCGCCAGCGGTGTATCGTTGCACCTCTTCAAGCATTTCGTAGCCCGAGCGAGACCTGTTCTCGTGCGATCTGCAACATTCCTCGGGTATCTTCGCGATAGAGGGCTTGCGAACGCCGTGTGTGCTGGAGGCGGGCAACCCAGCCACTCAACCCCATTTCTTGAATATATTAGGTCATGCGTTTGCGCTGAGATTTCACTTCATCATCACGCCCGTTGAAATCTGGTGCGAAATGTTGAATGGGCAGAATTATCCACTGCTGGAGGGCGACATGGTCAGCCGGGTGTTCATACTTGGATCGCTGCTCGTGATTGGTGGATTACTTACCTTCGAAATGATGAAGGGGATCACCGAATAAGCTGTCCTCAAGGTGGTGGTTGGAGCGTTTGTGTTGGATCCGCAAATTCAACACCAAACGAGATTAGTGGGAGGCGTGGAGGCTAACATAAACGCCATTTCTCATTTCGTCGAAGAATTGATTGAGGACCGGGTGGGCTACCGGCTCCCCCGTCAAATCAGGTTCTAGGTTTCTCTCAGCAACATAGGTTGAGTGTTCTGCCTGGTGGACAAGCACGTGATACCACGGCTCATCCTTGGGGGGACCAGAGCGTGCCATGGTATCGTACCATTCATCCGTACCAGAAAAGCTCGCGTCAACATCAACGACGACCCCACGATAGTTGAACCTCTTGTGATGGATTAGTTCGCCCACCTGAAACTTCGCCCTCTTGTCCCTCATCACATTCTCCGTGTCTTTGTACGGCAACGAATTTCTCACCTTTAATGACATATACGCTCATAATGACATATACGCTCAAATTCATTCTCGAATAGATGTTGTGAAATGTTTGGATGGTAATGCACTTGACACTTCACCGATTGCCGCATTGTATTACCCCACAATAAGAGGTGGTGAAAGCATATGACAGTATTGCACATAGTGTTCATCTTTGTGAGTTTGGCAGGCGCTTATGGGGTCGCCAGGTATAGGCATGAACATTATAATAAGGTGCTTGCGGGCTCTTGGTTTCTGCTTTGGTTTATTTATGGAAGCATTTGGGAAAGCATTGCCGCAATAGAAGGTATTGGAGTGTTATCCAGTTGGTATTTTTGGATATGGACTGCTGTAACCACCGGCCTTCTTTATGTCTTTTCCCGTATTGGGACATACGCGTTCGTTTTTGCTATCGGTGCTGGCGTAATCGCAACGTTATTTAGCCTGGTTACCTTTACCGGCCAGACCGCGAGCCTAATTGCTATCATACTGTCTGGCGTGGCAACCTACGTTCTGCGGGTACATGTAATTAAAGTTTCTGTGGGCCTGTTAATGGGCTTGTATTTGTTCCTCGCGTTGCACTTGATCGTATTTATCTTCTCAACACCTTTGGGCTACATGCAGAGCTTAATGGGCTTTACATTTCTGAACTTGTTGTCTTTGGCCCTGATCCTATTTGCCGTGTACTTTCAATACGGGCTCAATGAAAAGGTGTTTAGTAAAGCAAATGCACTACCGCCTGGCGACGGTGGTGCCCAGTGAATGGTATGTCAAATTTCAACAAATTAGAATATCGAGAGGTGGACACACTGCAGGCCTGCGACGCTAAAGATAACTAACCCGCCACGAATTAACAAAAATGGCGGTTTGTGGATGACGTGTCGGGTGTCTCCCGAGGTTTTCTTCAGACTTATTCACGCGGACGCAGTTATCTTCAAGACAGCGAACATATGATCTTTAATGGAGTCAGCGGCTAAGGTCAGGCCGTGGTCAAACCTCAGAACGCTCCGGGCCGGCGGCAATGATGTGATATTGAAAGGTTTAGAGAGGGTCGTGATAATGTCGCAGACTGCCGGGGTCTTGTTGCGTGGAGATTTTCCGTGAAGACTTTGTATAGTGTCATTACATAGAACGGCAATCACATTAGCCTATAACCTCAATGGAACAGTATTTCTCAGAAAGAGAGGACCCAAATGAGTGTTTTGGTACGATTTTCTCCGCCCTCTATGACGGCGGAACAATACGACGCTATTTTTGCTCGACTATCCGAAGAAGGTATCCAACCCGCGCCCGGACTGGAACTAGAGGTATGCTATGGGTCAGGTGATCAAATGAAGGTTTCGTTACTTTTTGACTCGCAAGAGGAACTCGATGCATTTGGGGCACGCCTTGGGCCAATTCTCGAAGAGATGGAACTGGACCCGGGCGAACCGGAAGTGTTGGAGGTGCACAATATCGTTCGTCGCGAGCCATAGAGGTTCATGACCCTGATTATAAAGGAATCACCAAAGCGTTAGGCCCCCAACTGGCGGTCGTTATGTTTACGAAGTTTATCCCAATTACCTCCAGTTTTTAGGTCGTCCTTTAAACGAAGATAAAGCAGATAAGTATAGAAAAAACCGGGCAGCGGGCGGCCCGGTTTTCCATGTTTTATCGATAAGTTACAAAGTAATATTTATATTACGATGCGGTTTTCCACGGTCCAAAATCCTTCGAGTCTTGTGCAAATTCGTAGCCAATGACTGCCTCATCCCCAATTACCCATCCATCGTGACCCGGGGAAAAATAGTACGCGTCACCAGCCTTCGCTACGACTTCGTTGCCATCATCATGAACGCAATGAAGCTTCCCTTGAACGATGACGCCAACATGTCCTGCCTGGCAGCTAACTCCTCCGACGGCGGGTTTTACACATTCAGACCACTGCAGCCTGGTTCAAGCATCACTTTTGTTGCACACACGTCACCTAGTTTAACAGTTGCAGCGCGGGTTTTTGGCGGCGTTTTTATTTCATCCGCATCGTCAAAAGACTTTGTGTACATAGTTTTCATTTTTAATTCCTTGTAACGTTCCTGCGACCTACTGGATCCCCAACGTAGCCGATTTTGTCACGCAAATTTTTGACATAAAGAAGCTTGTTCTCACATTTTGATATCCAAAGGACTACTCTGGAAATTTAAAACAATAAAATAAAGACAACTATGATGGTGAGAGGATTTATTCCTCCAACTAGTATTGTTGAAGTCATGTTGTGAGCAGGGGATTGGAACGATGGTCGAAGTCACAGTAATTCGGAATGCAGCCTGGGTCGTTAAATGGGACGTGAAGGACGAGAAACAAGTATATATACGGGACGCTGA
This sequence comes from Pseudomonadota bacterium, assembly GCA_036136335.1. Taxonomy (GTDB): domain Bacteria; phylum Pseudomonadota; class Alphaproteobacteria; order MPNO01; family UBA830; genus JAYZQT01. The sequence continues at coordinate 80,531 of JAYZQT010000018.1, forward strand.
CGTCGCCTTCTCTGAAACCGAAATTGTTCATGTCGGAGGACGGTACAACGGAGATGTCACGAATGAGATAGACGGCCGGGACCGGTTGGTTATTCCCGGGCTGATTGATCTTCATGCGCATCCCGCGACAGAACCATTGAACAAAGGCTACCGGGATGAGACCAGAAGTCCGGCATTCAGGCATACACCACTGTATGAACACCTCTACATTTTACGCTCCGACGAAGCGGGTACGCGCGCGGCACTAACTGTTGCCATCGGCGAAATGTTGCTCAGTGGCGTAACCACTGCTGTCTATCTCGGCCAAGCGTTTCTTGGGCAGGATCTTCTTTCGTTTCTCGATCTGCTTGCTCGGACCGGACCACGGGTATACGTCGCGCCAATGTACCGGGATGCCACCTGGCGAACGGATGATGGACACTCGGTAAACTATGACTGGGATCACGATGCTGGACGGGGGCACTTCGAGACGGCGATAGGGGTCATTGAGGCTGCCGATCGACATCCATCTGGACGGTTACACGGGATGCTTGCACCTGCCCAGGTCGACACCTGCAGCGCAGAACGTCTAAGTGATAGCGCAGCCTATGCCAAAGAGCATGGTGTTCCGCTGCAAATTCATGCCGGGCAGAGCCCGACTGAGTTTCACGAAATGGTGCGTCGTCATGGACATTCACCTATCCGGATGTTGCACGACCTCGGAGTGCTTGGCCCCCGGACGATTATCGGCCATGGCATCTTTCTGGATCACCACCCCTGGCTGCACTGGCCGACTGGCGACGACGTCAGCCTTATCGCTGACGCCAACGCAAGCGTCGCCCATTGCCCGGTAGAGTTCGTTCGCCGCGGAATGGCGCTGCATACCTTCAATGGTTACCGAGAGGCAGGTGTCAATCTTGGAATTGGCACAGACACCTATCCTCACGACTTACTACATGAGATGCTGGTCGCATTGTATGCTGCGCGGGCCGTGGCAGGAACGGTTGACGCAGCTGATACCGCGGGCGTTTTCGAGGCGGCGACGGTTGGAGGAGCCAATGCACTTGGACGCAACGATCTAGGCCGGATTGCCCCTGGTTGTCGCGCAGATCTGGTACTTGTCGACCTTACCGAGCCGAACATGATGCCGGTCCGTGAGCCGCTTCGCAGCTTGATCTATGTTGCCGGGTCGCGAGCGGTTCGAGATGTCTTTGTTGATGGTTGCCAAGTGGTGGCCGACGGACAGGTTACCACTGTAGACATTGAATCTGCGCTTTTGTCGTTACAAGAAGCCCAGTGCAAAGCAATCCCAACAGTACCCGAGATTGACTGGGCCAACAGGTCTCTTGACGAGTTGGCTCCAATGACGCTTCCGGTGCGCCCGTTGCCTTAAGACAACCTAAACATATGGAACGCGGGATCCTGTAAATACTGTTGTTCTTGTTCACCGAGGCTGGGCCACCCTTGTCTGATGGGAGTGGAATCACGATCAGACGAATACTACCAGTTGTACTGATCGTCATGCTGATGGGCACCGGATTAATTCAAATTTTTTGTTTTTAGGCGCGTCAAATCGTTTGATTGCCGATAAGCGCAACAACCCTACATATGCACTGCTCGCAGTATTTGACTGGCGGTCCAGCTAAACATTAAGAATCAAAAGCCCAAAACTTTAACTACGTTGGCTTTGCGCTGTTTAACTGATTGTAAAACCGGACAGAAAAAAGATAATCGGGAAAAGATACCGAAGGGATGAGGCGCGCATCATTTAATATGAAGCAACTCTAGCTATGGTCCCTGTCGATCATTGGACCAAGTATAAGCTTTGATGTCCATATGCTTACCAGACCAACTACCGTAATTGCTATTATTTCGGCGGTGTCGTTCCCGCCTGTCCAATCAAATGCCAAGCCGTGAACGGCCCACAAGTCGTCTTCACCAACAATCATAAAAGCGATAAAGAATACCGACGCCCCCCATGACATCCGCGTAGATTTTTTCATTGACCTCTCCCTCCAGCTCTTCCCTTGAGTATACCAAAACGTCGGGAATCGACGACCGTGGCGTAGAGGTCAAGAATCTGGCTGAGTTGTCATTACGGCGTAAGGAAAAGCGACGGTGGCTGTATAATTTTACGAGACGAATTTATTTGTGTGGGATTTTTTCAATAGGCGCTTGTCGATCCTGCAAGGGCAATCACTGCTTTCCGCGTTCCGCAATCCAGGCGACGGCGCACCCGAACACCAACCCCCAGAATGCCGCACCAATTCCGAAGACTGAAATGCCGGAAACAGTGGTTAGAAAGGTAACAAGGGCGCCTAATGAAAATTTACCACTGAAGCCGCTGACAAAGGCTGATTGCAATACCGGCACCATGGCTAGGCCAGCCAGGGTGGCGATAAAGGCTGCGGGTAATGCCAATCCAACCTGGACAGCCAATGGGGCAAAGATGCCAAAACCTACAAGAAACAGGCCGAACCAAATGCCGCCGATGTACCGCCAGTCTCGATTACCCGACACATTGAGGATTGCGTTGGCTGGTGCTGTCACGACCGTCGGCACACAACCTAGAATGCCGTATACCAACGTGCCGCCCCCGCAAAGTAGGGTCGCCATGTTTTCCGGCGGGCGGTAACCGGCATTCCGAGCTATCGCGAAACCCTGCATGTTATGGATACCGACGACCGTCACTGTCAGCGGTATGACAAGCTCTATAAGAGCGGTGGCATTAAAAACCGGCATAAATAAAAGCGGCTCAGTCATCTGCAGTGTCAAATCACCCGCGGTGACAAATGACCCGGAAATGGCGACCACAAATGTTCCAGCCGCAAGTGCGGCGAGTACCGGAGGAAACCTCCGCTGTAGCGCAGGCGTTGCCGAAGCAGCGAGAAATCCGGTAACCATGGCACCTGCAATCAAGGCACTATTATCGAACGCGCCTATCATTCGCAGCCCGTATGGTAAAAACACACCGGCTACCATCGCCATAATGATCGGTTCGGGCAGCGCCGCGGTGACTCGCCTGATCAGGCCTGTCAGGGCCAGGAGCAGAATTAGGGCGCCGGTAACAATGTAAGCTCCTACCAGTTCTGGCATAGAAAAGTACGTCAACGCCGGACCCACAATCACGACGGCGGGCATGCTATAACCAATAGTCAGTGGCTGGCGATACAGATAGCAAACACTGATGGACAAAACACCGCTGAGGACGTACGCCGCAAATAGCCACGCTGCAATAATTTTTGGGGGCAAAGACGCTGCCATGCCGACCGCAATAATCATGGCGCCAGGTCCGGTTGCCGCGAACAGGAAAGCGCTGAAGCCGTTGACCAAGTTATGTCCAAATGCGTGGCGCAGTATGCTTGCGAAGCGCGGTAGAGGTCGGATCGGGCCCTCGATCATCAGCGTTGTCGCGGATCGTTTTTCGGTCATTTAACTGGAGCCTTGTACCCATCCGATCGGTTATTTCCTGCGGGCGCCCGAATGGTTAGGCATAGTAATGTGAAGTTCGGAGTGTGGGTTGTTTTCATAACAGTAATTTAATCGAGATCAAAGGAGGCTCAATAGTATGATCAAGTATGATGCTACATGATCAGGTGGTTCAACATTTGCACCCGTAGAGAGGGGTATTATCCGGGCCCATGGGTAACCACCTTTAATCTTGATCTCAAAACCCAATGTAAGTTGTTCGTTCCTTACATTTTCATTTTCCTCAATGAAACAAAACTGGGGAACGACTTGTATTAAGTGATTAAACGGAATGCTCGCTGTCTTGGTAACCTATGGGATGCACAATCATAACACCGTCTCCGAGTCTGGACATTCCGATTACGGTTCGGCAGGCTCATTGGGCGCTACGGCGTTACAGCAAACAGAACGGTATTTATTCTATGAAATTTTCCGACCGAGAAAGCGCGATGCTTGATCTCAGACGAACGCTTGCGTGGCTCGATGATGATATACATACGATAGAAGCACCAGTGGACCCTGTTTTGGAAATGACCGCAATTTGCAAGGCATTTGACAACTCCAAAGCTTTTGTTGCGGAAAATGTAACGGGCTATCCGAACGCGCGGATGATAGGAAATTTATGGGCTACCAAAGAGCGTTGTGCAAAGCTTTTCGGTGTAGCGGAGTTCAAGGATATCAAGAACAAGCTTTTATCGTCGCTTCGCAATCCCATTGCGCCGAGGGAGGTAGAGCGTGATGACGCTCCATGTCAGGAGATAATTATTCCGGCGACTGAAATTGGTAGAATCATCGATATACTTCCGATAGTAATGCATACCGAAGACGATGGGGGTCGATTCTTTGGTAATGGTGTTCATCATATAGGGCCACCGTGGGTTCCGGGTGGTGGAACACAATTTTCATTCTACCGGATGTCCTTCCGCGATGGCATGGAAAACGCCTCCATCAATATGGTTCCCGGGGGCCAGGGAGACAGCATATGTCGACACTGGCCAGGGCAGAAAATTCCAATAACCATTAACATATGCCCGCCACCAGCGATCGAGATGATGGGCTATAGCACTTTCAACTCTATTGTTTTCCCGGGGTTTACTGACGAGATAGGCATGGCCGGCGCTCTTCAGGGTTCGCCCGTCGACATCGTCAAGGCCCGGACCGTAGATGCTTATGCCATAGCGCAGTCAGAATGGGTGCTAGAGGGCTATATCATCGAGGGGGAGCGGGTATGGGAAACCAATGCCGCGGAGGACATTGGACGTCAGGGAGAGGCGCCTTTGCATCCCGAGTGGGCACGCTTTATGGGGCGCGCATACCGAACTCCACGTGCCTTTGAGTTAACCGCAGTTACCCATCGGGCAGACCGTCCATATTTCTTTGTCCCCATTCTGGGTTCGATTTGGTACCAGTGCCCATATGTTTGTGCCTCCATTTATGAGATGTGCGAGCGAATGGCTCCGGGATTTGTGCAGGATGTGGCGATTTGGACTGGACTTACAAATTGGGGCGGCGTTGTCATTCAAGTGAAGAAACAGAGACGTTCCGATGAAGGTCTTCAGCGAAATATAATGGGCGCGGTGATGACCACCCATCGGGGTCTTCGGCTATGTATCGTGGTGGATGAGGACATTGATATCTGGCAGCCTGAGGATGTCGTTTGGGCAATGGAATCGCGGGTGTCACCGGCTCGGGATGTTGTTGTTTATAACGAATTCGCCCGCGGACAAGCTTTCCAGCCGTCCGAGCTCAAGACCGGTGATACTTCCGTTTCGGACGGGGGTATCGGACTAGATGCAACCGTCCCATTAGACCAGAAAGAGAAATTTAAGCGTGCAGTTTATCCGACTTCGAAGATGGATTTTTCCAAGTGGTTAAGCGAGGAAGAGCAGGCCGAGTGCGAAGCCCAGCAGGATCCTTATTTCAGGTTTCTTGCAAAGACGGGTTATGCCTGACCCTATCTCGCCCGAAACCGAATTTTCAGGCTTTTCTGCGTTTATAGAGCGGAACGCTATCTTGTACGGCGACAAGGTTTACCTTCAGAGTATCGATCAGAAGACTGAAATTACATATGAAAAATTGGCCCAAGCAACGGCCGCCATAGGCCATATGCTTTCTGCCTTGGGTATCCGCGCGCGGGATCGGATTATGCTGCTGGGCGGCAATAGCATGGAACACGCGGTGAGCTTTCTGGGTATCCTGCGCTATGGCGCCTGTGTTTGCACTGCGAATGTAGAAGCCAACGCAGCGCATTTGAGCAAAATTCTGAACACGGTAGGGCCAAGCCTCGTGATTTATGAGTCCAATCCTGAGACCGATGCGGTGATAGAAGCGTGGTCGGGTCCGAAGCGGGCTCTCGGAGATTGGCCAGACCCGGTAGATAGTGACACGCCAGTCGTCGGTGCACCGGATGATCCCGGTGTTATCTTTTATACTTCCGGTACCGACGCTGCGCCCAAAGGTGTCGTTTATTCCCATGCAACACTGTTCCACAATACGGATGCTGGGATGACTGCACTTGATATAGGCGAGGCCGATCGCGTGCTGGATTTTAGATCCTGTGCATGGGTTTCGGCCCAGGAAATAGCTTTGTTGGGCCCGCTTATCCGCGGTGCTACGTCTGTTCTGGCACGCCAGTTTTCCCGTAGCCAGTATCTTGAATGGATTCGAGACTATCGGATAACGTTTGCAGCGTGTGTGCCCGCTGCGATCAGTATGCTTCTCTCCAAGCCGGTAGAATTATCGGTGATCGACATGCCTACCCTACGTTATATTGGCTCCAGTTCGGCACCTTTACTGGACAAAGACACTATGGCATTCGAAAAACGCTATGGGGTCATCGTCGCCCAAAGTATGGGTTCCAGCGAGATGGGTTGGATCACGGGTACGAATGGCGAAGATCGTCGCCCCGGCAGTGCCGGGCGAGCAACGAAATATCAACATATCGAGATCGTTGACGAAGGTGGCCAACCTGTTCCGGCTGGTGTGACTGGTTTAATTAGCGTAACGAGTGATCGGCAGCGAATGCTCGGATACCTGAAGCCGAACGGCACGATTGAAGCGGTAATAGCGGGCCCCCGGCTTTCGGGTGATTTCGGCTACCTTGATCCAGAAGGCTATCTGTTTGTCACTGGCCGTAACAGCGATTTGATAAACCGGGGGGGAGTAAATATTGCACCGCTTGAAATAGATGGCGTATTGGTTGAGCTCCCAGGTCTCGCCGATGCTGGGACCATCGGAGTCCCGGATCCTATCTGGGGTGAAGAGGTGGTCAGTTACGTGGTGCCAACTCCGGGGCACGATCTTAGCGTTGAGATGATCACGGCCCATTGCAGAAAGCGCCTTGCCGCGGGAAAAGTACCCAGGCTGATAATTTTTCAGCAAAAATTACCGCGTACCGACCGTGGCAAGCTAGATCGTAACGCACTTCGTACTCACTGGAGGAAGAACCACGCAGGAGTTGATCTGCGCCCGACCACTAACGCAATTTAATAGCTGACATTGGAGGGCTGTGTCCTGGATGCCACACCATCCATGTTGAATTGAATTGGTCGCTAGACCCAAAATGGTAGAGTTCTAATCTAGGTTTGGGATAATTTGCTCCGCCATCAGGCGCATGGACTGCTGTGTTTTTTCTTTTCCCATATACCCAAAATCCATCAAAAGGCTAACATGCTCTATGCCGATAGCCTTCATCTGGTTTAATCTTGATATACAGGTTTCAATACCGCCAAAAACACAGTAACCACGTTTGCAGACTTCCTCCCAACCGCTTGATTTACCGTAAAGACGAGTCTTTACGTAATAGTCAAATGGACCCTCACCGCCAGCGCGCGCTGCAGCGTCGGTTTCTGCAACATAAGCATGAAAAGCAAAGTTGATAGGCGGTGGAGGAAAGTCGGTTTTGCGCTCCTTCCATCCACGCTTGTATTCGGCAACAACGGATCTGAGTTCATCCAGGGAGTCCACCGTAGCGTAGGGGATGCTGAGCATCGAATGACCCTTGTTCCCTATGTAATAAGCCACTTCTTTTTTTAGGGCAGCAATGTAAATGGGTATGCCACCAGAGTTCGTGGGGGGTACGTTTATGCCAACAGAATCGATACTGTTGTAGGTGCCTTCAAACGAGATTTTTGCACCGGAAAGCGCTTTTTTTAGTATGACTAAATTTTCGTCAAAATGATCTCTTTTTTTGTTTTGATCCAGACCGAATCCAGCAAACTCATGCCTCAGGTAACCCGACCCCACACCCAGCAATAATCGACCCCCTGAGAGGTTGTCCAGCATCAAGTAGTCCTCCGCAACATGAAGGGGGTTGCGAAATGGCAAAACACTTATTGCCACCCCTAGTCCGATTTTGTCGGTATTTTGACTGGCGGCCGAAAGAAACACCGCCGGGTTCGGGATAGTGCCGTACTCATGAAAATGATGTTCTGCAACCCAGAAGCTTTCAAACCCTAGCTCTTCGGCCAAAACGATATTTTCTATCGTTTCCCGGTAGTGTTCTCGAACAGTTCGCTGTTCGTTGGGATAATGATCATGAACCGATAATAATGAAAAACGCATGCCGTTGAATACCAGTTTGTAAGCGATGGTCTGAATGATTTTGCGGTCGTTGTGTCACAGCACTGACATCGTTATTGGGAATACAATGCTTGATCGTGCAGGGCAATACAATTGGCGCGGCCTGAGTGCGAGCAGGGGGACGCCAGCGGGTAGTGTTTTACATTTGATCAGTATCATTTGCTGACTGTTTACTTTTGCGCTCGTCCCGCGCCACAAGATATGTACTTATTATTATCACCAGCGACCCGGAGACAATCCAAATTGAAGGGATTTCCGTGAATATGAAAAACCCCAGCAAAGCGGCGTACACCAGCCCAGTATACTCGGCTGGTGCTACGGCGTTGGCCTCTCCGACCGCGAAGGCGCGGAAATAACAATACATGCAGGCCGTGGTTCCCACGCCAATTAAAATGAGTAAAACCCACTCAATACCTTCTGGCATCTTCCAAAGCCAAATTACCGGAATAGAGAACACAGCCACACCACCTACGTGATAATAAAACAGTATTCTGTTAGTGGGTTCAGTTTGGGAAAGCATCCGTATAAGGACGTTTGCCACCCCCCATATCATAGCGGCCCCTACCGCTATCAATGCCATTAACTCAACACCATTGGATCCAGGGCGGAGCATTATCAATACTCCAGCAAAACCGACACAGGTCAGGATCCAGCGACGTTTGTTAATGACCTCGTTGAGAATGAAAACGGCGGCGACCGCTGTAAAAATCGGCTTCGTAAACATGAAAGCGGTCGCATCCGCGAGGGGTAGGTAAATTACAGATAAAAACACCAGTACCTGCCCGGTAAATGCCAGACTCATCCGCAAAAGGTGCAGGGGCAGCCGCTTGGTTCGCAGATTTTGCCATCCCATCCGGATGAACAAGGGAGTTAAAACGATCAGGCCTGTCACATACCGAAAGAACGCTATCTCGATTGTGTGAAATTTGTCCCCAAGTAACTTAACCAGGACGTTCACAAGCGACAGTATCAAAACTCCGGTGGTTAACCATAAAATACCGCGTAAGTTTCCCGGAAGGAGGGTCCACCGACCTTTAAATTGGTCTAACAAAGCGTTGGATCTTTCTAAGACATTTGGGAATTTGAACGAAACCGAAGTATTGACGTTGGCACGATTTCATTTGTGATTTAAATTATTTCAGTTGGGGTGGGTAATTATGCAGGGATTTGCCCAACTTTCTCACCGAGATGTGTCACACGGTATAATTCGTTAAAGGAAACCCAACGCAGTTTGCAGGTCTGTTCTGCCAACTTTAGACACTTTTCATGCAGATCCAAAGTATCAGCGTGCCTGTCTACGAGGTCCAGAAGAATATTTCCGTGTTTAACATCAGCTGTTGAGTGTTCCACGAAAAATCCGATTTCTGGAGAATCAATATTAAACCCGTAATGCTGGGTAAGTGCTTTAACAGCGCGCTCGTTCTCGGAAACAAGCTGCGATTCCTGCGTTGCCTGGACAGCAAGTCGGACTATTGCGGGCTCTGAGTCGGTGATCCACCAGTAATATGCTGCGCGCGCATACCAGGTCGGTAAAAGCTCTGTTTTTGCAAATTCAGCATCGGAAATTCCACAATGGCGGGTGAATGAATTTATCAAATCCCGGTGGTCATGTGCTACGCCGTCATCAATTCCTATCAATCCTGCCTCTTCAGCCAGATTCTCTAATATAAAATACGCAATATCGTCGGATGATTTGGAGTAGGTGACACCGATTGAACGGAAAATTTCGTGTACTAAAAGAGAGTGCTGTACCAGGAAGTAACCAAGGTGTTCTGCGCTTAGGCTGCCCTCGGAGAGCCGCTCATAAAATGGATGTTCTGCACAATGCCAGCGATCACGTATTTCTATTAAACGGGTAGAACATTTCATTTCATTACCCTTCCATTACTGGTCTAGCGGGACAACTTGACACCCGCGTCAGGTATGGGTGGTTCGAGATTGTCGTTTACAAACTATAAAAAGCTTTGGTGTTGTCACGAAGGATTCGGGTTTGATCGTCAGGGCTGACGTCTGCGACATCCAGAAAACTTTGTACCGCTCCGCCTCCGGAATCAAAATGAGGATAGTCCGTCGCGAAGAGAACCTTGTGAGCCCCTAGGGCTTGGACCGCGAGGGGTATTGTGGGGTCCCCAGGGTCACACGTGACGACACACTGTCGTTCGAAATATTCGCTCGGTAAATGTTTGGCTCCGGCCATGTAATGGCCAAGTTTCGGATGTTCAAAATGGTCATCGAGTCTGGCGATCCAGTATGGGACCCAGGAACACCCGGCTTCGAAAAAACCTACCTTCAGTTTTGGATGCCGCTCCAGAATACCACTACAGATAAGAGCCATCATTGCCATCATCTGCTCAAACGGGTGGGAGATCATGTGGTGGTATAAATAACTCTCCGGGACCATCATGCCGCCATAGCGCTCTCCTCCCGCCGTTGAAGGGTCTCCGGTTGATTCATGGACAACCAGAGGAACACCCAATTCCTCGACTGCTGCGTAAAATGGTTCGCGATCGGGATGATCCAGTCTTTTTCCTTCAGATGGGTTTGGGCGTACTGTTATAGCCACTGCCCCAAGGTCCCCTACGGCTCGGGAAGCCTCATGGATTGCTTCTTTTGTATCGTAAAGGATTATGGGTGCGGCAAATTTCAAACGATCCGGGCAAGCGGAACACCAGTTTGCCATCCAGTTGTTATATGCACGCATAATCGCCTGCGAGAATTTAGGTTCCATATACCCCGCAGTTAGCGCAGCAGATGGATAGAGAACCGCGAGGCTGATTTTCTCTTTATCGAGAACCTTAATCCGGTTGTCTGCAGACATTGGTTTTCGGACGGAGATTTCTTTGGGAAATGGCGGGTGCTCTTCCCCGTTTACAATAAACCGACGATTGTTATCGTCGTTCAACCTCCAGCCTTTCGTTGCCGCACGAAATTCCGGTTCCAGATATTCGGTAAACATGGCGTCTTCTTCATGGACGTGCCCGTCAGCATCTATCGCCAGTTCCATTGAAACACTCCGTTGATTCGAGTTGAGGTTCTCAAATTAATGGATTGTTTGTCAAATAACCCCTTGGAAAATTGTTGGAGCGGGCAGGCAATATTTGGGTTACGTCTGGTCGCAGCGATGTGTTTAGGAAAACAAGACAAAAGTTGTCGGATTTAATGTTCAATTTCGGGTTTTCTTCGATAGCGGCGCTGTGAGATGAGGTGTCGCATAAACCCATATGTCCACGGGCTTAAATTTTATTAAATTTCCCGGTATCAGACTTGCAGCCCGAAGATTGTTCTTTGTTAATGATGTTTGGTGCCAATAACCCGGTTAACTGTGGCTGGTTCTGAGCATTGGTATTTTACCCGGGCTTAGCAACCAGTTTCTTTTGGTCATGAACAGCGTGAAGCTGATGTATTTCTGCGCCACCATCCTGCTTCAGCGCGCTAATAATTTCGGTAAGTTCCGGTTCGCATTTTCCGCATGATGGTGTGCGCTTGTAATAGGTGTGGACCTGGCGCCAATGACTGGCCCCGCTATCAAAGGCGATCTTTACCTGCTTCTCGCGGATCGCATTGCAGTTGCATATGAACATTCCAGGATCCCTTCACACTTGGCTGAATGCTATACCAAATGCGAATGCGTGTTAAGCGCGAATAACGAGTTTCAATTTATTAGTGCATTTTAACAGGTGGAACTGAAAAGTACCTTTCTAAAACCTTGGTAATGAAAGTTAATCGCATAAACACTGTTAATAAATACCGTTAATCAATATTTATATTTTGCAATAGAAATGTGATTACGAAAAAAGATATAATCTGAACAGAAAAACTTAGGGGACCGACGTTATGCTGGGTGAACCCACCGTCATTGAACAGCTTAACCTAATTCTTAAAAACGAATTAACGGCAATAAACCAATATTTCCTGCACGCCCGAATGACGAAAGACTGGGGTTTTGAAAGACTGGCCGCTAAAATTTACGAAGAATCGATTGGGGAGATGAAACATGCCGACTGCCTCATCGAACGCATTCTGGTATTGGATGGGCTTCCCAATCTACAGGACCTCGGTAAGCTTAAAATCGGCGAGAATGTCCCAGAAGTTCTTGAATCAGACTTGGCATCAGAACAGGGCAATCAGTCCTGTTTAAAAACCGCTATCGGAATTTGCGAGAATTCTAACGATTTCGTTTCCCGGGAGATTTTTGAACGGATCCTGGAAGATACGGAAGAGCACATTGATTGGATAGAAACTCAACAAAGCCGGATCCGACTTACCAGCCTGGAGGCCTATCTCCAGGAACAGATGTATGGGTGATATTGAACAAAAAGCGCAGGATCTAACTGAAAGAATGGCTCAGTTAATCAAAGTTTATTTTGGGTGGTAAGTATTTGTGAGAAAGTTATTTTCCAATACTTATCAAATATTTGTTTTCTCGTTTTCCGGAAAACAACATCGGTTCGTTTGATAAATAGAAAACGCGACGATCTGCACCGGACGGCGGAAAGTTCATGACAAACTCCCACTCAGTATTGAATTGCCAAATTAAAAATTAGGTCTTTGGAAATACATAGGTTTGGTTGCGGTCGAATTCCAGGAGGATTTTGTCCCCGGTTTGCAGTGAAATACCTGGTAGCTGGCTGACTTCCATGTGGGTATGTGGTTCCGACCAACTGCCAATCCCAACGCGGACGAGGTTTGAATTACCGCAATACCGAATGCCGCAAACCCAGGCTTCGTCATTTATTGTAGCGGCGTTTTTAGGCGCCGGTGATATTTTGATACCTTCAGGACGGATCAATATATCAACTTTGGAACCGTCAATCAGACCATCGCCCGGCAAACTTCCAATATCAGTTTTGATCTGTTCATTTTCAACGATGCCATTGATTTTATTTATATTACCGAAAAATGCCGCTGCGAGTTTGTTAACTGGATGGTTGTACAGTTTCTCTGGCGTTCCGATTTGAACAACCGCGCCTTCATTAATCAGGACGATCCTGTCCGCCAGAGACATCGCCTCATCGGGATCGTGGGTTACCATTATGGTTGTTAATCCGTGATTGGCAGCAATTTGGATGGTTTCTTCCCGAACCTGTTGTCTAAGTGAAGTGTCGAGACTGGAGAACGGTTCATCAAGCAGAAGCAGGCGTGGTCGCGAGGCAATTGCTCTTGCAAGTGCAACGCGTTGTTGTTCTCCTCCGGATAACATGTGCGGAAACTTCTCGGCGTGATCCTGTAATTTTACTTGATCGAGGAGTTCGCGAGTGCGAGAGAGAGACTTAGACTTTTCGACGCCCGTTAGTCCGTACTGAATATTCTGCATAACGTTCAGGTGGGGAAACAACGCAAAGTCCTGAAACAGATAGCCAATATTCCTTTTATGTGGTGGGGTGATTCCTGATTGCGACGAGACGGCGACGCCGTTAATGGAGATCGTTCCATTATCAGGTGCAGCAAGGCCTGCTATCAGTCTCAGAATTGACGTCTTTCCAGAGCCGGAAGGTCCTAACAGGCACAAAAGTTCGCCGTCAGCTGCTTCAAACGAGATATCGTCCAGAATTTGCTGTTTTTCCAAGTGGTAGGATACGGCGTCAATTTTAAGCATTTGCGATTAAAGGGTTCCTGAAACAGTTTTGTACGTACCTCAAACTAGACACGCGGTACTATAACAGGACCACTCCCTAAGTTCCAGAGAATGATACGCAATCCTATCCGGCCATATAGAATCTATTTAAACCGATAAGATCTTACAAAGAAGTTTCTCAGAATTGGCTGTAGAAATTCTCAAGTTTATTAAAAAGAATTAATTATCAATGAGTTATAGAGAAAACTTCGGGTGTGGATAGGTAAATAATGTTTAGACATTTCAGACCGGCATTGTATTGCAAATAAGCAAGAGATTAGGTATGAACCCGTTGCGGGTGATTATGCAACCTATTCGCAATAAATTATGCAACGTCCTTTCCGGGACGTTATCCTTATGGGTTTTTCAAGAAAAAAGGGCAAGATGTGGAGAAAGAAGTAAGGAAAGTGTTCGTTAATGTAAAGTTTGGTGCTTTTCTCATAGCGGTTGTTTTGCTAGGGCTGGTGTTTTCATCGCAATCTAATAGCCGCGAGATAAATGTCTATTCGCACCGACAACCGTTTCTGATCAAGCCATTTCTTCGTAAATTCAAATTGGAAACCGGAATAAGGGTCAATGTCGTGCATACTTCCAAAGGACTCGTTCAGCGTCTTCTAGCCGAAGGAGACAGAAGCCCTGCGGATGTAATACTGACGGTCGATATAGGAAGGCTTCATGCTTACGCTGACAAAAAGTTATTCGCTCGTTTGAATTCCAAAATACTAACAAGAAACATACCCGACCATCTAAGGGACAAAGACCATTTCTGGTATGGTCTTTCAAAACGTGCTCGCGTCGTGGCTATCGCTAGAGATCGGGTGAAACGTTCCGAGGTTTTGCGGATCGAGGACCTGGCTGATCCTAAATGGAAGGGCCGGGTCTGCAGTCGCCCGGGGAGCCACGTATATAATCGGGCGTTATTGGCGTCTTTAATTGCGGCCCACGGTGAGAAAGAAGCAGAAATGTGGGCGAAAGGGCTCGTCGCCAACCTTGCTCGAAGGCCACAGGGCAATGATCGTGCGCAAGTAAAGGCCATCTTTGAAGGAGTTTGCGATGTTGCGATTATTAACAGTTATTATTACGGCAAACTAAAGTATTCTAGGATTCCTGCTCAGCGAAACTGGGCTGATGCGATTGACATTGTCTTCACGAATGGAAGTGGTCGAGGAAATCACATTAATATCTCCGGCGGTGGGGTCGCAAAATATTCAAAGAACAAACAGTTGGCTGTTAAATTTCTAGAATTCCTTACGGGTCCCGCGGCACAACTTCTTTACAGCAAAATAAATTTCGAATTCCCGGTTAATCGGGAGGTAGCACCCGGACTGGAGGTGGCTTCCTGGGGCACCTTTAAAGAGGACCGGGTCGCAATAGGTAAAATTGCGACCTTGACACCAAAAGCCCAGAAAATTATCGATCGGGTAGGATGGTAGAGCATGGTTTCTTAAGAAGAAATTTTGGTCACGGCGTTTTGTTTGGCGTCTGGGCCTGCGTTACATTTGTTTTAGCCCTATTTCTTCTAGGTCCATTTCTATCTATCGTTTATGTGACGACCGGCGACAGTGGTGGGCTCTGGGGTCACTTATTGGATACGGTGTTTCCACGGTATGTCACCAACACCCTGGTTTTAATGTTCGGTGTGAGCGTCCTGTCTTTGATATTTGGTTTGTCATCAGCGTGGATTGTTGCGCGGATCAGGTTTCCAGGCCGCCGAATTCTTGAGTGGATGCTGATTCTTCCGGCGACCGTTCCCGCTTATTTGATCGCCTATACTTATACCGATCTGCTTGAGTTTGCCGGACCAGTGCAGGGGTTTTTGCGGGATTTGTTTGGATGGCAGACATCCAAAGATTATTGGTTTCCGGAGATTAGATCGATGGGGGGTGCCATTCTTGTGATGTCCGCGGTTTTGTACCCCTACATATATCTTTTGGCACGAACGGCTTTCCGTATTACGCCGGCGGCGCTTCACGAAGTTGCGCGCTTACACAACCGGTCCTCCTCGATCAGTCTTGACCTAGCCCTTGCACGGCCCGCAATAGTTGCAGGCCTCGCACTGGTATTGATGGAGGTGATCTCAGATTTTGGGACGGTAGAATACTTTGCGGTACAGACGTTAACGCTTGGAATTTTTAATGTATGGCTGGGGATGAATAACCTGACGGCCGCCGCACAAATCGCGGGCATGTCGTTTATTTTTATATTTGCACTTCTGTTTATTGAGTGGAAAGCACGTTCCCAACAACGTTTCTTTGACTCTGGCCAGCGGTCAAATCAGATAGAAAGGACGCGGGTGTCCCGTTGGAAAATGGTCCTGTGTATTTCTGCATGTGTGGTACCCATATTACTGGGTTTTATCGTACCGGTTGGCGTGCTCCTTAAATTTGTAATAGACGGGTTTTCGGTTACTGATGTTAATAGCCTGCTTTCGAGTGCTTTGAATTCTTTGTCACTATCATTTATGGCGGCCATAACGGTGATGTTGATTTCATTGATAATGGTTGTCGTGGTAACCCACCAAAATCGGCGCTTCCTCAAGGTGTTCACAGCGATTTCTGCGATGGGGTACGCGTTCCCTGGCGTGGTGCTCGCAATCGGAGTTGTGTCGTTTGCTGGGATGCTCGATGCGGGAAGCGCAGCCGTCATAAATCAGGTCCTCGGTTTTAAATCTTCCGGAATACTAATTGGTAGCTTCGGTCTTCTTGTTTTTGCCTATGTTGTCCGGTTTCAGGCAATAGGCTACGGATCAATTACCGCTGGCATCAATCGTTTGTCGCCCAATTTAATAAGCGCCAACCATTCATTGGGAAAAATTTTTACAAACAGTATATTTGTTTTGTCTCCTGTTCTTTTGAAAAAATCGTTATTAACCGGTGGGCTGTTAGTGTTTGTAGATGCAATGAAAGAGTTACCTATTACCCTAATTCTGAGGCCGTTCAATTTTGAGACCCTTTCCACCTACGTTTATCAGTTTGCCCAGGACGAACTTCTGGAAGACGCTTCGCTTGCAGGGTTGGCAATTGTAGTTGTTGGACTTGGGCCTGTGCTCTGGATGAACGCATCTCAACGCCGTTAGGGGTCAAAAAAATACGGTCGAGATATCGGTTTATCGGATCTGCCCCGCGCCAGTAGGATCGGCACGAGAAGCACTTAAGCGGACCTCTTGCCGAAGGATAAAAGGTAATGCGTATTGGGTATTGGTATGTAAAATTCTTCTCAACAAACGCTGAGCTTACTTGGACCCCCTATTTCTCAGCGTACCCAAGGTTTATGAGCCCGTTTTGTTTGGATTGCAGCCTTTTGATATGAAATCCGAGAGATTGTTTAGTGTATTTGCGACCGGTTTTTGTACCGAACCATTACAGTATTAATGCATACGCCACGCATTCGCGAAAAAACACCACCGACGATCTTTGATTAAATAGACGCTATTTCTTGGTGCCTATCGGTTTGCAGTAGAGCTCCAACCGTTCGCCAACAATTTCGTAGCCGTGGTCTCTGGCAATTTTTTGTTTAACACTTTCTAGAATTTCATCCTGAAATTCAATTACCCCACCGTTGGTAACATCAATTATATGGTGGTGGTGATCATCTGAGGGAAGGGTACACTCATACCGGGCCCTGCCGTCGCCAAAATGATGGCTTTCGATGACTTTGGCGTCTTCCAGTATCCGCACCGTCCGATAAACGGTTGCCAGGCTTATTTTCTGATCATTTTCTGACGCTCTCCGATAAATTTCTTCGACATCGGGATGGTCATCGCTTTCGGAAATAATTTTGGCAATCAATTTGCGTGGTTTGGTAATTTTGAGGCCTTTTGAGCGGCAAAGTTCCTCTAAGACAGATTCCATAACTATGCACTCCAATTTGTAAGCCCATTGGAAGTTTTTCTAATATAAGGTGGGCCCCATAAAATGTGAACATGAAATGGTTTTTATTTTT
>JAYZQT010000019.1:0-10269 GCA_036136335.1 Pseudomonadota bacterium
GATGTTCATGGTGAAGCTAACATCATGCTGCTGAAGTTCCGAGGCGACAGTTTTGATCCGTTTTTTGGCGCCAAGCCAGTCATCGACAATGGTCGTGTGCCTCAATTCCGGAAACCGCTCTTTGTAGATGCCGATCTGTTCCAGGGGCAAATAGTGGTATTTCGCGATGTTGTTGCTCAGGTTGTAACAGAAGGCGCAGCGGTAGGGGCAGCTGCGGCTGGTCTGGATACTGAACCGGCCTTCATCAGCGGCAAACTGAAAATACTTCGCATTGGTTTCCGTCAGAGGAAGAATGTAATCTTCCGTATCCAGTTTTACCGAGGGGCCGGGGTAGCGGTCTTTCGTCATAACGCCCGGAATGTCGATCGTTGCGCCTTCTTTTAACCCGCTCGCGAGATCGACTAGGGTGTTCTCCCCTTCCCCCACGACAACATAATCAATAAATGGTTCCTGGATACATTGTTCCGGAACGATGGAGGCATGCACGCCGCCCATCACCACTTGTTTGTTTTTTGCCTTGGCCATGCGCATGACTTTTTCCGTACCCTTAAGCTGGTAGCCTGTCATGCTTGTGACACCGACGATGTCCGCCTCTTCCAGGCGGCCTTCGAAAGTTGAAAAGTCCTCGTAACTGGCATCCCAGTAGTCAACGTCAAACCCGGCCTGTTCCAAAGCGGCCCCGGGATAGAAGATCGAAAGCGCGGGTTGCCGGTTAGGATGAACCTCGCTGGTCTTTGGATTACACAGAAGAATTTTGGACTTGTTTAAAGACATAGGCGGATGACTTTTCCCGTTCTGGCTATTCACAATATTATTTTAAGCTGGACCGTCTCATAGCCGCAACTCGATAATTTATAGTTACCGGGGGAGCCAAAAAACCCCTATCAGTATTCACAACTTTGCAAGCTTTTGCCGTCAGAGATACCCACACGCAAAGGAGCTAAAGTATGAGCGGATACTCAATATTTCGCGAGAAATTCAGAGAAACTCGAGCACGGGACTTGCAAGCTCTTCAGGGTAGCATGGCGGCCTGGATCGACGAATGGATAGTACCCTCCGGCAACCAGGGAAAGTGGTATTTGGAACACAACTCGGAAAAGGATATTGCCAGCTACCTTGTCAATTGGAATAAACGCCGAAATCTCCATTATTTCGATGCGGCGCCCGAACTCGTCGCCCAAAGCCACGCCGTCACAAATCGCGTCTTCACGGAGCTAAGCCGGACACAGAGTGAACTGCCGGATTATTCCCAACCCATGATTGTGGATTACTACAACGCCGAAGATTATGTCTTCCAAAACCCCTATCCGGATACCGATCGCACAACAGTCACTCGCGTTCTCGATTTTGGCGCAGGGTTTGGACGGCAATTGAACATGTGGAGCCAGAACGTTCCAAAACTGGTTTTTTGCGGCGTGGATGCGATCGAAGGCGGATATATGACACAGAATTTTTACTACAAAAATTCCGGAACCCTCCCAGTTTACGAATACATCGATGATCCAGGAAATTTTAATATTTCTGACGCTCCCGGAATCTACCACATTCCATCATGGCGCTTCGATCTCGTACCGGACAATTTTTTTGATCTGATTATTGGCGTTTTCGTCTTAGATGAGATCGGGCGAAACACCGCGCTGTATGCGCTAGATCAGTTCACGCGCTGCCTGAAACCTGGCGGTAAGATATATGCGCGGGATCACAATTGCGGGACCGCCGGAGGAAATGGTCTGAATATGGACCTTGAAATTGAAAACCGTGGGTTCGTTTTAGAATTTAGGCCTCATATTATGGACCGAGCTGAAATTTGGGGGCTGCCTAGAATTTACCGGAAAATTGATCACAGTTGGCCAGATATAAAAGAAAGGGACAAGCGATACGCCGAAATGCTAAAGCAAGAAGACTTGGCTGACTCCGAGCCGTGACGGCAAATTTCTTTCTCACATGTCAACCGACACGGAAAACAACAACTAATTCGATGGCTATATTCCCAGATAAATTGAAATCGGTGTATTTGCAATGTGGAGGTAAATTAGAAACCGTATCTTTGCAGCAAGCTCGCCAGTATCCGAACTTTATTCGCCGATGGGATGCCGACTCGTCGCGTTTTGGAGACATTTATCACAAGAGTGAATACCTCGCTGCTGCTGAGCGGGCGGAAGCCGGAACTATCATTTTGATTAGATATGATCACCAGATTGGCTCCGTCCTTCGAGCGGTTACACTTCGGGAGTTGAACGTAGATGGGGTTAGGGGGAGGTATGACGCTACTAGTCCCTTTGAATATGGTGGACCAATCGTCAGTTCCACAGAGGTTGGGAAACGCCAAACGCTCATCGACAATGCACAACTTGCCTATCTAAATTTTTGCTCCAACGCAGGAATAGTCGCCGAGTTTGTCAGATTTAATCCTGTTTTGATCAATCATGCCGGCTGGGAGAAACACTACAGCCTTCGCGAAAGCTGTCAGAATATCGTTATTGATCTTCGCCCCCCTCTTGAACAAATCATTGCCAATTATTCCGCAAGCCAACGCCGGAATATGAGAATCGCTGAGCGCGAAGGAATTTTGGTTCGTCAGCCGGATTTTGACCCTGGGGCCGCCACTGAATTTAAAGACTCGTATTTCAGAACGATGGACCGCCGCGGTGCTGGGAAAAGTTATTATTTTCCAGAAAACTACTTTGTTGCCCTATGTAAATTGGCTCCCAAGTATTTAAACTATTATCATGCCGCATCAGCCAGTGGGAAAACGCTTGCCAGCCTTGTAACCCTCACTTCCGAAAAAATTGCTCATTCACACCTGCTATGCACAACGGAAATTGGTCTAAAAACAAAAGCCACAAGCTTATTGTACCACCTCGCGAATGTGGATTTGCGCTCTAAAAATATAGAGGTTTTCCATTTGGGTGGCGCAGCACCTTCGCAGGCCGGCGTTCTCGAGTTTAAGCAACGTTTCTCCGATTACAGGCGTAGTTACGTGGTTGGAAGTTTAGTAATCGATCGTCAGGTGTACGAGCGATTATGCCGTGCGCAAAATGTTGATTCAACTGATCGAGATTTCTTTCCGGCTTATCGAAATGACAGTTCCCACTCTGCCAACTAAAATAAACTGTAGCTGAACGCAGATACCTCCCGGCCGGAATTGTTCGAGTCCGCAACAGCTTCTTCAGCGAGCATCTCGACCCGATTTCGCCGTAAAGTGAGAAATATACCCAAGACAAAAAGGCGATGTTCCCGAAGCGCCTGACGTATGAGTTTCTCGACCAGATTTTGTCGGCTATTCTCCCCGTCATTTAACAGATCATTCACCTCTCGACCTCCCAGCGGGGCAGGATATCAGATCTGATTTTCTGAAAATATCCCTCCGCAATTAATTGTTCCCCATCGGGCGCGAGGTGAACATGATCATAGAAGAGTGTCTCGTCCTGAGCTGCCTCCGCGAAGATTTTATGGAAATTTATGAAGTGAGCGTCTGATGGAAGCGCGTCTGGCAATCGGTCAGTCAGTTGTTTGTAGATATGATCCAGCCCTTCCATGATCTCCGGTGAGAAAGGATGATTATCGAAGATCACGTTATGTGCCTCTTGCTCTTCATCGTTTAGCCTCTTCCCCATAGCACCCGGCTGGCGATTGCCGAAAGCGGCAGGCTGGAGCCCCCAAATAAACTCACCCCCTTGCGCCCTCACCATGTCGTAGAACTGTTTTTTTCGGTATGTGTACATCCGGATCACCTGCGGCGGCGTATTGAGCGGTCTCAACTCTTCGAACCCCTCTTTCCCCGGCGCGCTGCCCAATCCCGGTTGTGACAAAGGCGTATCCATTGCATCCATCAGCGTTTGGCCCCAAAGCTCGAGCTGGATCATGTAATTGTGACGGTATGTATTCAGTAAGTGCGGGTCTGCCATTTGGCCATGGACAGTGTCATTTTGACCATCGTGAGAAATTACCATGTCCGGCGACAGTGGCTGACAAAACGTCAGGTAGGTTATCATCATATCCAAGAGTATCTGACCGGATAATCCAAAATTGAGGACTGTGAATTTGTAGCCCTTTCTGCGAAAGGCCTCGTTCAACATTCTCTCAAGCAGATAAGAAAAACAGTCGGTGTAATAGCTACTCACCCCCCAGACGGCCGAACCGCCAAAAACGGCGATGACTTTGTGCTTGCTAGGCCTATCGGCCAAGTCTCCGAGGTCTTCGTGAATGCGGAGACCGAACTCATTCGTCGGCCCGAGTCCCACTGTGCCCAGGGAATAGTGACCGTGAGGAAAGTAACTAAGAAACGCTCTGGGCGAAGCTGAGGCTAATCGCGCAAAAATATGGTCATCAGCTTTATTATTTTCGATCACGGGATGGATGTTCCCCGATTTGTCAAAATAAAGGCGATTAAACTCCGGCGGGGGTGTCGCCGCATAGACGAACTTCCGTGACCAACTCTGGCGATCGAAAGGAAAATTGATTTGGTTGTAGTCATTATACCCTGCGGCGACGGCATATACGCCATAGTTCTCTGATTGCAGCGCTTCGTCACAATTTACGAAATGAGCTTCAGGTAGAATTGATTTCACCGTCACCTCCAATCCAGCCGGCGCTGCAACGTGGACCTCACCCACACCTTCGAATTTTTTCAGCGCAATCAGGTACAAATTCCGCAAGTGCAATTTACATGGCAACGGATCCACAGTTAGGAATAACACGCCCGTTTTGGAGGGCTTCATGTACAGGAGCTTTTCCTTAAGCGACGTTCTGGATATAGGTTGCACGTCTTCTAACGCTCTTAGCGCTGCCGCAAACTGGTCGTGCCGGGGAACGTCCCCGTTCAGATAAAGATGCAGGCGCCCTAACCCGTCAACGTTAGACCGAAAATATTGATCAGCCCCCTGGAGATGAAAAACGACGTCGCTCGGTAAATGTTCAAGCACCATTTCTTCATCTTGAAGTGAGAACTCTGGCAGCTCGGCCTGATATTGGAAAAGCGCCTGACCGGAACATACGTATACAGCATGCGTTAGCTGAATTCGGGACTGAGTTGCCAACACCAACGACCGGATTTCATCAGCCGCCATAAGGGGAGAAGGAAGAACAAAAATTGCGCGCATATATTTAAAACTCAAAGGCGTCCGAATCATCGCGTTCGATGACATAGTTGCCGATAAAAAGCAGATCCAGTTCGCTCCACATAAACTTCTTCAACGCGTCCTCCGGTGCGTTGACGACCGGCTCTCCACGGCGGTTAAACGACGTGTTCAATAGAACCGGAACGCCGGTAAGATCGCCAAACTTTTTGATGAGGGTATGAAAAAGCCGGTTGTTGCTTTTTTCAACGACATGAACCCTCGCTGACCCGTCCACGTGCGTCGTAGCTCCAAGAACTCCCCTCTTTTCTTCCCGAACATTGCAGACCGATAGCATAAAATGTTCGGGCGCCGCTTCACCTAAACTTTCGTCGATCTCAAAATAGTCTATCGCATTTTCCGCGATCACTGAGGGTGCAAATGGGCGGAATAACTCACGAAATTTGATTTTCTCATTTACCCGTTCCTGCGTTTCTCGTGTGCGGGGATCCGCCAGGATACTTCGATTTCCTAGAGCTCTTGGCCCCCATTCAGCACGCCCCTGCATCCATCCTATAACTTTCCCGTTTGCCAGGCGGGTAGCCGCATGTGCTATGAGCTTCTCCTCATTATCCAGCTTTCGGTATTTGGATACGTGGCTTGCTTTCAAGGCTCGCAAGACTTCTTCTTCCGAAAATTGCCTGCCAAGATATGGTGAGGTTAATGGGGACGGAGACACTCTGGGCTGATGGCTGTAGTATTCACTAAGTGCTGCGCCTAGGGCGCCCCCGGCATCTCCTGCTTCAGGCTGTACATATAACCGGCAGTCCAATTCTCTCTGAACGCGTCCATTCGCGACCGAGTTGAGCGCCACGCCTCCGGCTAAACAAACATTTTTCTGACCGGTTAGCTCCATCGCCCTGCGGATAACTTCCAAAATTATTTCTTCGACGCACGCTTGAGCCGACGCGGCGATATCAGCGTAGTGGTCCGAGTTTGATTCATCTCCCGCGCTCAAGGGCGCCCCAAGCACGAAATCCGATTCCGGCTTCCTAGCCCCCCCCAACCAGTCAATGAGTCGACTATTGAATGGCAATTGTGTGGGATTTGTAAAATTGAAGAGCTTCTGGGACAGTTTTAAACGTGCGCGTCGGTCCACTGAAAACAAGGCCCGGAATTTATCGACATAAATAGGGCGGCCGTAAGGAGCCATGCCCATCACTTTGTATTCCCCCTCATTCACTTCAAAGCCAAGGAAGGCCGTAATCGCGCTGTAGAATAAACCTAGGGAATTTGGGAACTTGCTAGCAGACACCTTGTCCAAGGCGCCGCCCCTACCCAGCCAAACCGATCCGGTATCGTGCTCTCCGACACCATCAAGCGTAATCACCACAGCCTCTTCAAACGGAGAACAAAAGAACGCAGAGGCGGCATGGCTAGAATGGTGTTCTACAAATATTATTTTGGTGCTCTCGACTGATAAATGTTCTGCCAGTCTCTCCCTTACAGAAAATTTCCCCTTTGCAAACCAGTCACCCAGAACTCCGTAAATCAATTTCAGGTCCCAAGGAACACGCCGGAGCACTGTTTTCAAAATCCTGTCAAATTTTAGAAGCGGTGTCTCATAGAAGACCACGATATCGAGCTCACAGGATGAAACGCCGGCTTCTTTTAGACAAAAATCAATTGCAGCCGCTGGCAATTTCGGGTCGTTCTTTACCCTTGAGAAACGCTCTTCCTGCGCAGCCGCGATAATCTCACCGTTTTTAAGAATGGCAGCTGCTGCATTGTGAAAATCAAATGAGACACCCAGTATAATCTGGTCGCCTGTCGGGCCGCTCATTGCTTCTCACCGCCCTTTGATTAGATAAAATTGGGGTGATATTGGCGCGCCACCTCTTCATCTAGAACTGACGCCACGAGATGATTGAGAGGATGATATCGACACCCGGCCGGACACTTTGTCAGATCGAGAGTTTTTGTCACGTTCAGAATATTTTCGACGAGCGACTCGGGAACATCGTGGATCGTTCCAGTTTGAACATGGCCTGGACCGCAAGACACGACACTCCCATCCTCGTAAATCTGCATATTGAAGAACCCGGCGACACACTTGTCATACGAGAGAAGATTCTCATCAGCCATTTCATTGGCTATCTGATGTGGCCGGAAGTAGACCTTGAACTCACGATTTTCCAAATCCTTGCGAACTTCATGAACCACCGGGGCCAAGTCCTCGTCTGTTAAGTTGTTTTTTGCGACCTTCAGCCCGACCGATCCGCGATTGTAGACAGGTTTTATCGAAAAATAGTCGGCCCCGGCGTCGCGGGCAGCCTTGGCGCCTCGATAGAGATCGTCGAGATTTTCGTGGTGAACGGCGTACTGCACACCAATCGCGGGAAACAGCCCCTCACGGCCGCTACCAAGCTTTAATATGTTATCAATGATACGGTCGTAATGACCGTTAACATCGTGCATGGCGTCGTGCACCTCGGCGCTTCCTGCATCAAGGCTTACACGCACATAGGTAAATGATCGCAGAATCTGATCAATGTGGCGGTCGAGTAAATAACCGTTGGTGAACATCCCTTGTTCCAACCCGAGGCCCGCTATCGCATCCACCAACTTTCCAAACCCCGGATAAGCTGTCGGTTCACCGTTCCCGATGTAGGCCACGGACTTCAAACCGGCATCCACTGATTTTGATAGGAATGATATCAGCTGCTCCTCGTCCATATGGCGCACATCTTCTTGCCGGGCAGCGTAGACTGTGCACCAGAGGCAACCGTGATTGCAGTAGTTCCCGAGACTGATCGTCGCGTTAATTGGAAACTGTGTTTCACCAGCTTTCAGCTTCTCAAGCTTCTCCGGATGGAAGAGTATTTTTTCGAAACCCAGTACGTCCACGATTCACGCTTTCTTATTTATGGTTGGATATATTTGGATAGTTGATTGACACGGTATAGTAACCGATTTCAATTAACAGCATCTAAAAATCTTCACCATTGTTTTGCATTATTTCAGTTCTAACCATGCTTGATAAATTTCCTACCCGCGCGCCTGGCGCATCTGCTGTCCAGGAGATGAACACGGCTCTTGCGCCCGTAGATGACGAGGCTACCGCTGCGTTCAGCCCGAAACCGCCCCACCCGGTCTGCATCATTATTGCGCCCCCCCGGGGCGGTTCTACCCTGCTCCACCAGATGATCATCAGCACATTCAACATCGGATACGCCTCCAATATTTTGGCTCGGTTCTGGGATGCACCCTACTTTGGAGCGCAGCTCCACAGCCAGATCGCGAACCCCGAGTTCATCAGCACCTGTCAATCCAGATTTGGCATTGGAGCGGCGCCGGAAGATCCTCACGAGTGGACTTGGTTTTGGCAAAAGCACCTTTTGCTTTCAGGCAATGACCACTATGTGCGGGAGCCTGGCAAAATAGCTTGGGACCGGCTGGGCCAAAAGCTTACCGCACTTCAAACAGTCTTTGAGGCGCCGCTGATCTTTGACAATGTGCTGGCATTGAATGCACTTCCCTACCTGCTCGAGAATTTTCCCACTATCCTGCCGGTCGTTTTGGAGAGAGACCCCTACTATGTGTGCAGTTCCGTCATCAATTTACGGCTTAACCGGCTTGGCGATTTAGCGGCTTTGAAATTTCACCTACCGCGGAATGCAGAAGAGCTCCGGCAAATTGAGGATCCGATCGAACAAATCGTGGTCCAGGTCCGCTCCCTTCTCTCGGAAACCGAAGAATTGCTTCGCTTGGTGCCGGCGGAGAACCGCATCCATATTGCATACGAAGAGCTCAAGACAAATCCGCAGGCGCAGCTGGACCGGTTTGGCCAGTTCTTAGCCGGGCATGGGTCAGGCCTGATGCGAAAGGACGTTCAAGTTATCGACCCAGAGCCGAACAGGAATCAAGCCGCCTATGTGCACCCGGACCACCGGGAAAAACTAGACCACTATTTTGCGAAATACTTTTAAGGTCCAGGCGATCACCCGGCTCGCTAGTCACACCTCAAAAAAGCCGCGAATTTTCTCGATCACGTATCTAATTTGGTCATCCGTCAGGTATTGGTGCACTGGGAGCGACAATATCCTGGCAGATTGGCGTTCGGTCACCGCCAAATCCTGATGCCGTAATGTCCCGTTCCGCGCTGCAGGCTGAAGGTGGATGGGCGTGGGATAGTGGATTGCCGTCGCGATACCGTGCCCGGACAAGTAGTCGCGGAGACCGTCACGGGCGTCGGTCTGGATGACAAAATTGTGGTAGGTGTGGAATTCGTGATCAGCCGGGGGGCAGGTTTCAACCAGCTCCGGCAGATCGTTCAAATAAATTTCGGCATGCCGTCGGCGTTTCGATATGACCTGATCAAGCGTTTCCAGCCGCATGGTCAGGAGAGCGGCCTGGAAGACATCCAACCGGGAAACTGTCCCCCAGCCGGTCACCGTTTCACGGCCTTCGAGGCCATTATTCCTGAACCGACGTATTTTCTCCGCGATATCCGGATCGTTGGCGGTTAAATATCCGGCATCACCGGCGGCATTCAGGTTCTTAAGAGGATGCGCGGAAAAAGCCGCGACGTGCCCCAAAGTACCGGTCAACCGGTCCTTGTATTTCGAGCCGATCGACTGCGCGGCATCTTCGATAATCTTAAGTCCATGCCGATTAGCCACACGGAGAAGGCCGTCTATGTCTGCCGGCCGGCCGGCCAAATGAACCGGCAAAAGCGCTTTTGTTTTTGGCGAGATCAAACTTTCCGCAGATTCTGGGTCCATATTCAGATCATTACGGACATCCGCGAGAACTGGCACAGCCCCGGTGTGCAGGATTGCCGACACCGTGGAGAAGTGTGAGTTGGCAACCGTGATCACTTCGTCATCCTCCCCAATACCTAGACACCGCAAGGCGATGTAGAGAGCGTCGGTTCCCGACCCCACACCCATCACGTGCTGCACGGCCAAATAGTCCGAGAGGGCGGCCTCGAATTCTTCAACCTGAGACAGACCGACGAATGTACCCCGAGAGAAAACCGATTCGACAATATCTAATATTTTTTGCCGTTCGTCCGAATATTGTTCCTTCAGACCAACAAACGGAACACGCCAAGATCTGCTCCCGCCGGCGAGGCCATCGGCTATATCAGCCATTTCATTTTGTGTGATATCGTCCAATGCCAATTGCCTCTGGGTTACCTGCCATCAAG
>JAYZQT010000020.1:0-57007 GCA_036136335.1 Pseudomonadota bacterium
TTGACGGCCGGTGGGACCATGATTGATCAATAGCGGGTTGGTATCGCGTTCCTGCTTCATTCGTCCTTGGGGCCGGCAAAGGATTTCTTTGTGTTAATGCAGAAGAAGGATTTCTATTTTTTCCGCGCCGTGTATAAACGATGTCGCCACGACGACAGGCCAGAACACAGGAAAAGCTGAATTTATCCTATTCTCTTTTCTTGGTATGGCTTGGGGGTTCTATCTTTTTGAGCACGGTGTGAGATAGGTACCCCAGTGTACAATCGCAGAATGGAAATACGAAAATTCCCGAGCTTCAACCTTTGAAACCTATGCTGGATAACATGACCTCCCGGATGGATGGGGATCGCCCTCATACCATGAGAATTCATTTGGGAGACACCTTCCCGACCGTTTATTTATTCCTCACACCGGGGCGATCGGCAATATAATACATGGTAGAGATGAAAAAGACCGGAATATCGAAGCCTGAGTTTCATCGTCCGACGCAGAACGTCGTATGCGCCTTGTGTGGCCCCGATGTTTCCCATCGGGAAAAGTTCGCCGAGCGTTTGCCCCAAGAGGAAATTAGTTTTTCCTGTCGCAGAGCACCCAACCGAATTCATTACCGCGTGGTTGAGTGCGAAAAATGCAGACTGGTCTTCTCGAATCCGATCTACCATGAGTCCCAGATCATCGCGGGGTATCAAAATGCCGAATACATCCAGGAGGAGCAGACCTCACATTATCTCGTGGCCTATCGGGAGGAGTTAACGCGTGTACTTGATTTGGCTGGAAAGGTTGGCAGCCTTCTGGAAATCGGCTGTGGCGATGGTTATTTCCTTCGCGTTGCCAAGGATATGGGCATCCCGAGAGTTTGCGGCGTAGAACCCATGAAGAGTGCGATCGAAAAGGCAGATGACGACCTCCGCCCTCTGATACATTATGGCGCTTTTCATGAAGGCCTGTATGAAGAGAACAGCTTCGACATCGTGTGCATGTTTCAGGTAGTGGATCATGTCGTTGATCCAGTTGATATCCTGAATAACGTGGCTCGCGTATTAAAGCCGGGTGGGCACATCCTGATAATTACCCATGACGTCAAGTCCTGGCAACCGCGTTTGCTTGGGGAAAGATCCCCAATATTTGACGTGCACCACATCTTTCTTTGGGATTTGGACACCATACGTGGCCTTATTGAAAAGGTAGGCCTTCACCATGTTTTTTGCCGAAGAATCAGGGTTCAGTACGGGCTTGCATATTTTGTTCGGATGTTACCGTTGCCGATGCGCCTGAGACTATCGTTGATCGGGGTGTTGGAACGCATTGGAATGGCCAATATTGCTTTTCGCCTCGGTGGGTGCAACATGGTTGCCGTTGGACGGAAGGCTGCAGAATAATTATCGGCGGTTGCTAAAACTCACAGATCAAGGTGACCTGCCGGACAATCCAGTCCATTTATTGTGATTTTTTGCCGGTTTGCTGCATGATTGGCTATCAATTAGGTCTGTTTGGTGGTTTTGGAGATCGGTGCCGGAGTGTCAGTAACCCAAGGCTGATTAACAGACGAAACCGTGTATTGTATGTACCGTCAAAGAACCAGCCCCAATTCAAGGAGTATAGATATTGAAAATAACCTTACTGATACTCACTCTTAACGAAATTGATGGCGTGAAAGAAATAATGCCACGAGTGAAAAATGAATGGGTTGATGAAATTATTATAATAGATGGCAATTCAACAGATGGGACGTTTGAATATTTTGAATCCAATGGCTACACAGTATTCAGACAGACAGGACCGGGAATCCTTTCTGCGTATTGGCAGGGATTTGATGCGGCAACGGGTGACGTTATTATTCCATTTAGCCCTGATGGCAATTCAATACCTGAAGCAATCCCCCTACTTATTGCCAAGATGAGGGAAGGATACGATATGGTGATCGCATCGCGCTATAAGGGTGATGCGCAGAGCGATGATGATGATTGGCTCACCGGGCTTGGTAACAGGGTTTTCACCAAGACGGTCAGTATTTTGTTTAAAGCGGATTACACAGATGCTCTGGTAATATACCGCGCGTTCCGAACAGAACTCGTTGATACACTTGGTTTTAACAAACCAAAAAAAGCATTGCTATTTGAGCTTCCTTTATCGATTCGTTGCGCCAAATTAAAATTAAAGGTTACCGAAATTCCCAGCTCGGAACCGATGCGAATTGGACCGGGTGGCAGTCGTGCGCACCCTGGATTCATTAATAAACTCAAAGCCGGCTCCATAATGCTGTATATCATTTTTCACGAGTTTATATTTTGGCGAAGAGAATGTTAAACAGTATGTATTTTCATCAAGCACGCTGCCAAAAGAAGATGAATATCTGTCTGCCGATGACTCACAAGTCTAGAAGATTTCTCTAGAAGAGCAGAATAAAACAAATAGTTGAGATGGTTATGGATATTAGGGCGATCGAGAAGCGGTGTATTAACAGTATTTTCGACATTTTGGAGTCAAGTGGTGTCGGCCATACTGGTGGTTCGCTCTCGGTGCTTCAAATTCTTATATCACTCTATTTTCAGGTCTGTAAAATTGATCCAGAGAACCCGAAATGGCCTGATAGGGATCGAGTAGTTCTTTCAAAAGCACATGCAATCGAAGCTATGTACGCTGTTCTATCGGAGAGAGGGTTTTTTCCGAAAGAAAGATTCAATGAAATTCTTAAATTTGGTTCAGATCTGCAAGGACACGTTGAAATTACCACACCAGGCGCGGAGTATTCGGGGGGTGCTCTTGGCCAAGGCGTCGCCTTTGCTTGCGCGCTCGCCTATGTCAGCAAAATACGCAACAAAAACTATAAGGTTTTTGCTGTGCTGGGGGACGGCGAATGTCATGAGGGATCGGTATGGGAAGCCGCCATGTTTGGCTCCCACTATAAGCTGGACAACCTATATGTTCTGATAGATTACAACCACTACGCTGATCATGGAAACGTAGATGAATTGATGAATTTACAACCATTGGCCAAACGCTGGGAAAGCTTCGGTTGGGAAACAAAAAACGTGCAGAATGGAAATAACATTGAAGAGATCACAAAAACAATAAGTAGCTGCCATGAGCTGGAGAAACCAAAGTGTTTAATTGCAAACACGGTAAAAAACTATGGCGTTCCAATCTGGGAAAAGAAACATCTGCATCAAGTTGCTGGCGATTTATTGTATGAGGGTGTGAAAGAGGGCAGAGAGCTGCATAAATGAAAAATAACGTCGAACTAAAAAGCATGCGTAAAGCCTATGGGGATACGGTTATTGAGTTAGCCAAGAATGAGCCGAGAATAGTATTTGTCTCAGCTGATTGCGGGAGCCATGAGAGAGCATATTTCCAAGCAGAAGGTAAAGGAAGACTGATTGAAGTTGGGATCGCTGAAGCAAACTCAGCCGTCATCGCAGCCGGGATGGCGGCAGAAGGTTACAAACCCTATTTACTCAATTTTGCGTATTTGTTGGGACGGATGTACAATCAAATCAGCCAAAGCATCGCCCAAGACGCCTACAACGTGACGATCACTGCATATTACGCGGGTGTCTGGGGTATAGGTGGCAGGTCGCATAATTGTGTGACGGATTTATCGATAATGCGTGCCCTCCCTAACTTTTCAATATTTGCACCAGCGGATTATTGGGAGACAAAGGCAATTATTCGGACGGCTGACCTGCTATCTACGCCTGTTTATATAAGGCTATCCGGCGTGCCAACGCCCGTTGTGTTTGATGGTGAGCCAGATTTTCTGCCTGTAAGAAGACTAATCGATGGCACTAGCTGTACTATATTTTGCCACGGTAACATGGTCCACGAAGTTTTGATGGCAAATGATGCAGGAAAATTGAAGGCTTCTGTCGTAAATGTAGCAAAAATCAAACCTCTGGCAGAGCAAGAAATTATCTCAGAAGCCAAACGAACGGGTCGAGTAATGATAGTTGAGGAACATAGTGAAATAGGAGGTCTAGGGGAGGCTATATCAACGCTTATCTCGCAAAACTGCCCGATGCCAGTAAAAATACTGGCAGTGCCCGATATGTACCCTTTATCCGTGGTAAGGGAAGATCCAAACGTTTATCAGTACTATGGAATATCGTCTGATGATATTATTCGGGCGGTAAACAGATTGAGGGAACCGTAGGCTTACCCTTTTCTTTTTAAATCAAAACATAAATTTATAGAGAAACTTTTCTATACAGCTATAAAGCGTTTGCCGGTTTTTCTAGCGATAACCGTTCTGCATCACAATCCAGTATGGCAGTACTAAAACCGCGACCCCGGCACGATTCCGCCAAAAGAAGAGACCATGTCGGCGGCTCTATAGCAGAGTATTCTTTTGCCAGCCCCTGATAGGCTGCACTCGATGAATCAGGGTTAACAAACAGGACGTCTAACATATTAAACCTTCGGACAGCAGGTGATTGGGTGAATTGTCTCTGAGGTTCAAATTTGACGTACATTTCCAACAAAAACATTTCATTTTATCAGCAAAAAGTTGATTCGTAATATTATGAAGCGGTTTCTTTCACATAAGACTAGAATAGAGAGTGAATTGACGGCCGGTGGGCTCATGTTTAATCAATTGCGGGTCTTATATCGCGTTCTTGCTGTACTTGTCCTCGGGGCCTGCATAGGAATTCCCTTGGTCATCAAGAGGCCTGGAGTTTATGAAAAAGACGCTCCATATCTGGTCAAGCAGTTAAATACCGTCAACCTTGTATTGTATTCAGATGTTTTGTTTGTGGCTCCGCATGGTCTGAGCGTCGGGTGGTCTACCGAAAACCTGAAACAGCATAACGGTATTGGAATAGTCAAAAATTTAAGTGATCTAAAGTCAGTATTAGCTGCGGATGGGGCGGCGTCTGTGAACAAACCTTAAAAATAACGAATGTTGATGAAGTCAGTCAATTCCGCAAAATCAAACCACCCATTCCTTCTTGATTCACTTTTATTCATTTTGGTCGTGACTTCGTTCGTGCTATGGCGATACGGGCATCCTGTCGTCTGGGATGACACCAACATCGTGAAGCAGCACTGGGCCTACTGGTCAAATATTGGATTTGAATTTTTCAACTTATTTTTGTTAAACCCCAGTGGATGGCTGGAGGTTAACCAGCCAAATTACAGACCGGTGGCAGCAACTTGGGTCTGGCTATCCTGGAATAGTGTAAATTGGGGACCACTTAACAATGTTCCGAGCCTGCAGTTCGTATGTTTTGTTGCTGTCATTATCGGTTTTTTTTCCATCCTGTATCGCCGTATCTCAAGTATTTTTATAAAAAATAAATTTCTTTGTTTTATAGCGGTTTTTTTATACCTCTTCTCGACACCCGTAGCACAGTCAAATTGGATCCTGTTAGCAGGCCTTCCGATTTTAGTGCCACTGTTTACCTGCGCGGCTTTTCTATGGTTTTTCTCCTCCCAACATAAAACGATAACTTGGAAGCACGGCCTTTGTTTTATTTGTCTGATGATGATTGGCGTTTGGTATCGGGAGGTATTCGTCCTTGTGCCACTCATGTTGATGACTTTTGAATTTGTCGAAAAGAAACGATTTACCAGATTATTTTGGTTAACTGCGGGAATTGTCCCTATTTGTTTGCTGCCAACGCTAGTACCTAGAGTGGGGTTTGAGATTTTCAATCTCGTTGGTATAGAATTGTTAAAACTGGATCCTCCGGCCTGGCTCGAAAAAGGACTCAGCCTGCCAATCACGCCAAGCTTTTTGATTGGGAGTGCTGGGGCTCAATTGACTGGCGGGCTCCATATAAGATCAGATGTTTCCCACCATTTTCTGAGTTTGATGGCCCCCACGTTGCTGGCGACAACGTTTATATCGTTTTTCTGGTCACACATCCTTTCCAACACAGGAAATCCCGAAGCAGTCTGGCAGCGATTTTGTACCTTTATGGCCCTGGTCCTGGGGAGCGTAGTATTTTTCAGTCTTCTTTATTTTCTGATAAATACCCAAGTATCTGCGCCAATCTGGGTCTATCACCTCGGTGTAATTACCATTCTTCTAATGTCTTTATCGATAGATATAAGATTATTTATCTGGATCGTAGCATTTTTATTTCCATTCTATCTTTTGTACACTGAAAGGGTACATCTAGCTTACGTTTGTATGCCATTGGTTCTGACTGTTGTGGCCGTTAATGCCAGGTGTTGGCTGATCGCTTCCAATCTTAATGTTTTGCCACGCAAAATAATCAAATCAATTATTGCCATAGGATTTTGTGTGGGTACGGCGGATGCCGTCACGATTCCTATAGCCACGTCGAATGTTATGACGGGTGTAGCAGACGGCATTAAACAAGTTGCGACTGTATTGGGTGAAATGCATTCAAAGAAAAACATAGATATAATATCAAACGTTATTCATGCGGATGACTTGCGCCTGTTTCATGAGGCTAATCTAACTCGGAATTACAATGGGCCTCAAATTTACTTAACGGTTAGAGGCGGTCATGATGGTTCCATAAAGGTTATAGACAGTCCAAGAGCTTTGAGTGACTATTCACGCTCAAAAAGTACCGTCAAGGATGTCTATTTTCTGGATGTCTGGCACCCCCGACTGCCAGAAAAGAGATTTTACCACCGACACAATTTTGTGGCGACATGTGCGGTCGAAACAGGCCCTCGACAAACAATTCACGAAACGGTTGTAGAGTATCCATTTTTCGATCCAATAAGGTATCTTGATGGACGGCGGTATTTTGCATTTCTGGGGCCACCGGACTTGCAAGATGATTTTTATTTTGGCCCTTCAGAGAGAACGTTTCGTGGACGCGTTTATGCGAGGTATGATCTATACAAGGTCCACATTGAGAAAGCGCATATCAACCAGGATACCCAGTTTGGAAGAACTTTTTTGCGCGATCCGACTGGTATCGAGCTAGAGAAAATCGGAGGGAAATTCAGGGCAAAAATTGCGTCCCGGTCAAACCTGCGGACGTCGAAAGCAGGTTGTTCTGAGGGACAGGCCGACCAGGTCATTGAAGATAGTCTTTCCAACTTGGTGGAACGACTTGTTTCCGACTGATCGGTTTGGGTAGTTAAAACAAAACTTCCCATTTAAAAAAAATGCCACCAGATCGCGTTCTATAAGGGCAAACGTGTGCAACAACAGAGACCATTTTCGGCTGAGCTATTCGTCATACTCGCAATTACGGCCATCATAGGGTTTAGCTTTTGGCCCTATATCTATTTTGACTTTGGCTTTCATAACGATTTCGCTATCTGGGAGTACGACAACAGCCGTTGCTGCAATTATGTTGAGGGACCTGTCTTAGTGCAGATTGGGCGCTTTCTTCAGAGTTATTTGCAAAATATCTATCTTCTGTATTTCGACTCCGTCCCCAGTTTTGGAGATGGAAGATTATTGGCTCTCGTTACCAATGTAGCGTGCGCCTATCTTCTATATCGCATTGGCGCACAGAATGGTCTCTCCAGGGCGGCGTCATTTGCGTTTGCACTTGGGGTATTTCTGCTTCCAACATCCCAGATTAATAACAGCTGGGTTGCTAACTATGTACCTGGTGTTTTTAACGCATTCCTGGTCATTTCCAGCACCCTGCTGGTTCCGACTTACCTGGAGGTCAGGACGGGGCGCAAAACGTACATAGCAAAACTGGTTTTCTCGATCTTTTTCCTGCTATGCGCATTATACATTTATCCACCAACAGCAGGATTTTTTTTGTTGCCAATCGTTATGCGACTGTTTTTTAAAAACAAGTTCGGGCGAAACAATTTAAAAGAAACGATTTACGTAATCACAGTCTACACGGCCACCTGTGTCTCGTATTTTGTGTTACACAAATTATATACGTTCTATCACTCAATCCTGTTCCCGGAGGGTTCATTATACGACTTTAATATTGCTACAAGTTTGTCATCGAACATTTTAAAATTTGGATTGGAGATACTGCCAGCATTTTTGAATATATTTATTGGTACGTCGAATTGGTGGGTAGCTGGATGCGTTTTGGGGTTTATTTTCTGGTCAAGCTGGAAACGCCCTATCGAATTTTCAATTTCCAATAAAGTTATTACCGACAAAAGACTGGCGTTGGGTCTGTCATTTGGAATTTTTCTGATTGTATTCGGATGTATGAATGCGCCTGGTTTGTTGGCAGCTGGATCACCACCAACATTTTTTCGGGTCTGGCATCCAGGCATGGCCGCCGTGTTGTTGATTTTTTTATCTGGAATCGCGCGGGCCCGATCGATAATTTTGACGCGGACATTATTTGCGACGGCCATCTTGACGGGTATTATCTGTTCCCTCATTACAAGCCTGTATCTGGCGCGAACCCTCTCCGATCAGTACGAAAGTGCAAAAAGACAAATCAAGGCGCAATTTGACCCCGAACGGTCGACCTATTTGATCGTCGAAAAACGGCCGAGTTCAAATTTTTTGGGCATGAAACGTTGGGGTGAACTGGGTTTCATTCACATTTTATCCAGAGGTCACGCCATCCATATTCTGGCGTCCGAACATCAACACCGTGTAAACCCAAATAAAGTAGGTAAGCTTAACCTCGAAACCGTGGTTTCCGACGAAAACAATATAAAACTCCTGCTTGAAACAGAATTAAGCGGCTTGAAACTTTCAAAAATGCAGATGCCTATTGTTGTGCCAAACAATAAAAATTCCTGGACAGCCATAGACAATAACGTTCGTTCTAGTTTTACCATTAAACACCCCAACGCTAATTTGGAATTTGAGGCTGCAGAAAGTGAACGTTTGGCCTGTTATAATGTGGTGTTGCCCTGGCCCCGAAGTAAGAACAAAATTCTTGATGGATGGAAATTATATGGGGCCTCACCCAATGAGAGATGGACATTAATCGATAAGCAAGATTTTTCCAGAGACCCAAAAGAAAAATTGGAGAAATATTTTCAGGTCGCAAAGGGGACGAAGCAATTTAAGCGTTACAAATTTGAGTTTGTACCAGCGAGTAATATTCCGGAATTTTCAATAGCCGAAATTGAGTTGTTTACGGCGGGAGCCAAATGTCGGGGCGCTGAGATGGATGTCTCCGAGAGTGACCTTGCTCAACTAACCAGGGTCACAAAAGTTATTTCAACAAAGTACAATTCCGAGATTGTCGGGTTCGTATCTGAGGCATCTATTTCCAACACCCCGTTTCGTCTGCAACGGGTGTTTGATAATCGTTTTGAAACGTTTTGGGAGACAGGACTAACCGATCCTGTTGAGGTGTTTCTGAGGCCAGAAACACTGACGCCGCTGCATTGTTATGCATTCAAATCAGGTGCAGATCGGGCACACCATCGAATGCCCAAAGACTGGAGTATATGGGGGAGAAAAATTGGAGATCAATGGTCGCTCATTGAGAGGAGGACTGATAACGCATCATGGCAAGACAAAGAAGTAAGGACATATAAAACAGCTAAACAGGGAATGTTTGAAGAGTATAGAATCAAGTTTTCCAAAACTCACGAGGGCCAATATCTCAGACTTTATGAAATTAAGTTCTCCTTTAATAAGTTATGCTCCAGTTATGTGCCCTAAATTAGGCAAATTTATTTCAAACACTTTTTAGTGATTTGCGATCTTGAGTTTTTCCTGTGACCATCGTTTTGAAAATTTGTTGTTATGAACACAGCACCACTCAATCCTGATCACCCACACCGTGGTCGCTGCCTCGCATATTTTCTTTTAGCGCTTGCTGCACTCTTTTTTGCACTCAATACAAACATTGCCCGTGCAAGTGCTGACGAGGTGCCACCACTGGCGTTAACGTTTTGGCGGTTATTTCTATCGGCCCTGATACTCGCGCCATTCACGGCAAAACACTGTTGGCAAAATCGTGCCGCAATTAAACAGTATTTTTGGCTACTAAGTCTTTTCGCCGCGCTGCAAATGACAATATTCAATGCGTTGGTATATGTGGGAGTAAACTATACGCAGGCAATAAACGCTAATCTGCTGCAGGGTTCGTTGCCCATTTGTATTCTCGTTGCCTCGGTTATGTTTGTAAGACAACGTATAACGTATTGCCAATGGACAGGGGTCCTATTGGGTCTCGTGGGATTGGTCTGGATTGTAATACGCGGTGATCCACTTCGGTTATTGACTTTGGAAATCAACTTAGGTGACCCCTTGGTTTTTTTTGGTGTGTTTGCCTCAGCAACCTATACCACGATCTTGTTTAGGCGCCCTCCGGAGATTCAACTAACGCCCTTTATTTTTCTGTTGCTGCTCTTTGGTTCCATTCAAATCTTCCCATTCTTTCTTTGGGAACATTTTACCCACCGTGCTTTGCCAATAACTTACACTTCAATTGGCACAGTCCTATTTATGGCTGTTTTCGCCTCGGTTCTCGCCCAGTTATTCTTTGCGGAGGGCATTCGCCGCATTGGCGCGCCTGCAGGTGGTAACGTGATCTACCTCACCCCCGTATTTGGCGTAATCATCGCTATTATATTGTTAGGAGAAGTCTTCCAGTTATTCCACGCTATAGGGATAATGCTGATCGCAGCAGGTATTTGGCTAGCCGTGTTTCTTGGTCAAAAGTCGAAACCCACCTGAAAGAAACTCCGCACTTGAATACAATCTTTTAGCGTTCCCGACCAGGGACGTTTGCAGGTGAACCGCAGATTTTCTGCGCAATTTCACAACAATGTCCTTTTTCACATGAATACTCCGTTATCCCGAAAGCAACCAACGGACATTCTTTACAACCAACCGGAGGAAGAAGAGCATAAGTTTGGGTCAAAGCAAAAGCTTCATTTGCTTGTAAATCCGCATTCATCCAATGCAACTTTCCGAGAAAAATTTGGAAACCTAAATTTTTAAAAGCCGTTCGGCGTTTTGGTGCAGAACTTTCTTCTTGTCGTCTGGGCTAAGCGAAATTCTCTCCATCCATCCCGTCCCCTCGACATTCTGGGCAAACGGATAATCAACAGAGAACATTATTCGATCAATACCCAATTCCATCATTGAACACAGCATCGCCGGATCAGAGAAGTTCCCCGACGTGGTGATGTGAAAGTGATTGCAGAATTTATCCCTAAACGGATAGTCATTATCCCTCGCAAGCGCATCATCGATGCGCCAGAGCAGGAACGGAAGGCCCTCGCCCAAATGTCCGAGAATTATCTGCAGTTTAGGGTACTCTTCAAAAATTTCGCTAAGCACCAGACGAATTCCTCCAGTGGCGGTCTCTACAGTGAAACCCCACGCTGCAGTCAGTAGGGAAGGAAATTTTGACAGATAATCTGCATAATACGCCTTGACCACATCAGGGTGTGGCACTGCCGGATGGATATAAATTGGCACATTCAGCAACTCAGCCCGTGCAAAAATGGGCCAAAACTTTTTCTGATCAATAAACTCACCATTGGTAAGACCATGGATCATACCGCCAGTGAAGCCGTAATCTTTAACAGTGCGTTCGAGTTCATCGGCTGCTGCTTCCGGCGCAGGCGAAGCTAAAGTGGTAAATCCTGCAAACCGGTCCGGATATCGTTGACAGGCCTCATGCAGCCGATTGTTTGCCGCAATCGCCAGCGCAGTAGCCTTTTCAGGAGAAAACCTCTGAACACCAGGCGCTCCCTGCGACAAAACCTGCACATCTATCCCGGAAGCATCCATGTCCTTGATCCGGAGATCATAAAGATCATCCAGTTTCTTACGGACCGGGGTTCCCGCAAATCCTGTCCTGTCATCGTATTCCTTGGCGATACCAGTATCAAAATAATGTTCCTCTATCGCGATTATCCGGGTGCCGTTTTTGCTTGTCATTACTATCCCTTAATTATCTTTCTGCGGACCGACTATATCGGGCGAGCAAACACCTGTCAGCCAATGTCAAACGGATAACTCGATGAGACAACCTGGTCGCCGAGGGTCTGCACTAGGTTTTGGTTTTTTGGGAACCGTTTGCATCGCAGAAATAAATAAACAGCTAACGATATAAATAAACGAGCGCGGAGAGACGGGAGCACAGCCCTTCTTATCGCCTATCCACCAAAACTTCGGTAAAATTCTGGCAACGGACAATAGCGGGGGCCGCAATATGCTTATTACACCCGTTCTGATTGTGGGGGGTGGGCCTGTGGGTATGAATCTGGCACTCGACCTTGCCTGGCGAAACCTGCCCTGCGTACTTATTAACCGAAATAAGAAAACCCCCAACCACCCGCAGGGGAATACGCACAATGCCAGCATTGATACGTGGATCGCGGTGGCCCACATGGGCGTGGCCGTCGCCATTCTCGGGCATGGCCTTTGGTATCAGA
Source organism: Pseudomonadota bacterium (assembly GCA_036136335.1). Lineage (GTDB taxonomy): Bacteria > Pseudomonadota > Alphaproteobacteria > MPNO01 > UBA830 > JAYZQT01. The sequence goes on from JAYZQT010000020.1 coordinate 12,277, forward strand.
TCGTCCCGCAATATCGAACCAACCAGACAATGCCTTTCACTTTGTTGATACCGTTTTTTGGCGTCACTTTGGGAATTATTATTCTGCAGGAGACACTGACATGGTTTATTCTTGCGGGGGGGCTAATTACCATTACCGGAGTCTCTATTATTTTATTGGGAAACACGGAAAACAAAACAAACGCCGTGCCTAATCGGGAAATAAAATAGAGTGGATATGACGGAGTATTTGTCTCCAAATTACGGAGACCGTCCAGCAAACATGGCCATTGACCTAGTGATCCTTCACTACACAGGCATGCACACGGCGGTTGCTGCGCTCGATCGCCTTTGTAACCCGCAAACAAGCGTTAGTGCCCATTATTTGATTGCTGAAGACGGCACAGTGTTCCGGTTGGTGAAGGAGGCAAAAAGAGCCTGGCACGCCGGGGCCGGCCACTGGTGCGGCGCCACAAACATCAATGACCGATCAATTGGTATCGAGATGGTTAATCCGGGGCATGAAATCGGTTATCGGGCTTTCCCGGAGGTCCAGATGGTGGCATTGGAAAGGTTGCTAAAAAACATACTGTCCAGACACCCTATTTCTCCTGCCCGCGTAGTCGGGCATTCCGATGTCGCACCCACGCGAAAACAGGATCCTGGTGAGTTTTTCAATTGGCAGCGCCTTGCAGCCGCCGGCCTAGCAATCTGGCCTGAACGGCTCGATGAAGCTGCTCCATTTGCGGACTTACCCCACCTATTGACGGCAATTGGATACGACCCACTTGCGCCTCTGAGGGACGTGATTACAGCGTTTCAGCGACGTTTTGTGCCCGGGCTGGTAACCGGCATCGCTGACGCAACTACGCGAGCAACAATTGCCGCAGTATATCGCATACCGGCTTGACCTGGTTGGCTTTTCGAACGAGTGTACAGTGGGTCCAGACGGTCGGATGGCTACCTTTCGGCAATGGGGAAACCCGCCGGGGGGAGGAAAGTCCGGGCTCCACGGAAACACGGTGCCGGCTAACAGCCGGCGGGGGCAACCCTAGGGAAAGTGCCACAGAAAGCAAACCGCCACGTTTTTTGAACGTGGTAAGGGTGAAAGGGTGCGGTAAGAGCGCACCGCGTCGCCGGCAACGGGGGCGGCAGGGCAAACCCCACCAGGAGCAAGACCGAATAGGGGCGGCGCACGAGCGAAAGCCCGTAGGCGAGTTTCCGCGTCGCTGCCCGGGTAGGTCGCATGAGGCAGGCGGTAACGTCCGTCCAAGATGAATGGCCATCCCCTGCCGTTTTATCGGCAGGGACAGAACCCGGCTTACAGGCCGTCTGGACCCGAATTTCTACTCCAAATGCCAAGTGTTCTTAATACTATGAATTTGCGCAGTTTCAAGAAAAGAACATTATAAGAACATAATGTTGCCTTAAATTCTGATCATGGTTTTGCTTAACTCATTCACGGATTATTTTCACGAATGTTAGACGGGTTAAGTCTTAAGACTTTTATATGCTTTTAACATGCTATTACGATTTGCAACTTTACTATAGATTCCATTGATTCCCACAATTTCCCATGATATACCATGCTGTCCCAAACTTTATTATGGGACGGAGGGTTACGCCGTATTATTGGCGCAGGTCAACAGGAAGGTCAGCTCGCTCCGTGACGTCCTTTATTTCGACATACGAAAACAAGGTGGACAAAAAGGGCCGTGTGTCGGTCCCGGCCGCCTATCGTACAGCTCTTGGAAATGAGAGATATCAAGGTGTTGTGGCGTATCCGTCATTAACTGAACCAACGATTGAAGGTTTTGGGCGGGGTGCCCTGGAAGAGCTTAACCAAAGGCGGTTTGATCAATCACTCGCGGAGGGTGACTTCACACAAACCTTGATTGGTCGTTCCGACGATGGGCTGGTCGAAGCCATCATGGCAATCGCCAGTGAATTACCATTCGACAGTGAAGGACGAATCATCCTTCCAGCGCGGCTTGCCGATCACGCCGGAATAACTGAAAAGGCTACCTTTGTCGGCCGTGGCACGCGTTTCCAGATATGGTCCGCAGAAAAATACGAAAAGTACCAGACCGCAGAATTGGCTGCGCTACGCAAACGCCTAACCGCAAACGAGACAGGAGAAGTTACATGACGAGGGCGCCTGGCGTCTTCCAGCACGAACCTGTCCTAATAGACGATGTGATTGGCTCGCTCAAACCCCGCGACGGCGGACGGTATATTGACGGAACTTTGGGAGCAGGCGGATACACCCGCGCAATCCTCGATGCCGCCAACTGTCGGGTGTGGGCCATCGACCGCGATCCCGACGCTATCAGCAATGCAACCGACATAGTACGCCAATATGCTGGCCGACTTAAAGTAATGGAAGGTTGCTTTGGAGAAATGGCCGTGCTGTTGCCCGATCATGGCCAGCAAGTAGATGGTGTCACCCTTGATCTGGGTGTTTCATCTATGCAACTGGATGATGGATCACGTGGTTTTAGCTTTCGTCACGACGGACCGCTTGACATGCGTCAGGGAAAATGTGGCCGGTCGGCCGCCGATGTCGTAAACGAAGCCGACGAGGCGGTTCTTGCCGATATAATTTACAGGTACGGAGAAGAGCGTCAGGCTCGACGCATTGCTCGCGCAATTTCAGACGTCCGGGCCAACACATTGATAACCCGTACCAGCCAACTTGCCGATATTGTGCGCGGTGCCTATCGGGGTCGACGTGATACGGCCACGGATCCCGCAACAAAAACATTCCAAGCCATTCGCATTGAAGTTAACGACGAGCTCGGTGAGCTAGAACGCGGCCTGAGGGCCGCAGAGATTGTACTTGCCCCAGGGGGACGACTGGTTCTTGTATCCTTTCATTCTCTGGAAGACAGAATTGTGAAAAATTTTCTACGCAGTCGGTCAGGTGAAAAACCGGCCGGCTCCCGACATCTACCTATCCACAACACACTCATATCGCCGCCAACGTTTAGGCTCATAAACCGTACCGTGGTGAAGCCATCCGCGGCGGAGATAAAACACAACCCAAGGTCCCGTTCCGCGCGACTTCGCGTTGCGGAACGTTTAGCCGCCACGGATTCGGGTAGCTGACGAAATGCGGGCCTCTACGCTCCTTTGGTCAGTTCTTGGAATTACCGTCGTCATTGGGCTATTCGTTGTTAAACATAAAGTTCGTAATCTCGAAGATCGGCTTCACACACTCAACGCAGGAATTATCGAAGACCGTGACGCAACCCAAGTCCTGCAGGCGGAATGGAGCTACCTTAACCAACCAGCGCGGCTTGAAAGTCTAAGTCGCCGGCTATTGGGTATGACCACTCCAGAACCCAGCCAAACAATTACACTCCAACATCTGTTGAGTCAGACCAAAATGCACCGTGGGACTGACCGAACACCGACAATACCGAAACCCTTGCGGCACCCCGGACCACCGTTGATGAAAGTTGGTGAAGATCGGTTAACCGCGACCGTCATTAGGTTGAAAAACACACAATGAGCACCCACCCAAACAAAATACCGGAAAAAATCCGTATTGAAGGCGATCACAAGACGGCTATCGAGACCGGTCGTAACCGGCTCGTGATAGCGGGCGCGCTCTTTGCAGCAGCGTTTCTGTTAATTGGATTCAGGGTGATAAGCGTTTCCATTTTCGTCGAGGACTCAGAGCCACGTTACACCCGAAGCGTTGCGGTAAACGAAACAAATACTGGCCGGGCAGACATCACAGATCGTCACGGTGTATTGCTTGCCACAAGCCTTGCTACAGCCTCCCTCTATGCCAATCCACGCCTCGTACACGATCCGGAACAGGCGGCGATCAGGCTTTCTCGCGCGTTGCCTGATATTAACCTCGGGGCGATTGAAAAAAAATTGAGATCCGACCGGGGCTTCGTGTGGTTGCGGCGCCACCTGACCCCGCGTCAGCAATACGCGGTCAATCGACTTGGAATCCCCGCGCTCAACTTTCAACGTGAAGTCCGGCGTGTGTACCCCTTGGGACAAATGGCGTCCCACGTCCTCGGATACACCGACATAGATAGCAAGGGCCTTGCCGGAGTTGAACGATATTTCGACAAGGAATTGAGAACCCGTCAGCGAAATCTCGAACTTTCATTAGATGTTCGTGTTCAGCATGTTCTCGAGCACGAGCTCCGCGAAGCGATGAAAACTTTTAGCGCAATCGGCGCGGCAGGTCTGGTGATGGACGTAAACACGGGGGAGATTGTTGCAATGGCATCACTCCCCGGATTCGACCCCAATCAACTTGGTGCCGTCGCGGAGAAAATGTTCTTTAACCGGACGACCCTCGGTGTGTATGAAATGGGCTCGACCTTCAAAATTTTTACGACGGCGATGGCCCTGGACGCTGGAACCATAACCCTCAAGGACGGTTACGACACAACTGACCCGATCAGAATTAAACGGTTTGTTATTCGGGATTTTCACGCCAAGAAGCGGTGGCTGTCTGTGCCAGAAATTTTTATGTACTCTTCAAATATCGGCGCCGTAAAGATGGCCCTCGGCGTTGGAACAAGAGGTCAGCGTCAGTTTCTCAACAAACTCGGCATGCTGCAACCTGTCGGGATCGAGTTAAACGAGACAACCGCGCCCCTCTCACCCACCCGCTGGCGTGAAATTAATACGATGACCATTTCATACGGTCATGGTCTCGCGGTGAGCCCTCTCCATTTGGTGGCGGGGGTGTCAGCAATGGTCAACGGCGGGGTTTACCGCACTCCCAGCCTCATCCGGCAGCAAAGGGGAGAAGCCGTGATAGGCAACCGGCGCATCATTTCTCCAGAAACATCAAAAAAAATTCGCCAGCTTATGCGACTCGTAGTCGAGAAAGGAACCGGCGGTAGAGCTGCAGTACCCGGATATTTTATCGGCGGCAAAACGGGAACGGCAGAAAAGGCATCTGGTGGTGGATATAGGAAGAAGGCATTGATTTCATCCTTCGTCGCAGCCTTTCCAATGACAAACCCGAAATATGTGGTCCTCACGATGCTGGACGAAGCGAAAGGGACTGCAAAAACACACGGCTTCGCCACTGGTGGATGGGTAGCGGCGCCCGTAGTAGGTGCCGTTATACGCCGGATTGCACCAGTTCTTGGTGTGCATCCAATTAAGAACGAAGCAGCGGCGCAAAAAGCGCTGACTTTGAAAATTAATGGAAAATCACCTCGGGGACAGCGGTTTGCGGCTCATTGAAATGTCATCTGGAGCGAAAACACAGGTCAGTCTGTCTGCCCGTTATAGCGATGTGGAAGTAACCGGCTTGACTGCTGATTCGCGTGACGTGCGACCCGGGTTCCTGTTTGCCGCGCTACCCGGTGGTACCGAAGACGGGCGCAATTATATAAAAAATGCATTGGAAAATGGTGCGGTTGTAATACTCGCTCCAGTTGGCACCGACCCTCCTTCAGGAGTACCTCTGGCCACGTCGCCAGATCCACGGGCAGCGCTTGCTCACATGGCCGCCGCGTTCCACTTGCGACAACCAGCCACCATTGCGGCCGTTACCGGAACTAATGGCAAGACCTCTGTCGCGAATTTTACACGCCAGATATGGAACAGGCTCGGCTTTGAGGCGGCTAGTATTGGCACGCTGGGATTACAAACTCGGAACAGCACGGCCAACCCGAATCTCACCACGCCAGAACCGGTCGCCCTGCACGCCACCCTCGCTGATCTCGCAAAAAAGGGTATCAGCCACCTGGTACTCGAAGCTTCGAGTCATGGACTGGATCAGCGCCGCATGGATGCGGTAGCGCTGCGGGCTGCGGCTTTCACCAACCTCACGCGGGACCACCTTGATTATCACGGCACAACCGCGAAATATTTTGCCGCCAAGGCACGCTTGTTTAATGACCTCTTACCCGCCCAGGGTACAGCCGTTCTGAATGCGGACGTCCAACAAGCCAAGGCCATAACAGAGTCATTTTCTGGCAATACGCTTACCTATGGACGTAAAGGCCGAGAGCTCGTTCTCAGAGACGCCTCCCCGACCTGTCAAGGCACACGCCTAGCGCTGACGGTGATGGGGCGTGATTACGACGTCTGTCTGCCCCTGGCAGGGGCGTTTCAGTTTTACAACGTAATGTGTGCGGCGGGGTTGGCCATCGGATGCGGCGCAGAGGTGGATGATACAATAGATTGTTTGGACAAGCTTGAAAGCGTGCCAGGCCGACTACAATTCGCGGGGTTTGTCTCCGGCGGAAGCGTCTACATCGACTACGCCCATACCCCTGACGCACTCAAAAACATACTAACTACAATGCGCACCCACACCAGGGGGCGTCTCATAATTATCGTAGGCTCAGGCGGTGGCCGCGACCGGGGTAAACGTCCTTTGATGGGTAAAATAGCGGAAAAACACGCCGATATCATTATTGTCACCGACGACAATCCGCGCGGCGAGGCTCCGGAATCAATCCGCGCGCAGATTATGACTGAAACCACAAGTGCGCTTGAGATCGGTGACCGCGCCGACGCTATTGCCGTGGGAATTTCGAAAATACAGCGCGGCGACGTTTTGGTGGTGGCCGGCAAGGGGCACGAAACGGGCCAAATCGTCGGTAATCAGATTCATTCTTTCAACGACCTTTTGGTTGCCCGACAGGCAATAAGGAACGCGGGGGGGCAACCTGCATGACCTCCTCACCACTCTGGACCTCTGCCGACGCAGTCGAGGCAACCGGTGGACAGGCAAACGGAAACTGGACAGCGACGGGCGTATCAATCGATACACGCACGCTCAAGCTGGGGGACTTATTTGTTGCAATCACCGGACCCAATTTCAACGGTCACACATTCGTGCACGCCGCATTTGAAGCTGGTGCTCGAGGTGCGATTGTTGCGGATCGTGAGTCGAACATTCTAAACGGGAAGCCCGGCCTCATTGTTGCCGACCCGCTGGAAGCACTTAAAGACCTTGCAGCTGCAGCACGGCAGAGAACTGCTGCGAAAGTTGTGGCAATAACCGGCAGTGTTGGAAAAACCAGCACAAAAGCTGCGCTCGCACACGTCCTATCACGGCAAGGGAAAGTCTGTTCCAGTCAAAACAGCCTAAACAACCACTGGGGCCTTCCTCTCTCCGTTGCCCGTCTACCAAAGAAAGCCGGATTTGGGGTCTTCGAAATCGGCATGAGCCAGCCTGGCGAAATAACACCGCTGACGGAACTCGCTCAACCAGATGTCGCGATCATCACAGCGATCGCCCCTGCCCACATGAAGTTTTTTAAATCGACGGAAGACATCGCCCGAGCAAAGGCAGAAATATTTTTGGGACTGAGCAACGGCATCGCAATCATAAACAGGGACACCGAGCATTTCGATCTGCTGAGGTCTCGTGCATTAGGAACCGGCGCTGCTGAAATTTATAGCTACGGGCGCAGCACGAAGGCTGATATGCAACTTATCGAGTGCACAAGCGACGCGGAGGGCAACTTAATTGAGGCAAGGTGGAAAGGGCGAACGATCCGATACCTTGTTCGACAGCCCGGCGTCCAGTGGGGCTCTAATAGCCTCGCTGTTCTTGCAGCAACCAACGCACTAGAGGGAGATCTGGATGCCGCGGCAAATGATTTGTCAACCTTGCCATCCATACCGGGTCGCGGGTCAATACATGTAATCCCCTGGGGTCTCGGCACGATCCACCTGATCGACGATTCATACAACGCCAATCCGGATTCTGTATGCGCTGCCCTGGAAACCCTCGGGAAAATCCACCCGAAAAACGGGCGTCGAGTCGCAATTCTCGGAGACATGCTCGAACTCGGAGATATGTCAAAATTCGCACACGTAAAACTGAAAGAGCAAATCGAGATAAATGCCATTGACGTCGTGTTTCTCGCTGGCCGCGAAATAACCGCATTGGCTGACGTCCTCGACCCTTCCTGCCTCGCCGCACTCGCTGAGACGGCTGAAGGTATAATGCCAGAAATCCTGGGCGGCCTGAGACCTGGCGACGTCGTTACAGTCAAGGCATCTAACCAGATGGGAATGGGAAGGGTTGTAGAAACGCTCATCAATCCTGACGTCCATCCCCACGCCACAAACGTTCACTGAGACGGGAAGGAAGACATGCTCTACAACCTTCTTTTTCCGCTGGCCGACGAAATTAGCTTATTTAATCTGTTCCGTTACCTCACACTGCGCACTGCAGGGGCAGTTATTACGGCGTTGTTCGTCAGCTTCGTGCTGGGCCCAACGTTGATACGCTGGCTGAAGAGCAGGCAGGCGGAAGGCCAGCCCATCCGAGAAGACGGACCACCGTCTCATCTAATCGGCAAAAAAGGAACGCCGACCATGGGCGGTGTACTCATACTTTTGTCATGCGGCACCGCAACCCTTCTATGGGCGGACCTGACCAATGAATACCTGTGGGCAGTTTTGTTTGTGATGTTCGGATTTGGAGCGATTGGCTTTCTCGATGATTACAAAAAACTTGCCACACATTCCAGTAAGGGACTGTCGGGGAAAACGAAACTATTCTGCCAGATCCTTGTTGGCGGCGGTGCTACCGTCTGGATAATGATGATTTCAGACCCGGGGCTTGCACAGGGGCTTGCGTTGCCATTTTTCAAAGAGCTTTTGGTCCCGTTAGGTTGGCTCTTCATACCCTGGGCAATCATTGTACTGGTAGGGTCTTCCAATGCAGTGAATCTCACTGACGGTCTAGATGGATTAGCGATAATGCCAGCGTTAATTGCCGCAGCATGTTTCGCGCTTATAGCCTATGTCGCCGGCAATTTTGTATTTTCAAATTACCTGCAGATCCATTTTGTTCGCGGTGCCGGAGAACTGGCAGTCTTTTGTGGCGCACTGGTAGGCGCTGGACTTGGGTTCCTCTGGTTTAATGCCCCCCCCGCGATGGTCTTTATGGGAGACACCGGTTCCCTGGCTATTGGAGGAGCGCTCGGCGCGGTCAGCGTCGTCACCAAGCACGAGATCGTACTCGCTATTATTGGCGGATTGTTCGTACTGGAGACGGTTTCGGTGATCGTTCAGGTGATGTCGTTCAAATTGACGGGCAAACGCATATTTCGAATGGCACCGCTGCATCATCACTTCGAACAAAAGGGGTGGGCAGAATCCACCATTGTCATTCGTTTCTGGATCATCGCAGCGATCCTTGCACTTGCCGGTCTGGCAACACTTAAGTTGAGGTGACGGTTCAGACATGATCCCTGTTATTACCCGCTCTTCCCAGCACATCAATGTCTTTGGCTTAGGAGCCTCAGGTCGTGCTGCGGCACACGCACTCGTGGCTGGCGGAGCTGTGGTGTCAGCGTGGGACGATGACGCCAAGTCACGGAAAAATTTAATATATGACAATACAAATATTTCTCTAAAAAACCCATTGTCCGAAGACTTTAGTGGAATCGATGCCCTTCTCCTCAGTCCAGGCATACCGCTGACTCTGCCGGCCCCACACCCTGTAGTAACAATGATGCGCGATGCAGGGATACCAATTATTGGTGACATTGAGCTTCTTGTGGAAAACGCGACCAAAGCAACGCTGATAGGTGTGACCGGAACGAATGGTAAATCCACGACATCAGCGTTGATCCATCATGTTCTTCAGATCGCGAAAGTGCCCGTGCAAATCGGTGGCAATTTTGGCCCACCTGTTCTCGGACTAGAACCGGTGTGTGAGGACGACACCATTGTTCTTGAACTGTCTTCCTACCAACTTGACCTCACAGAGAACGCTGCTTTCGATTTCGCGGTATTTCTGAACATTACGCCGGACCATCTTGACCGACACGGAAACATTGAAGGATACGTTTCGGCAAAGAAACAGATTTTCCGACAGTCTCCGAAAAGGCATCAAATAGCTATAATTGGAATCGACGACAGCCATGGCCAAGCCATCTACGCCGAATTAACGACAAACCCAGCGTGGAAGGTGGTGCCCATTTCCACTGTTCAAAATCTAGACGACGGAATCTACATTCGGGATGGCGTTTTGTATGACACGGAAAATCACGAATACAATCTTAACGGAATTGACTCACTTCGTGGCCAACATAACTGGCAGAACGCTGCCGCCGCTTGGGCCGTCGCTCGTGGCTGTAATATCCCCGGCGACGTTATAGCCTCGGCTTTCAAAACATTCACAGGCCTCCCCCACCGTCTCGAAAACGTCGGCGATTTCGGCGGCGTACGATACATCAATGATTCCAAAGCAACCAATGGTGAAGCTTCAGCACGCGCACTCTCGAGTTATACAAATATATTTTGGATCGCCGGCGGTATCGCAAAGGAGGATGGTTTAAATGCGACGTTTTCATATCTCGACCGGGTCCGTCACGTCTTTCTTATCGGGGAAGCGGCTGACCCCTTTGCCACAACTTTAGGCGGGCGAGGAATCCCCTTTACGAAGTCGGGGAATTTGAATTTAGCGCTGGAGCATGCGCGAAACGCTGCAACAGCTGACCCCAAAGGCATGCCGGTTGTGCTGCTATCGCCTGCCTGCGCTTCGTTCGACCAGTATCTTAACTTTGCAGATCGAGGCGATCATTTTCGAGATCTAGTCGAAATGATGGTCGGGGAAGAAAACACAGAATGACCGTATTCACGCGCTCCGATACGTCTCTGTTAGGCCGTTGGTGGTGGACAGTGGATCGCTGGACACTCGCAGCAATTGGGGCTCTGATTTTCTTTGGGATCATAATGGCGCTCGCCGCAAGTCCTGCCATCGCCGAAGACGTAGGTCAGGATTATTTCTATTTTGCACGACGCCAGTCGATATATCTTCCGCTCGCCCTTGGGCTAATGATGTGCGCATCCCTTTTATCACCAACCGGTGTTTTCCGTGCAGCGTCGTTTGCACTGATGATCTTCACACTTCTGGTATTCGCTACTTTCGTCTACGGGACTGAAATTAAAGGCGCACAACGTTGGGTAACGTTGGGGCCCTTGTCTATACAGCCGTCTGAATTTCTGAAACCGGCTTTTGCCATAGTGGCCGCGGGCCTGTTCGCGGCATCCCGAAGCGCTACCTTACCGCACGCCAACCTTATATCCATTGCACTGTACATTTTAATTGCCGGACTTCTTCTACTACAGCCCGATGTCGGGATGGCCATAGTTATTTCATCCGTTTGGGCCTGCCAATTCTTCCTCGCTGGACTACCACTCTACTTTGCCGCCTTACTGTTAATCGGCGGTATTGCTGGATTGGTCGCAGCCTATTTCACATTGCCTCATGTTGCCAGTCGGATTGATCAGTTTCTTGATCCATCTTCCGGCGATAGCTACCAAGTAGACCGGTCTCTCGAGGCATTCATGAACGGTGGCTGGTTCGGCCGCGGGCCGGGCGAGGGTACCATCAAAGAAGTATTGCCCGACGCCCATTCTGATTTTGTATTTGCCGTCGCAGGTGAGGAATTTGGCCTGTTCGCCTGCCTTATTATTGTGGGGCTCTATGCCTTTATCGTACTTCGAGGCTTTGCTCGGGCACTTCAAGAAACAGATCTGTTTATTCTTTTGGCGACGTCGGGGTTACTGGTGCAGTTTGGTCTGCAGGCAGTTATAAATATGGGTTCGACTTTGCGGCTAATGCCTACCAAAGGTATGACCCTCCCCTTCGTGTCATATGGTGGGTCATCGTTGATTGCGATGGGACTTTGCATGGGGTTCCTTTTAGCTCTGACCCGCAAACGAATCGATGCGGAGGTCCTTGGGTGACCTCTGGAAATAGCATAATCCTTGCAGCCGGAGGCACTGGCGGTCATATTTTTCCTGCCGTCGCCGTCGCTGAACAATTACTAAGCAGAGGTCATATTGTTTCGTTGTTTACCGATCGCCGCGGTATCACCTTGGAAACAACGCCAAAAGAAGTCGCTGTCCATAGAATTTATGCGTCAGGAATGCGCGGTGGCATCCTTGCAAAAGCAGGCGGGATCATAACATTAGGAACCGGAGTTCTGCAGGCACTTCGGTTATTTAACAAGTTTCGGCCAAAATGCGTCATCGGATTTGGTGGTTATCCATCAGCCCCGACCATGATTGCGGCAACCCTGCGAAAGCTGCCCAGCGTTATCCACGAACAGAATGCTGTAATCGGGCGAGTCAACCGGCTAGTCGCAAGGCATGTATCCATCATCGCTACATCTTTTGTAGATACCATCGGCTTACCTGCCCAAGTCGCCACTCTTGAGATAGTCACTGGAAATCCCGTCCGCGCCGCTTTTGCCGAGGCCCGCAACAAAAAATACCCAGAGCTTGGTGCACCCGGAACAAAAGCACAAATTCTTGTACTTGGCGGTAGCCAAGGAGCAAAAGTGTTTAGCGATGTTGTACCTGAGGCATTCGCCGCCATGCCAGCAGATCTAAGGCGTCGATTCGACGTAATGCAGCAATGCCGTCCTGAAGATATCGAACGGGTAAGGGACACATACCAAAGTGCTGAAATGTCTCCAGAATTGTCGACCTTTTTTGACGACGTACCCGCGCGAATGGCCGCTGCCCATATTGTCCTAACGCGATCAGGGGCCTCCACCGTGGCCGAGTTGGCGGAAGCGGGCCGTCCAGCGATACTGGTCCCCTACCAACATGCGACCGATGACCATCAGACGGCGAACGCGCGGGCAATTGACAATGGTGGTGCAGGATGGCTTTTACCACATGACCGTTTCACGGTGGAAATCCTTACAAGTCACCTCAAACGCCTCATCAACCAGCCGGATATTGCAATTGCTGCGGCTAACGCGGCCCGTCACCTAGGTGGCCGCCACGCGGCCGCAGCCATTGTCAATGAGGTTGAACGGCTAATTTCCCCCCATCTATACCGCGGTTCTGGACCGGGCACCAAGTTGACAGGAAAGTCAGCAACATGAGTGCACTCCCACTTGATATTGGCACTATTCATTTTATTGGCGTCGGCGGAATAGGGATGAGCGGGATCGCAGAAATACTCCAAAACCTTGGCTACACGGTGCAGGGAAGTGATATCGCGGATAGTTCTAATGTTAAACGTTTGCGCAATCTCGGAATCCAAGTTGAAATTGGCCATCGCCGAAGCAACATAGGAACTTCTGCGGTCGTTGTGATTTCTTCCGCAATTAAAGCAGACAATCCCGAGGTCCAAGAGGCGCGTTCACGACTCATCCCCGTAGTACCACGAGCCGAAATGCTCGCAGAGATTATGCGCCTAAAGTGGGGAATTGCGGTTGCGGGTACCCACGGAAAAACCACCACAACATCAATTATAGCTGCGTTGCTGGATGCGGGTGAGTTTGATCCGACTGTAATCAACGGCGGTATTATCAATGCCTACGGCACAAACGCACGTCTGGGCAGCGGCAAATGGGTTGTGGCAGAGGCAGATGAATCGGACGGCACCTTTACGCGATTACCAGCAACCATCGCCGTCGTGACAAATATCGATGCAGAGCATCTCGATCATTATGGAAATTTCGATGCTCTGAAGGCGGCCTTCGTGACGTTCGTGCAAAATATCCCATTTTACGGATTTGCTACAATGTGCATCGACGACACTGTGTTGCAGTCGCTAATCGCCGAAATGTCTGATCGCCGAATCGTCACATACGGGCTATGTTCCCAAGCAAATGTCCGTGCCGTCAACATTGCTTCTACTCCTCTAGGTTCAGAATTTACGGTCACCCTCTCAAACCGCGCCTCGCCATCCCGCGTCGAGCTCGGGCGTTTCACAATGCCCATGCCGGGAAATCACAATATACGGAATGCTTTGGCAGCAATCGCTATCGCACAGGAAATGGGGGTTCCAACCAATACCCTGCAACGGGCGCTCTCTGAATTCAGAGGCGTAAAACGGCGTTTCACCAAAATTGGTGTCGTGAATGACATCACAATTATTGACGATTACGGTCATCATCCAGTCGAAATATCAGCGGCCCTTGAAGCGGCCCGGACCAACGCCGACGGCAATGTTATCGCCGTTATACAACCACACCGCTATACACGCGTTCGAGACCTGTTCGACGCATTTTGCAACTGCTTCCACGATGCAGACACAGTCATTGTCGCTGATATTTATGCAGCCGGCGAAATTCCCCTGGACGGTGTCGACCAAAATGCTCTGATTCGAGGGATTCGTGAGCGCGGTCATTGTCACGTAATAACACTTAGAAAGCCCAAAGATTTACCCCAAATTATTGCAGACATTGGTCGTCCGGGGGATTTCATCATCTTTATGGGCGCTGGCACAATTACCAACTGGGCTAACAGCCTGCCCGCGGGCCTGAGAGAACTTGGGCGTAATACCGTTATAGTGTCCTCTGGCGGAGCAAATTGAAAATGCTTGCTAATGCCAACCCGCGCCTGATGCGACATCTGCCGCCCGTACGCGGGGAGGTATATGCAAACCTACCGCTTCGTGGAAACACTTGGTTCCGCACAGGTGGTCCCGCTGAATTCGTTTTCAAACCTGCAGACATGGAGGATTTGAGAACGTTTCGCTCCAAGCTCGATCCAGAAATTGATGTCACGCTTCTGGGACACGGTTCTAACGTCCTGATTCGCGATGGCGGAATACTGGGGGTTGTCATCCATTTAAGCAAAACGCTCAACGACATCGTGATCGAAAAGAATGAGGTTATCGCTGGCGCCGGTGCATCGAGTGTCACGGTTGCACGAGCATGCCATAGAAGATCGTTGGGGGGACTTGAGTTTCTTAGCGGGATCCCCGGTACAATCGGTGGTGCCCTGAGTATGAACGCGGGCGCCTACGGTCACGAGATTAGCGATGTTCTTTTATCTGCGATCGCTCTCGATCCCAAAGGAATTCTCCACGATCTTTCATCAAGTGAACTCCAGTTCTCTTATCGGAGTACAGCCTTGCAAGAAAATTGGATCTTTTTATCTGCAAGGCTCCGCTGCACATCCACGGACCCCGATGAAATCAGTAGAAAGATGACGAAAATTTCTAAGGACAGAAAAACGTCGCAACCTGCCCATTTGCGAACAGGTGGGTCAACCTTCAAAAATACTACCGCAGGAAAAGCATGGAAATTAATAGACGCGGCCGGGTGTCGCGGTCTCGCTGTAGGTGACGCAATGGTATCGGAGAAACACTGCAACTTCCTTATAAACCGCGGAAACGCAACCGCTCACGATCTGGAAAGCCTCGGAAATGAGGTCCGCCGTCGCGTCTTGGACCATAGTGGAATAGCGCTGGAGTGGGAAATTAGGCGGATAGGCGTTTCCTCAATAGAGACGGCGCCGTGAGTACCTCCGTAGCAGTTTTAACCGGTGGTTGCTCACGCGAACGGGAGGTTTCGTTGATGGGAAGTAGTAGGATTTGCGATGCCCTCAGCGATGCAGGTTATTCAGTCCGCAGCATCGATGTTCAAAGAGATCTTCAAGTGCTTCTCGAAGCACTAAATCCAGCCCCGGATGTGGTTTTTAACGCTCTACATGGGACCTATGGTGAGGATGGCTGCATCCAAGGCGTCCTTGAATACCTGGGGATACCGTATTCCCATTCGGGCGTGCTCGCTTCGGCACTTGCGATGGATAAGCCAATGTCAAAAAGCCTTTTTACTAGCGCTGGCATACCTTGCCCAAAACATCGAGTGGTCACGCGAGCCGAATTCGAAGGGGGTAAACGATTAGCACTACCTTATGTACTTAAGCCGGTTAACGAAGGCTCTAGTATGGGGGTCTTTATTGTCCGCAACGAGGCGGATTTGGCTGGTTTGGGTGAAGAGATTTGGGCTTTTGGCAACCAGATGATGATCGAAAGCTATATAGACGGTCGTGAGCTAACCGTATCCGTGATGGGCGGTAAAGCGCTGGCGGTGACAGAAATCCAGCATTCCAATAGTTTTTACAGCTATAACGCAAAATATACCGAGGGTCTTACACGACACCTCATTCCCGCGCCGATAAATCAAAGCGCTCATGACGCGGCAATGGATTACGCTGTCCGCGCCCACCGCGCACTCGGTTGTCGCGGCGTTTCGCGATCGGATTTAATTTACGACGACCGAAATGGTGAACCCGGCGATCTATATCTACTCGAAGTTAATACCCAACCCGGAATGACACCGATGTCGCTCGTTCCTGAGCAGGCGGCATACGCCGGCATAGAATTCGGGAGCCTGATCGGCTGGATCGTGGAGAACGCGTTATGCGATGGATAAACAGTGAAGGCACTACGACTTCGAACTCCGGTTCAAACAAAAGCAACCGGCGACGGCCTTTACCGCGATGGATAAAGGGCTCAATCCGAATTACTGGCCTGCTCCTCATACTTAGCTTCGCGGTAGTCGGACCGATTTCGTTGTGGGGGTCGGGGTCAGTTTTCACCCTCGCAAACACTATTTTCATGTTTTTTAACCAAAACCTAGCCGATGCCGGTTTGAGGGCGGAATCGGTGATTCTGCAGGGCCACCGTTATGAAACGTCGAAGAAGATAACGGAGGTCCTGCAGATAAAACGTGACACACCAATGCTTTCGATTGATCTAATTGCTGCACGTTCCCGGCTCGAAGCGCTCCCATGGATCCGGGTGGCCAGCGTCGAGCGAGAGTTTCCAAGCACAGTTCGAGTCCGGATTGTAGAACGCCGGCCACTCGCGCTTTGGCAACGCAAAAACCAGCTGGTTCTGGTCGACGACGAGGGTATCGTTATCACATCACAAAATCTGGAGAGATTTCATAATCTCCTAATTCTTGTTGGAAAAGACGCTCCAAAACACGCCGTGTCATTAATTACCATGCTAGCGCGCGAGCCCGACCTTCAACAACGTGTAAACGCCGCTGTCCGGGTGGGTGCACGCCGCTGGAATATTCGGATGGATAACGGAATTTTTGTTCGACTTCCGGAAAATCGAGCGCAAGACGCGTGGCACCGCCTCGCCACACTTGAGCGGAAACATAAGCTGTTAAAGCAGGATTTATTGTCGATCGATCTCCGAATTCCCGACCACCTAATTGTCCGCACCCGAGCTGGTCAATTGAACAATGAGCACAAAGTAAATAACCGCAGGGGAAAACGCACGTGATCAACCGAACCATTGCTCATCGTCTCCACGAAGGGGGTGTCTTATAGTGGCAAAACTTCGCACCGGTATAATTGCCGCACTCGACGTTGGAAGCTCGAAGGCTTGCTGCTTTATTGCCCACGCAAATACCGAAGGTGGCATACGCGTTGTTGGTGTCGCCCAACACGCCTCTGCTGGGATCCGAAACGGTTCAGTAATTGACATGGAGGCGGCACAGAACGCCGTCTTGACCGCAGTCAGCGCCGCAGAAGAACTAGCTGGAGAACGAATTGATAGCGTTTTCGTAAACCTCTCTGGCGGGACCATATACTCCCAGACCCAAGAAATTGAGGTGGCAATAGCAGGTCATGAGATCGCCGAAAATGATATCCGTCACGCACGTGAACATAACCATCAAGTTGTGCAGCCGGCCGACCAAGAACTTATCCACTGTCTACCAGTAGGATTTGCGATAGACGGCAATCGGCGTATTCGTGATCCACGCGGCATGTGTGGAGAGCGTCTGCGGGTGAGTTTTCATCGGATAAACGCTGCGCCTGGTCCAGTCCGCAATCTGAGAAACTGCGTTGCACGCTGCCATCTCGATATTGAAGAAGTGGTGGTATCACCATATGCAGCAGGATTGTCATGCCTTGTGCAGGACGAAAAAGACCTAGGTGTCACCCTAATAGATATGGGGGGCGGTACCACGACAGTTGCTGTATTTTACGACAACCAAGTGGTGTTTGCAGACTCTATTCCCATAGGCGGTGGACACGTGACCAACGATGTGGCACGCGGCCTGTCGACCCCGCTTGTTCACGCGGAGCGGATGAAAATTCTTTATGGTAGCGCGGTCTGGTCTCAATCGGATGACAACGAAGTCATGGATGTACCTCTAGTAGGAGAAGACAACCACAATCATCCAAATCATGTGCCGCGTTCAATCCTGACGGGGATTATCAGGCCACGCATCGAAGAAACATTCGAACTGGTTAGAGAGCGGCTTGAAATAAATGGTTTCGATCGAATTTCTGGCCGCCGTCTGGTGCTAACAGGTGGGGCGGCTCAGTTACACGGCATTCCTGATCTCGCGGCATTGGTGCTGGAAAAACAGGTCCGAGTTGGTCGTCCGCTTCGTATCAGTGGTTTAGCTGAAGCGACAAGCGGCCCGGCATTTTCTACCTGCGCCGGATTATTGCGATACGGAATTGAGAAGTTTGCCGGCACTATTAACGACACGCAAGTAAACGAGAACAGCCGTGGCGGCCGAATTGCACGTATCGGCCAATGGCTCAAAGAAAGTTTTTAGCCCATGCATTTGACCCATTCTCCCACCCAAAGGCCAACCGCGCATTCCCTGCGGGTTGGCTTCGCACCCCAGTACCTAATATCCCTAGCTAGGAGGCCTAAATGACCATCAATCTTACCGTTCCCAAAACTCAGGACCATCTGAAACCACGTATTACCGTTATTGGTGTTGGTGGCGCCGGCGGCAATGCCGTCAATAACATGATCTCATCGCAACTGGAGGGCGTCGAATTCGTGGTAGCAAACACCGATGCCCAAGCGCTGGCACAGAGTCTCGCAGAAAGATCAATCCAGCTGGGGCCAGGTATTACGCACGGACTTGGGGCTGGTTCTCGTCCGGATATTGGCCGTGCCGCGGCGGAAGAAGCAATGGATGACCTCATGGAATCGCTGAACGCAGCAAATATGGTGTTCATTACCGCGGGTATGGGTGGCGGGACCGGGACCGGAGCCGCGCCCGTAATTGCAAGGTTGGCACGCGAAAACGGTATTTTAACAGTAGGTGTGGTCACCAAGCCGTTTCAGTTTGAAGGGGTGAACCGGATGCGGATCGCCGATGCAGGAATTGAGGAAATGCAGCAGTATGTCGACACACTGATCGTCATCCCCAATCAGAACCTGTTTCGAATTGCTAACGAAAAGACAACGTTTGCCGATGCCTTCACAATGGCGGACGAAGTACTTCACTCGGGCGTCCGGGGCGTGACGGACTTAATGGTGGTACCCGGATTGATCAATCTCGATTTTGCGGATATTCGTGCAGTAATGGGCGAAATGGGGAAGGCAATGATGGGGACGGGAGAAGGCGAAGGGGACGAACGCGCCCGGTTAGCCGCAGAAGCCGCGATTTCCAATCCGCTGCTTGACGACGTGTCAATGAAAGGCGCGCGTGGAGTATTAATAAATATCACTGGTGGATCTGATATGACACTATTTGAGGTTGACGAAGCTGCCAATCGTATTGGCGAGGAAGTTGATCCCGACGCTAATATCATTTTTGGATCGACGATGGATTCGTCACTTGAAGGCATCATGCGGGTCTCCGTGGTCGCCACTGGGATAGACGCTGCGGCTGAAGTACAACCGCGGCCAGTTCTCAAGGTGTATTCTCATGCGCAAAAGCTGGTAAAAACTGGTGAATTCAAGAAATCAGCGGAAACAATGCCGTCGACAATTTCGTCTACAGAGACAAGAGACGAGAGAGAAACCCGGAAACCGGATTTCGAAGCAGCACTAGTACCCGAAGGTGTATCCGACACAGCAGCTGAGCCCTCTGCCCACCAAAACGATGGTGTTGGAAAGCTAATGATGGGAAAATCAACGGCAAACTCCCCTACTTCAGAATCCCATAGTGACGCCGCATCCGATATCGAACCTACATCGACTATTAATGTACCGGCCGAGCCGGAGTTATCGGATCGAACCGAGCCGCGCCTTGTAGCCAAAAATGAAGCGTTCATGCCGCCGGCACCGGTAGACCCAAAAACAGGGCATGACGACGATTCCAATTCTGATCCGTTCAAGGAAGCGGATTTGCTCAATGGAGGTCAAAAAGAGGAAACTCCGCGCCGGGCCGCTACGTTGTTCCAGAGGATCACCGGAAACGGACGTGAGCGCCGCCATAATTTGTCCTCGGAGCCGGTGGAGGAACCGATCGCAAAACCAATGACACAGCCCAAACCTGACGATCTAACGCCGCAACAAGCCAATCTTACAGGCGTGAACCTCGATCGCAGAGTTAATACTTCTCAGTCCGAAGAGGATTTGCTCGAAATTCCGGCATTTCTGCGCCGGCAGGCAAATTAATATGACCATAACCTCGTAGGTTACGTAACAAACTGTAACATTTATTGATTTGAATGTCTCGGAGGGTGTTTGGTACCATCCTTCGACACTTTATCTCCGCTGGAGACACGGTTCGCAATTATTCCACTACCAATGATGGGTTGTGCAGCGAACAGCGCGAAGTAGAAACAGAAGCCGAGGGAAGATTGTTGGTTTGAACAAGCAAAAAACACTGAAAACCGAAATTGGGTGTTCGGGCATTGCCCTTCATTCTGGAAAAAAGACCGTTCTGACGCTCAAGCCAGCCGAAGCGAATACCGGTATCCGGGTAAACCGGATTGACTTACTTAATGGTGCCCGCGAAATAGCCGTCTCATGGCGCAATGTGGTGGATACACAACTCGCCACTACCGTCGGCAATGACCATGGCGCGACGATAGGTACGATTGAACACCTGATGGCGGCGTTAGCCGGATGCGAAATAGACAATGTACTAATTGAAGTAGACGGACCGGAAATACCAATCATGGATGGTAGTGCCGCACCATTTGTCTTTCTGATAGAGTGCGCGGGAATCGCTGAGCAAACCGCTCCGCGATCCGCGATCAAAATTTTACAACCAATTACAGTCGGCGATAACACTCGATCTCTCTCGGTTAAACCGTTTGACGAGTTCAGAATAAATTTCGAGATTGATTTCTCTTCTGCGGCTATTGCCTGCCAACAGCACAGATTGGCTCAGCTAGGAAAAACCTTCAAAGTTGATATCTCCAGAGCACGTACATTTGGCTTCGAAGAAGACGTGGATGCACTACGTAAAGCTGGGCTGGTACTGGGGGGATCGCTCGACAACGCCGTGGTCATCAGTGACGATAAAGTGCTGAACAAAGGTGGTTTGCGATACGAAGACGAGTTTGTGCGTCACAAAATCCTAGACTGTATCGGTGACCTATATCTTGCGGGATCACCGATTATAGGAGACATTCAGGCAAGCAAGTCGGGTCATGAACTCAATCATCAATTGCTCAAAGCTATTTTTGCCAAGGATGGCGCTTGGACGCGTATCGACGCGCCAACGGATCGAGTTTTGGAGCCGAACGCAAATACCGGTTAAGCGACTACTGCGTATCAACCAACGGAAAGCGCTCAACAAGGCGGCTTTTTTCTTTTCGAACTACATCCGTATAATCGATGATGTTATAAACACTAATTAACAATCGACTACGGGATGTGTAATGTTGGACAGCGTTTCTCGCCAAATAGCCGTGGCATTATCCGTATGCATGGCATTGAGCGCATGCGGCGGGAATGACAAGACGGTCTATATCGAAGAAAAAGTAGAACCTCTATACAATGAGGCGGTCAACTCTCTCGAAACTGGCTATTACGCATTTGCTGCAAAAAAATTCGACGAAGTTGATCGCCAACATCCATATTCGATTTGGGCGATCAAAGCGCAGCTCATGTCTGCGTACTCCAACTATCAGGCAAACAAATACGATGAGGCCATAATCGACCTTGACCGCTTCATTCGGCTACATCCCGGCAATCGCGATATCGCCTACGCATACTATTTGCGGGCCCTAGCCTATTACGAACGTATCTCGGATGTTTCACGTGACCAATTCATGACGGAACGGGCGCTCGCATCCCTCACTGAAGTAATACGCCGATTTCCAAATTCCAAATACGCCCGTGACGCTAAGCTTAAGGTTGACCTGACGCGGGATCACCTTGCCGGAAAAGAGATGCAGGTTGGCCGATTTTATTTGACACGCAAGCATTACCTGGCCGCAATCAACCGGTTTCGACGCGTCATAGACAATTATCAGAACACAACCCACGTCCCGGAAGCCCTCCACCGGTTGGTGGAATCATATACGGCGCTCGGCATCAAAGAAGAGGCCCGAAAAGTCGCCTCGGTTCTGGGACATAACTACCCGGGCACCGAATGGTACGTCGATGCTTATGCTGTCGCCACCGATACGAATCCGCGTGACCGACCGGATAAACGGGGTTTCCTAGGCCGTGCATGGAACTGGCTGTTCTAGGCTAAAATGCTTACCTCGTTATCAATTACAAATATTGTGTTGATAGATCAGGTTGATCTTGAGTTTACAAAGGGTCTCTGCGTTTTGACCGGTGAAACTGGGGCGGGGAAGTCTATTCTGCTCGATGCATTAAGCCTAGCCATCGGAGAGCGCGCAGATACATCAGTTGTCCGTGGTGGTTCAACGTCAGGAAACAAATCAACAATATACGCGGCTTTCGAACTTTCGGACTACGAGACAATTCACACATGGATGATGAATAATGAGATCGAAGTCCCCAGAGACGGTGAACCGGTTATCCTGCGGCGAACGCTAACTGCTGACGGGCGCAGCCGTGCATTTATCAACGACCAGCCAGTTAGCGCAGGCGCGCTGCGCGCAATCGGGGGAACTTTGGTTGAGATAGAAGGTCAATTCGCTAGCCATGGATTGCTAAATCCGGGAAATCACAGGAGTGCATTGGACGCTTTCGGCAAACTCAACGCACAAGCCGAAAATGTTGAAAAAGGTTGGGTGAGATATAAAAAAGCCAAGAAACAACTAAGAAACAAACGTGACGAAATTGAACGAATAGCAGCTGAAGGTGATTATCTTCGACACGTTTATACCGAATTAACACAGATGGACCCTCAGAAAGGTGAAGAAGAGTCGTTGCTCAGATCCCGTTCTCTGATGATGAACGCAGAAAAGATCGCCGATGCCATAAAGCAAACCCTTGACATGTTGACCGGCAGTGAGGGGTTTCAACACCAGTTTTCTCGCTCTTTGCGTTCTCTCGAACGGGTGGAAGAAATTAGCGGCGGATTACTCAAAAAGGCCCTCGAGGCACTGGATCGATCCGCAAACGAAGCTGCAATAACGGTCGACCTTCTTCTTGAGGCGCTTCAAGCAACCAACACGGAACCTGAGAAATTAGAACAACTTGACGAGCGCCTTTTCGGGCTACGGGCGGCGGCACGAAAGCACAACGTCGACGTTGATTCCTTAGCAAGGTTGTGCCACGAATTTGCCAAGAAGATAGGGTACTTGGATGATGCCGATCGGGATATTAGTCGGTTAGAGGAGGAACAGGAACGTGCAAAAAAAGCCTACTCAGACCTTTCCCTCGAACTACACGCCGCGCGTATGGCAGCCGCGAAAGAACTCGACCGCACAATTAACGCCGAATTTCCCTATCTGCGATTGGAAAGCGCGCTGTTCTGCACACGAGTTACGATGCTAGGGGAATCCGAATGGTCCCAAAATGGCATTGACCGTGTAGTTTTTGAGGCTACTACAAACCCAGGACATCCAGCGGGGCCCATTAATAGGGTTGCGTCGGGTGGCGAATTAGCCCGGCTCTTGCTCGCCTTAAAGGTAGCATTATTCAATGCTAACGGGGTTACCACACTCGTATTTGACGAAGTTGATGCGGGAGTAGGCGGTGCCACTGCCGCCGCAATTGCAGAGCGGCTCGCAACTTTGTCCGAAGGGGTACAGGTTTTGGTTGTGACACATTCGCCACAAGTAGCCGCGCGCGCCACACAACACTTCCATGTCACCAAATCAGTTAAGACTTCTAAAAGCGGCAGCGATACAGTAACTGTTGTTTCTCAACTATCTCCCAATGAAAGACGCGAGGAAATCGCACGTATGTTGGCCGGTGCAAAGGTCACGGATGAAGCACGTGCCGCCGCAGACAAGCTTATAACTGAAATCAACAATTAACCTAGGTTTTGACAACACTGATGAATGATCGGCACAAAAACAACATCATCGAGACGGTGGCAAACCTCACCGCAACCCAAGCGGCAACAGAGCTTGCCATACTAGCAGAAGATATTTCTCGCCATGACGCGGCTTACCACAAAAACGATGAACCGATTATATCCGACGCCGAATACGATGCGCTTAGGCAGCTGAACTCTGCTATCGAAGATGCGTTTCCCAAGCTTATCCGAGACGATAGTCCTAGCAAGCGTGTCGGCACACAACCTGCTGCTGGCTTTAGTAAAATCCGCCACAGTCGCCCGATGCTTTCACTTGACAATGCGTTCGATCGAGACGACGTCGAAAGTTTCATGGGTCGTGTACGTCGATTTCTGGGTCTCCCCCAAGAAACTCAGGTGGACATAGTCGCCGAGCCAAAGATTGATGGAGTTTCGATTTCTCTACGTTACGAACACGGAGCTTTTACCCAAGCCGCCACCCGCGGCGACGGCACTCAGGGTGAAGACGTGACCCCAAATGTCGCAACGATTAACGATATACCGCAGATACTTAAAAATAGGGCGCCCGACGTGGTTGAAATCCGCGGGGAGGTCTACATGCGCCACGATGACTTCGAGGCTCTGAACGCATCGCGCAAAGCCAAGGGCCAACCGGTCTTCGCCAATCCACGTAATGCAGCGGCCGGATCACTGCGCCAGCTCGATGCCTCGGTCACCGCCGGCCGGAATCTTCGCTTTTTTGCATACGCGTCAGGTGAGCTTTCCGTTTCGGTTAGTGACACTCACTGGGACTGGTTGCGTAACCTTCGGGAATGGGGGTTTTGCGTCAACCCCCATTCGACACTGTGCGAATCGTTGGACAAGACTCTCCGAATGTACCAACAAACCAGCGAAGGTAGGTCTAGCCTGCCCTACGATATCGACGGCGTAGTATACAAAATTAACCGGCATGACTGGCAGGAACGTTTGGGTAAAGTTTCCCGGGCCCCACGCTGGGCGGTGGCGCATAAATTTCCCGCAGCGCAAGCGCAAACACTTTTGGAAAACATCACGATCCAAATTGGGCGCACCGGCGCACTTACACCCGTTGCCAATTTACGCCCAATCACGCTAGGAGGAGTAGTCGTTAGCCGGGCGACCCTTCACAACCAGCAAGAAATCGAACGTAAGGACGTACGGGAGGGGGATACAGTCATAATCCAACGTGCTGGCGACGTGATTCCTCAGATTGTCCGGGTAATTAAAGAAAAACGAGCAGAAAATTCCACGCCCTACCCGTTCCCGACCTTTTGCCCTTGCCATCTCAAAACCCCGGTAATTCGAAAGGATGGCGAAGCCGTCACACGTTGTTCCGGCGAACTCGCCTGTCCATCCCAACAACTCGAGCGCATCCGTCATTTCGTGAGCCGGAATGCCTTTGACATTGACGGGCTTGGTGAAAAACAAGTAGCGACATTCTTCGAGCGCGGCCTTATCAAAACACCCGTGGATATTTTTGTTTTAGAAGAAAATGACTCCAAGTCCGTAGACCAGCTAAAAAATTGGGAGGGGTGGGGAGAAAAATCCGCCTCCAATCTGTTTACGGCCATTAATTCGCGACGAACCATCGGCCTTGACCGTTTCATTTATTCGCTTGGCATTCGGCAGATTGGGCAAGCCACGGCGCTACTGCTTGCCCAACATTATGGCGACCTACCAGCCTGGCGCACAGCTATGTCAGTGGCGGCGAAAGAGCGCGCCAATAATAAAGGTGAGTTTAAAAAACCAGAACTCGTCGGAGAGGCTTATGCCGCACTTTGTAATATCGATCACATCGGCATCGTCGTCGCCGACGATTTGATGTCATTTTTTGGGAAAGAGCATAATATTGATATTATCGAGAGGCTCTCCACACACCTGCAAATTGAGCCACTCGCCCAGAGGTCTGCAAAAAGCCCTATCAGTGGCAAGACTGTAGTATTCACAGGAACGTTAAGCACAATGACCCGAGCCGAGGCAAAGGCCAAAGCCGAAGCGTTTGGCGCTAAAGTTTCTGGGGCAGTGTCTAATAAAACCGACTATGTGGTGACAGGAACGGACGCGGGATCTAAGGCACAAAAGGCACGAAATCTGGAGATCAAGGTACTTTCAGAAATTGAGTGGCAGCAACTAATGCACGGCCCAACCGGGTAAAGACGCCGATTTTTCGGAGCACATTTCGTAACCTACAAAAACCTCCTTTCGCTATATCATTCACGCGAGTGATGAAAAACCCAATCCTTAGTTTGTCTGTAGTTGTACCGCCAACGCAACGTCACCGGCGTGATTAACAATTAGAAAAATGAATATTAGTACCTAGGCTAAAACGATAGAAGATAGGGTGATCGACATAGCGAAAATGAAATTTAAGGTATTAGAGTTCTTCTGTCGCGGAGCGCAACCAAGCGCAAACGCCCTCGTTAACTAGCGGGGAGAGAGTTGCCCGTACACGGGCATGATAGGTGTTGAGCCAACCCCGTTCAAACTCTGTTAACATCTCAGGAACAACAAGGTTTAGGTCAATAGGCACCAGCGTAATCGTTTCAAACTCTAACAGATCCCCCTCCCTACTTCCTAAAGTGTTGGTGCACTCTGTCACCACAACCAAATTTTCGATTCGGATACCATAGGCGCCCTCTTTGTAATAACCGGGCTCATTAGAAAGGATCATACCGGGTTCGAGCGGCACGGATCCGCCCTGCTTCGAAATTCGCTGCGGGCCCTCATGTACACCCAAATAGCTACCCACGCCATGCCCGGTACCGTGATCGTAATCCAAACCCTCTTCCCAAAGTGCAAGACGGGCAAGTACGTCAATCTGGCTCCCGCACGTACCCTTTGGGAAGCGTGCCCTAGCGATAGCTATGTGGCCCTTGAGAACGCGGGTAAACCGTTCCTTGATCTCCATCGACACTTCTTTGGCCTCCCCATCATCGATATAAACGGTGCGCGTTACATCCGTCGTTCCATCAAGGTACTGCCCTCCCGAATCAACAAGATATAGGTCCCCCGTGGACAAATATCGATTGGTATGTGGGGTTGCCTGGTAATGAACTATTGCTCCGTTAGGACCGCTACCAGAGATCGTATTGAAGCTATTACCACGAAATTTGGGGTCGATTTGCCTAAATGTTAAAAGTTTGTTTGCCGCTTCTATCTCGTTTACACGGTGGTCCCTCATAATTTCAAAAAGCCATGCAAGGAATGAAGTCACGGCCACGCCATCGCGAATATGCGCCGAACGTGCGCCGGCGACCTCAACAATATTTTTTTTTGCCCTCGGCAGTGCGCAAATATCCAAGCCATCAACGATATTCGCACCGGCTTGCTCAAGCACCGAACGAACTGCCTCAGGTGCTTTATTGCAATCAAGACGAATTGTCTTTCCCGCCTCACCCAACGCCCTAAGCCCTTCGATAAAACTACCCGGGCTGAAGACCCTCACACCATCGTCGAGTGATTTCCGTGTGTCCAGGGTTAGCTTGCGGGGATCGATGAACCAATCAATGCAGCCAGTTTGGTAGACGATGGCATAACATAAGGCGAGTGGCGTGTTAGGAACATCAGACCCGCGAATATTAAGTAACCAGGCAATAGATCCAGGTTCACTGAGCACGAGGGCATCCTCTTCCGAATTACCAAGGACAGAAGCAATTTCTTCGCGCTTGTCGAGAGAAGTGGCGCCTGCAAAGGCAACCAGGTGCGGCACAACCGGGCCCAGTGGACGGGGGGGCTGAGCAGACCACACAGCATCAAGTGGATTGGCATCTACCGCGACCAACTCGATATTCGCGGCGATACAGGCCTTGCGAAAGTTTTTTATCTCAGTCGCCGTGTGCAACCATGGATCAAACCCTATTCGCGACCCCTTTGAGACTTGAGCGCATAACCACGTCTGGGGGCAAGACCCTTTGAGATGCCCCAGTTGAAATATCTCCGTATTCACCTGCCTGCGCACCTGCAGGGTATAACGTCCATCAACAAAAATCGCAGCAGACTTCCGCAGCACTACCGCAAGACCCGCGGAACCATCGAACCCGGTTAACCAAGCAAGTCGTTTTGACCGACTAGAGATAAATTCGCCTTGGTGCTCATCTGCCATCGGCACCAAAAACCCATCGAAGCCCTTGCGGTCAAGTTCCTGGCGCACAGCCGAGAGCCGGTCAGATAATGCCGGCATGACACTGAGACCAGATTTACTTTGCGCCCTGATATATTTTATTCGCTCGATGATATCAGAAAGTGACCTACCATCGAACATTTCACCAAGAACAATGCTTGTTTCTGGCAAACCGAGATCAATGGCAGAGGCAGCGATTCCTATAATCAGATTCTCGTCTGTGACCATCTTCTGCTCACTAACATAATGTTTACGCCAAACACGAACACTAAGATCCCAACATTATCAACACAATCCATGCGTACCCATCATACAATTCCCGAGCGCAACAAAATTCATCAAGCGTTCTGTTTTTAAGGGTTTTGTTTGCCCAATTTAGCTAAATGATTAGGGAAGGCTATGACGATAACCCTAGATGACGGGTCGAAAAACGAGGGTCTCCCAATCGCCCAGAGTTATTCGGCGCGCGGGAACGAAACCAACTTCGGTATACGCCGCTATTACCCCCTCGGTTTGTTCTATCAGGATACCAGAAAGAATTACTGTGCCATTTGTTGTAAGTGCACCAGAAATATCTTTTGCCATAACGATTAACGGATTTGAGACTAAATTTGCGATTACAATATCATAGGGTTTCCAAGCACTTAGTTTAGGGTGGGCTAAGCCATCAGCAATATAAAAGTTTATGTTTCCGGCAACACCATTCAGCAAGGCATTTTTCCGAGCGACGTCGATAGCAACCGGATCGTTGTCACACGCCGCCACCTCAAAACTAAAACGCTTCGCAAGTGCGATGGCTAGAATGCCGCTACCCGTTCCCAAGTCTAGTGCATTCCCTCGCGACTGAATGGTACAAAATTCTTCAATGGCTCTAAGACACCCCTGTGTTGTTTCGTGGTCACCGGTCCCGAATGCAAGACCAGCGTCAATTCGTATTTTTACCGAGCCCACAGGTGACCGGTCGTGTATATGCGAACCGCAGATAAAGTATGGGCCCACTTGGATGGGAGAGAGTAATTTTTCAACTTCGGCCACCCAATCTTTTGCAATAACGGGATGAAAATCAACCTCTGGCGACTCAACCCCAGCAGCCGCAGCAGCAATAGCAATATTTAAACTGATCTGACGACTGTCAGGCTCGTTCTCCGCCAATACAGCAACGCGCCAGGCCAATGTCCCCCTTAGTTTAAAGGTCGAAATCCCCACAGCAATTCCTTCGAAGGCCCCTTCGAAGACCTCAAGGTGTTCAACACAGGAAACTTGAAAAACAATCTCCCATAAAGGATCGGTGGTCATGCGGTTTCCACAAAACTTTCCATCACTTTCTTCATTCCTGCCTTCTCAAAATCAACTTCCAGCCTGCCGCCATCGTTCGAAGTTATCGTGCCATAACCGTATTTCTGATGAAAAATTCGTGTGCCAGCTAACAAGGCATGCGCCTTTCTCTTTTCGCTGTTACAAATTTCACCAAAATTCGGAGATGATGCTGACCGCAGTCGCTGATAACCGGGCCCTCGGTCACTGCCGCCGGCCCAACCATCCACAGAACCATCTACACCCGGTTCGATTACACCGCTGTAAAGCCCGGGTTCCATAACATGTTCTAAAAGTTCTTTGGGTAGTTCCTCTATAAATCGGGAGGGAGCGCAGGCGAGCCACTGATTGTAGACGCGCCGGCTGGACGCGTGACAGATCCAAACATCTTTTCGAGCTCGTGTGAGTCCAACATAAGCTAGTCGCCGTTCCTCTTCGAGCGCCTTTCCGCCCCCTTCGTCGACGGCCCGCCTGTTCGGAAACACACCCTCTTCCCATCCGGGGAGAAACACACTATCAAATTCAAGACCCTTGGCAGCGTGCAACGTCATCAGGCTCACCATCTCAACAGCGGCGGCATCGTCGCGGTCCATTACTAAGCTTATGTGTTCCAGAAACCCTTCCAGGGAACCAAACTCATTTAGCGCAGATATCAGTTCCTTGAGGTTTTCGAGACGACCCGGCGCGTCGGGCGTCGTACCTTTCAACCACATCTCGGTGTAACCGGATTCGTCAAGAACAATTTGTGCTAGTTCAACGTGATCAATAGTTTGGGATTGCACCCGCCAACGATTGAATCTCTCTATAATTGTCCGGAGAGATGACCGAGCCTGCGGCCTTATGTCATCTGTCTCAATCAGTTGACTGGAAGCCGCATACATTGAGATCTGTTCTGCACGCGCATACCGATGGAGTGTCTGTATGGTTGCCGCACCGAGACCTCGCCGTGGCGTATTGATTATGCGTTCCAAGGCAAGATCATCATCAGGTTGAGCCACAACGCGCAAATAGGCTAACGCATCGCGAATCTCCTGACGCTCATAGAAACGGGGTCCGCCGACAACACGATAGGGAAGGCCAAGTGTGATTAAACGCTCTTCAAATTCCCGCATTTGGAAACTTGCCCTCACCAGAATTGCAATCTCGTCAAGAGATTGACCGATTCGTTGCAGGCCCTCAATTTGATCTCCGACGAATCGGGCTTCTGCTTCACCATCCCAAACAGCCCGCACTTGTATTAGGTCGTCACCTGGTATTTCGGACCATAGGGTTTTACCGAGCCGCCCATCGTTGTTGGAAATCAGGTGGGAAGCGGCATTCAGGATTTTCTGCGTGGAGCGATAGTTCTGCTCCAGACGAACTACGGTTGCTCCAGTGAAATCTTTTTCGAACCTTAAAATGTTGCCGACTTCAGCACCCCGCCAGCTGTAGATGGATTGATCGTCATCACCCACGCAACAAATATTGTTTCGACCTTGAGCCAGCAAGCGCAGCCAAAGATACTGTGAAACATTTGAATCTTGATATTCGTCCACCAGAATATATTGAAAGTGTCGCTGATATCCGGCCAATACATCGGGCTTTTTGGTAAAGATTGTCAGACAATGCAGCAACAAATCACCAAAATCCACAGCATTGAGAACTATCAGGCGCTGTTGATATTGCCGATAGATATCAACAATTCGACCGTTAGCAAGGTCTCCCGCGTCGGCAACACCAATCTTTTCGGGAACCATTCCCCTATCCTTAAACCGTTCGATTGCCGCATGTACCACGCGAGCGGGCCAGCGTGCATCGTCGATGTCTTCAGCTTCAACGATTTGCTTCACCAATCTAATTTGGTCGTCTTGATCCAGGATGGTGAAGTTTGATTTCAATCCGACAATTGCCGCGTGTCGGCGAAGAATTCGGGCGGCGACTGCGTGAAAGGTCCCCATCCAGAGCCCTTCCGTTGCGCCACCTATTATCTTCGAAACACGGTCGCGCATTTCCCTGGCAGCTTTATTCGTAAAGGTAACCGCAAGGATTTGGTTCGGCCACGCTTTTTGCGTTACCAAAATATGTATTATCCGCGTTGTAAGCACACGCGTTTTTCCCGTCCCGGCGCCGGCCAAAACAAGAAGCGGACCTTCGATTGTTTCCACCGCTTTACGCTGCGGAGCATTAAGCCCCTTTAAATAGGGTGGGTCAGACCGCTGTATAGCAGGCGGAGCATTTGCATAGAACTTATTCATCTCAGAAGTATAGCAGTGAGCCAGCAGATGTAGGGGTAGTCAAACCGATAAAGTCGAATCGTTGTAGAAATATGGCCACATACAAAGTGACCCTGTGACCCTACCAGGAATCAGACTGCGACTAAAGTTCGCCTCGTTCTTCGCGGCGAGCTTCCAACAAAGCGCGGTTGTATACGAACATTACGTCTATTTCATGAATAAAGCCGACCAGTTTCATGGTATCGCGATGGTCCACCACGCCCACATGTTCCTCCCCGGTGTTTTGCATCACTTCGAGGGCACTCTCTAGATTATCGTCTTCGGCAAGCACGGGTGGATGCATTCGTGCCACATCCCGAGCATTGACCATATCGTCGATCGAATGGTCAAATGCTCCGTCAGACAGATCGGCAAGGGTAATTGTCCCCGTGAGAGATCCATTTCCGTCAATCACAAAAAGTTCTCCGTGTGGAGCTACCAGAAGTTTTTCGCGCACACCGTTAATTTTCAGATCCTCCGCAACTGGTGTGTATTTATAACTCATTACTTCAACAACACGGGTCTTGGCCATTAGTCCACCTGCCCGGTCACCTTTTATATTGATACCGCGCCTTTCAAGCTGCCATCCAAAAAAGGAATGCCCTTTGATCTGCTGCGTGATTACCGTCGCTACAACGACGGCGATCATTACCGCAAGGGTCAGCGTATAATCCGCCGTGAGTTCAAAAACTATCAAAATGGTGGAAATGGGGGCTCCGAGAACTGCGCCAGATACCGCTCCCAAACCCACTAATGTGTATGCGGAATGCCCGGATGACAAATCGGGAAATAATTGGGTGGCGATCAGCCCGAAGGCGCCACCAACCATAGCCCCAATGAACATCGACGGGCTGAATACGCCCCCACCAAAGCCATCACCAAGCGATATGGCCGTCGCCGCAGTCTTGGCAGCTATTAGCGCTATCAAAATGACGAGGTCGTATTTCCCATTTAAGGCCGTGTCAGTCGCTGCGTACCCAACGCCCAGAATTTCTGGATAGCCCAAGGCAATTACGCCCACAAAAAAGCCCGCACCCGCTGTTTTCAAATAACTTTTTATAGGGATCTGATCGGCAATGTTGGAAGCAATTGATATTGAGCGAAGACAGATTATGGCAACCAGCGCACTTACAACACTCAGCAGGCCGAAGGCCGGAAACTCCCAAAAAGAAACAAGTGGGTGATCAGGAATGATAAAAGCGGGAAAATTGCCGAAATACACCCTAGTAATGGTGGTACCTATTACCCCAGCGATGACAATTGGCGCGAACGCACTTAGCGCATAGTGACCAATCACCACCTCAAGTGCGAAAAAACACACCGGCTATGGGTGCATTGAAAGACGCGGCAACTGCTGATGCCACGCCGCAACCCAGCAATGTCACGGCTTGGGAACGACTCAGACGCAACCGGGTTGCAACAGCGGAAGAAACCGTAGCCCCGAGGTGAACGACTGGGCCCTCTCGACCAACCGACGCTCCCACGCTGATTGAAGCGGCGGAAACTGCCGCCGCTCCCAGTCCTTCTCTCAGTGTGATAGAACCAGACCGTAAAGCGGCCGCCTCAATAACGTCAGCGACACCCCGGCCGCGGCGCCCCGGCATGCAGTAGTGAACAAACAAACCTATCAGGAGGCCACCGAGGGTTGGCACGATTACAATGTGCCAATCCGGAAGGTCTTTCAGGATACCTGACATCTTTTCGAGTGATGCGCCATAAGTACCGGCTTGAAATAGCGAGATAATTTCTCGAAATAACACCGCGCCGAATGCGGCAGCTGTTCCTGCAAAAACCGCTAGTACGATCAGGATAAGCTGCTGGTTGCGAACAAACCGTCGGAAAGAACCAAGAATGGGAGCGCCGTTCACGACAAGTAGGGCCACAATGATTAAGTGAAAATTGAATACAGGGTGTTGAGATTCATTTTGATGTGTATCGCGAACCGACACAAGAAAAAATCAAATATTATGAAGCGCTCTAATTTTTTCGAATCCCAATCTTCTGTCCTTTTTGCTGGGGTAACGCAAATTTCGAGTGCCGCCTAACCAAATCAGCAGCCTTTCCCTGTGTTTCGGACATCATCGGCACCACTTTGCGAGATTGCAAACTGACATGGACGGTCATCACCTCGGTTGTCGCCGCAAGGTATTTATTTTGCGCATGGTACATCCGATGAAAATAGTGAAGCCGTTTAGCGTCCTGGTCGAGGACCTGTGTCGTAATAAAAACATCGTCGCCGTCGTGAACCTCGGCGAGATAGTTAGTGTGAGTTTCCACCGCAAATGTTGAGCAATCTGTGGCTAAGCGGTATTCCTTATCCAGACCAAGTTGGGCGTGGAATGCATCTGTTGCATGATCAAAAATCAAAATGTAATAGGCCATATTTAGATGGTTATTGTAGTCGCACCAGGCGGTTTGGATGCGTTCGCGCCAGGTTTCCTGCAGATCAATAGAACCCGTCATTTACGCAACGCCTTCCGTGCGCGAACCAGCACATCAAGTGCCTTGAATGAATCCTCTATCAATGGAAATGTTGGAATACCTCGCGGTTCAAGGAATTCTTTCGCTTCGTTATTGCATTCGTGATCTCCGCTGAATGAAATATAGATGGGTTTTTTTGGGTGTTTTTTTGCAAGTTTCGGGATGAAATCTAAAGATGGGATGCCTAACTCGCGGGTAAGGATCATGATAGACACCACTGCATCCACGCTGGAATCAGCCAAAACTGCCTCCATAGCCTCGCGGTAAGCATACTCCATGCCATGGACGGTCGCGCTGGGAAAGATATCAACGGGATTGCTCAACCGAATGAACGGTGGGCTAATTTCTTTCAGCCGATTCATGGTTTTGCCCGCTAACGGCGGAAAGGTCAGATCTAGGCGCTGTCGACATAGGTCACTGATATGGACGATAAAAGCACCAGAGGGTGAGACAAAGCCAACACGATTACCTGCCGGTACCGGCATTGGTGCAACCGCCTTTGCTGCTAAAAACAATTGCGAGAATTCATCGATTCGGACAACACCCGCCTGACGCATTGCACCACTAAGGATGCTATCGTCAGAACCCATTGACGCGGTGTGCGATAGGGCGGCGATAGCACCATCTGGGGTCGCTCCGCCTTTTAACAGGATTACGGGTTTGGTTTTCGTGACCCGTTTTGCTATTTTGACAAATTCTCGAGGGCGGCGCAGGCTTTCCAAGTAGAAAAATACGGCCTTCGTGTGAGGGTCATCCGCTAGAAACTCGAAGACGTCGGTCTCATCAATATCCACAGTGTTGCCCAGACCAATGCACCGCGCAACTCCGTAATTTTCAGCCGACATTATATGTTTCATCATCGCACCGGTGAAGTTTCCGGTCTGCGCAACATACGAAATTGGACCTTTAGGAATTGTTCCAAGTGGGAAGAAGCTCGAGGTAAATTTAGCCGGCGTAGATATGTGGCCGGCCGTATTAGGTCCAAGAACCCTTACACCCGTTTCGCGGGCTACCCGCGATAGTTCTTCCTGCAAATCCTCCCCTGCATGGTCAACTTCAGCGAACCCGCCCGCGACCAATACGACGCAACCAATCTTCCTTTCAGCACAATCCCGTACCGCCTGTGGCGTCGCCGCAGCTGGTAAAATTACTATGGCCAGATCAATGCCCGGTGGCAAATCATCGATGGTTTTAAAAACCTCCAAACCAAACATCCGCCCACCACGCGGGTTTACTGGATAAATTACGCCTCGGTATCCATTGGCACGCATATTCTGAATGGCCGTGTGCCCAGGCCTTCCTTTGGTTGTAGACGCACCGACCACTGCAACTTTCCGCGGAGCAAAAAAGCGTTTTAGGTTACGTTTGACGGTCACTTTAGGGATCCCAACACAATCAAGCCATCAACTGCCAAGGGTTTCGACCCGGCCACAATCAGGGGATTAATATCAATCTCCGCAATTTCGGGGTTGTCGACTGCGGCCCTGCCAACACCTATAATTGCCCGAGCGAGGATACGCCGATCAACCTTAGGCAATCCGCGCATTTCATTCAGAATTTTTGATGCCTTGATCTCGCTCATCATTTCCCCAGCATCCGTCATACGCAATGGCGCCAGACGAAATGACACGTCTTCCAGTATTTCCGTAAAGATACCCCCCAACCCGAACATCACAGACGGTCCAAACTGTTCATCACGCGTCATCCCAATCATAAGTTCACGATCACCTTTAACCATTTCCTGAACAAGAAATGCACCATCAAAGTTTGATCCCGCACGCTCGGACAGGACTTTAAAAGCTAGGGTCAGGTCTTTTGGCGAACTAAGTCCGACAGCAACCAATCCAGCGTCGGTCTTATGCATCATTTCGGCTGCACATCCTTTAAGAACGACTGGATAACCTATTCTTCGTGCGGCGTCTCTAGCCGTACCCACGTTGGATACCAGCCGTTCGCGGGTGATCGGTACCCCATAGGCCGCTAGTACCCGCTTGCTATCATATTCTGATAAAGTCTTAGATCCCGCCTTGAGAGCCGCGGCGATAAGGCGCTTTACACCAGCAACTTGCAACTTACAATTCCCATCCCGTTATTTAACTTTGAGGGGGACAAAAGAATGCTTCCGTCAGCTGGTAATCACACCCACCCCTCTAGGGCACTGCATAATCTTGAACTTCGTCTTTGGCAATGTTTTCGATATTACATAAACTAACTTGAAGGGCTCATTATAAACCTTCACGAATCACATCCGCACAATCAGCGCAGGAGATTGGTTAGTTCTAAAATTTCTGTTACAGCATACCATCACACGCAATTGGCCCTGTCAGGGTTTTATCGGAAACAGCGGGAAACAGTACATGTGTGAACGCAATCTGAGGCTGTCCCATTCAGAGCGGTATGGGCATAAACACTTGCAGAAATTGGCCAACCACCCCATAAATCAGACAGGTAGTCGAAATCAATCTGGAATGTTTTGGATACTATATAGAGTAAAACGCTTGGCATAGGCGGGCCTGACACCGATGTATCAATGCGACGGAAAAATTGTCCCAAAGCCGATTATCGCATAGTTTCTGATAGTAAATTTGCCAATCGTTTCATACGGAAGTGTTTCGGAAAGAGACTTGCCGAAGGAGAAATTTTACATTGAGTTTATTGGGGAAAATTAAAAGCTTCGCGAATGGTGCGCTAGCGTTGGCTTTATGCCTCACTCTCCTTGCCGCCGGCTGCGCGACGCCGCCTCCAGCCAGCGATAGAGTGGAGGTAGAGGCCTTTGAAAAAGTCAACGACCCATACGAACCATTTAACCGGTCCATGTTGGATTTTAACTTGGCGGTCGACAAGGTCGTGTTGCGGCCCATTACATCCTTGTATCGTGCCACGGTCCCAGATTCCCTGCAGGACAACTTTCATAATTTTCTCGAAAATCTCCGGTCACCAGTAATTTTAGTCAATGACATACTGCAGGGAGAATTTCAGCGAGCTGGAACAACACTGGTCCGCTTTGCAATCAACTCCACCATTGGCCTTCTCGGTTTCAACGATTTTGCGACGGAAAACGGGGTCGAGAAACACGCGGAGGACTTCGGTCAGACCTTAGCATCATGGGATGTTGAATCGGGTCCGTATCTGGTTTTACCCATTTTCGGTCCGTCCAATCCACGAGACGGGATTGGGTTGCTCGGCGATATACTAATGGACCCTTTCACGTGGCTTGCACCGTTGGAAGTTCGTATAGGGCGGGCGGCACTGACCACCGTGGACAAACGGTCACAGAAATACAACCAGATCAACGATTTGAGAAAAAATTCGCTTGATTTATATTCCGCCATTCGCAGCTTATACCGACAGAGGAGGTCAGATGAAATCCGGAACGGGGTGCCAACGGCCAACGATCCGGTACCAGGTGGCCTTTCCGATCTCCCGTCCAAAGTAATCCAAAGTCGACAAAATAACGCTAGCCTCGCGGAAAAATAAATGCTCCGAATTTATATCTCCGCGCTAAGCGCGCTGCTACTGTTGTGCACTATAAAGACACTCCCAGCCCACACCGTCGCACCAGCTGAAATCTTTGTGACCCAAATGGGTAATAAAGCGTTTGCATCGCTAGGTGAAAAAGGGATTTCTCAGGAAGAGAAGACCAGCCGCTTTCGGGCAATTCTAAAAGATGACTTTGATATTCCCCGAATTGCTAGGTTTACCCTGGGTCGTTACTGGCGCACAGCAACCTACGAGCAGAAAACAGTATTTATTCGGTTATTTGAGAAGTTCTTTGTACAGGCATATACGAACCGTTTTCAGGATTTAAGTGGCAAACAGTTTAGGGTAATCCGCTCTCGCAAAATCTCCAAAACACAGTGGCTCGTCCTCTCCCACATACTGACCCGCGGAAAACCGGCGATCAAGGTCAACTGGCGTGTACGAAAGAACGAATCCGAATACAAAATTATCGACGTAGTAGTCGAAGGCATCAGCATGAGCGTTACACAGCGGGACGAGTTTGTTTCGGTTGTCCGGCAGATGGGCGGCAAGGTTACCGGCCTGATAAGGGCGCTTAGGAAGAAAACGTCTCATCAATAGGTTAACCGCGAACCAGGGGTTTGTACCTGATGCGACGCGGGTGCGTGGCCTCATCACCTAAGCGCCGTCTTCTATCTGCTTCATAATTCTCATAATTTCCTGCAAACCAGACCACCTGACTGTCGCCCTCAAAAGCGAGGATATGGGTTGAAATTCGATCCAGAAACCACCGGTCATGGCTGATCACCATCACGCAGCCGGCAAAATCAAGCAGGGCGTCTTCGAGTGCACGTAGTGTGTCAACATCGAGGTCATTTGTGGGCTCATCGAGCAACAGCACATTGTTCTGGGCTTTGAGCATCTTTGCAAGATGCACCCGGTTCCGTTCTCCACCCGAGAGCTGACCTACCTTCGGCTGCTGAGCCGGACCCCTAAAATAAAACGACCCGCAATATGCCCTGCTCTGCACGGCCTTATCACCAACGAAAACCACATCCTCGCCGTTCGATATTTCCTCCCAGACCGTTTTGTCAGCATCTAGCGCATCACGGCTCTGGTCGACATAACCAAGTTGAACCGTTTCACCGATACGAAGCACACCAGAATCTGGTTGTTCTTCCCCGGTAAACATTCGAAACAGTGTCGTTTTGCCGGCACCGTTTGCACCCACAATGCCCACAATGGCACCAGGCGGAACCTTGAAATCTAAATTCTCGATAAGCAGACGGTCGTCAAATCCCTTGCTAACATTAGAGGCCTCAATAACGAGGTCTCCCAACCGGGGGCCCGGCGGAATAGTAATCTGGGCCGAATCGGGTGCTTTATCTTTTGCTGCGGCATGAAGTTGCTCATATGCGGTAATCCGTGCCTGATTTTTGGCCTGGCGCGCGCGTGGTGATGCACTGATCCATTCCCGTTCTCGCTCGACCGTGCGCTGGCGGGCCTTCTCCTGCCGTTCTTCCTGGGCAAGCCGCATTTGTTTCTGTTCCAGCCAACCAGAATAATTTCCCTCATGGGGAATACCACGCCCACGGTCCAACTCCAGAATCCAGCCAGCCACGTTATCAAGAAAGTATCGATCATGAGTAACTGC
This sequence comes from Pseudomonadota bacterium, assembly GCA_036136335.1. GTDB lineage: Bacteria > Pseudomonadota > Alphaproteobacteria > MPNO01 > UBA830 > JAYZQT01. The sequence continues at coordinate 51,405 of JAYZQT010000020.1, forward strand.
AACTACCGTACCCTCATAGTCTTCAAGGTGACGTTCCAGCCAGGCTACAGATTCCGCGTCTAGGTGATTGGTTGGTTCGTCAAGCAGCAAAAGGTCGGGCTGGCGCAGCAACAGTCGACACAAGGCTACACGGCGGCGTTCTCCGCCAGACAGTTTGGTGACATCGGCGTCCTTCGGTGGACATCGCAATGCGTCCATTGCTATTTCCAGCTTGCGTTCCAGATCCCAGCCGTTGGTCGCGTCAATTTGCTCCTGTAACTCACCCTGTTGCACGATCAGATCGCTCATCTCGTCGTCGTCCATTGGATCAGCAAATTTGGCGCTAATTTCCTCGAAACGCTGAAGAAGAGCATGTGTTTCAGCCATCCCTTCCAGGACGTTGCCGTAAACATCTTTATTCGGATCCAGGTCCGGTTCCTGTTTCAGGATACCTACCTCGGCGGCTTCCGCGGCCCATGCCTCACCGTTAAATTCTGTGTCTTCGCCAGCCATAATCCGCATCAGCGTCGATTTTCCGGCACCATTTACACCAAGAACGCCTATTTTGGCGCCCGGAAGAAAAGCCAACGTAACATCCTTGAGCACTTCACGCCCACCGGGGTAATTTTTGCCAAGCTGACGCATCGTGTAGACATACTGGTAGGATACCATGGAAATTCTTTCTCCCGAGAGGAATTGGCCGTCCGTGCGTACCCTTGTTAAACGCAGTTGTCGTTGTTTTCCAGAATCGGTTTAACGCCAAGCGGCCTTAGGACTTCCCTGCCTCCCGCCATCGACTAGAATGTCGTTATGCCGCACGCTGCCCATGCAGAAATCCAGATCGTTCGCAACCGGCTCGCCAGCCTGATGGAAGAGATGGACTACCGGTTCTATCGTTCAGGCTATTCGACAATCGTCCGTGAATCGCGCGATTTCAGTTGTGTGGTGACCGATCGGCAGGGGAGACTAGCAGTTTCACCCCAAATGTTTTTTCACGGGCCAGTATATTTTCACCTTATCCAGAAGATCCTCAAGGTCTATGGCGAGCAAGGACTGGCGGAAGGCGACACATTAGTCTGCAATCATCCATATCAAGGCAATCTGCCCCACGTACCCGATATGGCCCTTGTCACGCCGGTTTTTTATCAACGGAAAGTGGTAGCCTTTGCCGCCTCGATAGCCCACAAGGCGGATATGGGGGGGGTGGTTGCCGGCAGTACCTGGGGGCAAGCTACGGAGTTATTTCATGAAGGTCTGTTAATCCCGCCAGTCAAAATTGTCCACGCGGGTATGCCTAACAACGACCTGGAACGGCTGATCGCAAGCAACTCGCGAGCACCCGAACTCGTTATGGGCGACATGCAGGGACAAATTGGAGCAACCCGCATCGGACGCGACGGCGTCGTAAGGTTATGCAAACAATTTGGGATGGGGAAATTTCTAGCCTCCATGGAGGCTATAATTGAGGCATCTGGTCGTCAATTCCATGCGGCAATCCACGCACTCCCCGACGGAGAACATGAGTCGGAGGGATTGCTCGACAACGACGGGGTAAACCAGGACAAACCCGTCAGACTTCATGTCCGGATAGGGTCGGAAAACGGCCACGTTCATTTCGATTTCACAGGATCGGACCCTCAGACACGGGGCCCGGCTAATCTGCGGATGGCTCTGGTCGAAGCCTGTGTATTTTATTGTCTGATCGGATTTCTTGACCCTAAAATCCCGTATAGTGATGCAGCCCGCGACGTGGTCTCGTTTACCTTCGGTGAAAATACCATTTTAAACCCCCGAGAGCCCGCGCCATGCTCATCTTATATGAAGACCTGCCACAAACTGGTGGATGTGCTCCTGCAGGCACTTGACCACTTCATACCGGGCCGCGCGATCGCAAATGCTGGTGGCAGCGGTGGTAGTATCGTCGTCTCCTGGCGGGACGCAGCACCAGGACGCGGTAACCAATATGAAATTTTTGGCTCCGCCTATGGTGCCGGTCAAGGTCACGATGGGGCAACAGGCGTAACGACCCATCTTGCAAATCTTTACGCTACCCCCATCGAGATCATAGAATCCGAATTCCCCTGCCAAGTTAGTCGATACGAACCCCTGGCAGATAGCGGCGGCGCCGGCGCATCGCGCGGCGGCCTGGCTTTTCGTCGTGATTACAAACTATTTGGAGCTGCCACCGTAGTTTATCGCGCCGACCGCGCGAAAGTGGCACCACGTGGCTTGGCCGGTGGGGAAGAAGGAAAAAAGAGCCGGTTCTTATTGTCGCCGGACACACCGAAAGAGCAACAATATCCTGCGTCTTTCCGCCAAACTTTTGATCCCGGAACAACTTTCAGCCTGCAGACGGCGGGCGGGGGCGGATACGGCAATCCCAAAAACCGGGACCCAGCAGCGCTGGCGAGTGACGTGACAGAAGGATACGTGACGGCAAAGACCGCAAAATCAAAATACGGGCAATGACACCCATTTTGACGGTTAGAGTGTAAACGGGTATTTTGATTTAAATCGCCAGAGATCGAACTGATCATCAAACCATTACAAACAGGGCCTTAGGGGCAGAAAGGCATCGGGACTCATGTCAAATAATTTACTAAGCATAGAGGGTACGGTGGTGATCGTTACAGGTGGCGGTAAAGGTATCGGAAGGGTCTACTGCCGCGAACTGGCGAACGCCGGCTGCCGGGTGGTCGCCGCCGATATCGACGATGCAGGTAATGCGGAGACAGTCGCAGAGATACGCGCGTCTGGCGGCGAGGCTATTGCTGCCACAACAGACGTCGCAAACGAAGAACAGACGCAAGGGATGGCTGCGAAGACAATAGAAGCCTTCGGCCGCATCGATGGCCTGGTTAACAACGCGTCGCTAATGAGCGTGCTAGAGCGCCGCGACTGGCAACTAATTCCTGTGGACGAATGGGACAAGGTGCAGGAAGTGAACATGCGCGGCGTGTTCCTTTGCTGCAAGGCAGTATTTCCCCAGATGAAGGAACAGGGTAATGGCAGCATCATAAATATTTCTTCAGGACGATTCTGGAACGGTACGCCAAACCGGCTGCACTATTCTACCTCCAAGGCGGGTGTCATCGGGCTGACCCGTTCACTTGCGAGAGAGGTTGGACCGCACAATATCACCGTAAATGCGATAACGCCGGGTTTCACACTGTCAGATACACAGGTGTCATCGTCAGGGGAATATGCCCAACAAAATGCGCCACCTGAGGACCGCTGCATTCAGCGACATCAATATCCGGAAGATCTTTGTGGCGCGGTCATGTTTCTGCTTTCTTCCGGTGCCAACTTCATTTCTGGCCAGACCATCAATGTAGACGGTGGTCAGCACATGCATTGACCCGACCGTGACAAATGGGATCTCGCGTAGGCCTGCGTTAGATGCGCCATACCACCCAGCGAAAAAAACTGGCAACAATCGGACCCGGACACAGGGGCGGGAACGTGACCCTGAGCGAGGGAATGGAAGGTTCCAAACCATGACACGAGCGGTCTCAGGAGAAAAAATCCGCACGCAGGCAAACTTTAGCTATGTTCCTAGTTAGCTTGACCGCTGAAGCACATAAATCATGGATGACGTTCCTACACGAAGATACGCCAACATCGGTGTCGATACGGGGGGTACTTTCACTGACCTTGTAACGGTCGATGACGCGGGCGTAGTTCATACCGAAAAAGCTTTTTCAACACCGGACGCCCCCCAAGATGGTGTTTTTGATGTGCTCAGTCGCGCCGCAATAACGCTTAATACGTCAGTGCCAGATATCCTATCCCGGACCAATATTTTTGCTCACGGCACCACTGTCTCCACCAATGTGCTTATCACGCGAAAGGGGGCAAAGGTGGGGGCTCTGTTCACCGCCGGGTTCGAAGACACTTTGGCGATCGGGCGAGGGCCAATCGGGCGCGTAGGTGGCCTTCCACAAACTCTAGCAATGGATTTTATTCACACAGAGCCGCCACTGCCAATTGTCCCGCCTGACATGGTTTGTGGTGTTCCCGAGCGGGTTGATTCCGCCGGCACAATCATTTGCGAAATCAATCTCAAGGCCACGCGAGAGGCAGTCACGAGATTGATCGCAGCGGGTGCGGAAAGTTTTGCGGTATGCTTTTTGTGGGCGTTCCGAAACCCTCGACACGAAGAAAGCGTGGCGGAGATCTGCAGAGAACTCGCGCCGGATCTGCCCGTAAGCCTCTCTCACAAGATCGCACCCCGCATTGGCGAATTCGAACGTGCAGTTACGACCATCGTAAATGCATATGTAGCCCCAATTACTACAAGATATATCTCGGAGCTGGATCGCAGACTTTCAAACAAAGGGCTACGCACACCAATACAAGTTGTTACGTCAAGTGGCGGAGCAGCACGTGCAGTCGATATGGACGTTCAGGCAGTAAACGTTGTCAACTCTGGGCCGGTGGCAGGTCTGGTAGCTGCTCGTTTCTTGGGCGATCAGCTCGGCCACACCAGAATCATAACTGCCGACATGGGAGGTACGAGTTTTGATGTTGGGCTGATTGACGGAAAAAGATTGGAAGAAGACCCTAATCCGTTTCTCGACCAGGGAATGCCTGTCAGCGTCCCCGCCGTAAAGATTGTTACAATTGGGGCGGGAGGAGGCAGCATTGCGTGGACCGACGGATATCGGTTAAAGGTCGGTCCACAAAGCGGTGGTGCCAACCCAGGCCCTGCCGCCTACGCTCGGGGTGGCACCGAGCCTACAGTCACCGATGCGCTGGTAGTTTGCGGTTTCATAGATCCCCAAAATTTCTTTGGCGGTGGTTATGTCTTGGATCCCGACCTTGCCGCTCGTGCTATCTGGGACAAAATAGCTACCCCGCTTGAAATGAACCTCTACGACGCCGGTGCAGGAATTCTTGAGATCGTCAACGCGCGAATGGCAAACCTTATCCGCAAGGTCTCGATCGAAAGCGGACACGATCCCAAGGAATTCGCACTCTATGCATACGGCGGCGCGACAGGAACACATTGTGCCGATTTTGCACGACAACTTGGTATAGGGAAGCTGGTTCTGCCATATACAGGCCCGGTATTCTCCGCATTAGGTGCGGCCATTTCGGACCTTCATTATACCCAAGCCCGGTCCGAGCCGGTAATTTTGGATACTGAAGCAATTGCCGCGGCAAACCGCAGTTTTGGGGAACTTTGGAACAGCACGAACTCCAATATCAAAGAGACCGGTCTGGAATATGCAGCCTGCATTTTTCAGCGCCGGATCGAGATGCGTTATCAGGGCCAGTTGAATGAAATAACCATAGACTGGAACAGTGACGAACTGACTGTCAAAGATATCGGTGGGCTGCGTCGAGCATTCGAAGCCCACTACGAACGGCGTTTCGGACCTGGGACAACCCGGCCTGAATCGCCACTGGAACTGGTCAGTTTTCGCATTGACACGACCTACCCCACCCGACGCCCCACAATGTCAAAGTTAGAAACAGGGAATACCTCCAAACCTCCATCGCAAACCCGGCCGGTTTACCTGCGCAACAGGGGATTCGTTGATACTGAAATTTATGATTTTGACGGCCTGCTCGCCGAGGTGCCGATTCCAGGACCGGCCATTATAGAACGCAAAACGACG
>JAYZQT010000021.1:0-29163 GCA_036136335.1 Pseudomonadota bacterium
GGTTCCGTCTGCGAAGCCGGCAGTTCCGTCCCCGGAGCGGGCGGTTCCGTCTGCGAAGCCGGCAGTTCCGTCCCCGGAGCGGGCGGTTTCATCTGCGAAGCCGGCAGTTCCGTCCCCGGAGCGGGCGGTTTCATCTGCGAAGCCGGCGGTTCCGTCTGCGGAGCCGGCAGTTCCGTCCCCGGAGCCGGCGGTTTCATCTGCGGAGCGGGCGGTTTCATCTGCGAAGCCGGCAGTTCCGTCCCCGGATTCACCAACTTCCACCAAAATTACACACAGCACCGGAACAACTCAGCCTCCTAAATCCCACGCGGCATTCGCCCCCAGCTGGGTGCCCCGCAACAAATCGGTTCTACCAAAAACATTGCTTGACCTGACAGGCAAGCACGTTTTGACACTTCTAGGCACACCGATTTTCGTTCGGCGTGATCCGCCGAGCGAGTTCTGGCGATATCGTCAAAAATCATGTGTTTTGGAACTATTCTTCTATCGCAAAGGTAAAGCGTTTCGCGTCAAGCATGTTGACATTCGCGCGGGCAGAAATACCTCATCTGACCATTTTACCTGTGTTACCGCACTTCAGAAACATCCAACCTAGTGGGTTCGGCAATACATTATAAAATCAGGACCTCTTATCGGAGCCCAACCGATCATGGGCAGGTGGTGGGGAAGCAACTTCTTCATAATCCCCATCAATCACGGGACCGCTGCCAACAGGGTGATCGTCTCCAAAAGTTTTTTCGGAAACATGTGTGGCCCCATGTCTTGCCGCCCACTGCCAAATCACCTTTCCAAGGATATGGCGAAAAACGGGCACAAATAACAAAAACCCCAAAGCGTCGGTGAAAAACCCGGGTGTCAGTAACAAAACGCCCGCGACCAAAAGACATAAACCGTTAAAGACATCTTCCAATGGCAATTCATTGCGCGCCATGCTGTTCTGTGCACCTCGAAGAACGGCCAACCCTTGTATTCTCAACATTGTGGCGCCACCGGCCGCTGTAACGATTACAACAAAGACCGTTGGCCACAGCCCAATCCAGCTGCCAATTTTTATAAATAATGATATTTCCAGAACCGGTACGATTATAAGTGCCGCCAGCAAAATAATAGCCATACTTGCGATTTCCCGATGAACGCCTTATGTACACTAATAATTTAGACCGCATGCTGTAGTTAGCGCGATCAAGTATATCACGAAACATTTGTGCGGTGCGGCTGGGGACAGGATATAGCTAACTGGTGCGTGTGCGTCTATCCTTCTTGCACACGGTGTTCATCGGCTGACGCTAATAGAGGTGCCTTAAATGGCACAAGGAAGCAAATTAATGGGTGATCTTGACCTCCTGTTATTCGCAATGGTTGCAGCCTTTCTGGTGTTGCGGCTCCGCAGCGTGCTCGGGAAACGTACGGAACACGAACGGCCGCAACAAGATCAAAACACGACACCCGAAGAACAAAAGGAACACGATTCTAAGGTGGTTGAAATACCCTATGCTGGCTCAGAGGACGCCGCGCCGGAGGCAGAGGCAGAGGCGCATGACACCGCGCTGGTCCAAATAAACGAAATACGGGCGATGGATCCCACATTTAATCTTTCTGAATTCTCTGACGGGGCGCGGGGTGCCTTTGAGATGGTCGTAGAGGGTTTCGCGGCCGGCAATACGGAAATGCTTGAAGCTCTTCTCTCCGATGACGTTTTCGACAATTTCAGCACCTCTATTAAAGACCGTAAGGATGCCGCCCAAACCCTTGAAACCACAATAATTGGCATCAAGTCATCGGAAGTTATTGAAGCAGGGATGGATGGGCATAATGCGCTGGTAACCGTCAAATTTGTATCGGAGCAAGTGAACGTGACCCGCGATTCGGAAGACCGGATTATCGACGGGGTCCCCAACCAAGCAACCGAAATCACAGATATATGGACGTTTAGCCGCGACGCAAAATCCCGCGACCCTAATTGGCTGCTGGTGGAAACTAGAAGTCCTAACTAGTCTCTGCGCCCCAGAATGCAGGGCTTAATCATGAGACCTTCACCAAACCCGGAGCCTGCGCCGCCCCGGCCGTTGGCCTTCATGGTCGTAGCTTCCCTTTGCTACATAGGAGCCTGTGCGGAGCGTCCTGACAAACACGCACAAATGCAGCCTGTCTATACTGATGCTTCTTTCGACGATTTGCTCGGTTGGGCAAGTGATGACCATGGCGGTGCACTTTCTGCAATGATCCTTTCCTGTCCCCACCTTGAACGACACGGCCTCCCATCCTTCGGCACACCATCCGTTTGGCGGAAGATATGTGCCGACGCACGGGAGAATATCCAGTCAAAAGCCGGCAATGCAAAAAAGTTTTTTGAACACAACTTTCGCCCCTTGGCGATTTCAGGCCCAGCCGGTTCGGAAGGATTGATAACCGGATATTTTGAACCTGAGTTGAGAGGATCGCGGACACGCGACATTAGGTTCAACGTACCATTACACGTTCGTCCCCCGGATCTGGTATCGATCAATCTTGGGCGCTTCAGTAACGACCTAAAAGGAAGGCGCATCTCGGGTCGGATCATAGGAGGCTCGCTAGTCCCATATTACGACCGGGTACGTATCGAAAATGGCGTGCTAGAAGGCAAAAAACTAGAGTTGGTTTGGGTTGACAGTCTGGTCGACGCATTTTTCCTTCATATCCAGGGGTCGGGCCGCATCAAGCTGCGTAACGGTCAAATGATACGACTAGGTTACGCTGGCACAAACGGACGGCCATACACTGCCATAGGAAGGGAACTTATCAGGCGAGGCGTCCTAAATCGCAAAGAAACCTCTATGCAGACAATCCGAAAGTGGCTGAAGCAAAACCCCGCAGGCGGGATAAAACTCATGCAAACGAACGAGAGCTATGTGTTCTTCCGAGAGCTTCAGGGCCCGGGCCCAGTCGGCGCGCTCGGTGTGGCTTTAACGCCAGAGCGCAGTCTCGCAATTGATCGCCGGTTGCTGCCGCTAGGCTTGCCAATATGGCTGGAAACCACACTACCCGGTGGCACACCCTTCCGCCGACTGATGGTTGCACAGGATACGGGTGGCGCCATCCAAGGCGTTGTCCGTGCAGATGTTTTTTGGGGATCGGGCACGCGTGCTAGAAACGTAGCGGGTGAAATGAAATCTCGAGGCAAATACTGGCTTTTAGTACCACATGAACGTGAGCCCAAAAGCTAGACGTCCCACACCTTTTTGATCCCTGTATAGCTAACAGCGCATAAAGAACAAGCAAAACTGCTTATATTCTCTCTTGCAGAGCAATTGGACCAAGGGCATGTTGGCTAGAGAAGAAGCCAAATTTTATAACCAAACCCCTGTATCGACCCGCTGGATACATCACATTTGGTTGGGGGAGCGGAAAGCAAAACCTTCTCTACGCGGGTGATTTGGGGGTCGAGTGACAAGGAAGCCACACAAGTACTTGCAGAAGAATGCCGACGACGATAATGCACTTTTCCGTGCGACTGTGTCGGACGCCAAACCGTTAGCAAAAAAACAAATCGTCTTTCCTGCCGACCCGTCTAAAACCCACGCAAAGAAAATTTCTGGCAACACCAAACAACAGGCTAAAGTGATGCCAGCCGCTAAATCAGCGACACCAACGCTCAAAGCCGGGGTGCCTACCGACCTTGATCGGCGCACCATGGACCGATTACGCAAAGGCAAGGTGCGCCCTGATGCGCAACTCGATCTACACGGGATGACTGCTGATAGCGCTCACGATGCGCTGGTTTATTTCATAGAGAATGCTTATGCCGATGGAAAGCGCTGCGTTCTGGTGATTACTGGCAAAGGATCATTAACACAGGGTGGAGGAATAATCCGCCGTGAATTGCCGGCTTGGCTCAACGCGCAACCGCGCTCGCGTCTTCTAGGTTTCGCGCAAGCACAGCCTAACGACGGCGGAACCGGCGCTTTTTATATCCTGCTAAAACGCAAACGGCAGTGAGCCCTCAAAGAAAATATCAGAGAATGAACTTGGACAGATCGGCGTCTTTGGCAAGGTCGGTCACATTTTCTTGAACATAATGCTCGTCAATGGTTATAGACTCACCACCCCGATCTGACGCTGTGAACGAAACGTCTTCTAATAATCTCTCCATTACGGTCTGCAGGCGTCGGGCCCCAATGTTTTCCACAGATCGGTTGACCTCTGTCGCCAGCTGAGCGAGCGCGTCAATTGCGCCCTCTGTGAAGTTTACAGCTAGATCCTCGGTTCCCAATAACGCGGTATACTGGCGGATTAGGTTAGCTTCCGGCTCGGTCAGAATGCGGCGGAAGTCTTCTTCTGTTAACGCTTTAAGGCCTACCCGGATTGGCAGGCGCCCCTGTAGTTCCGGCAACAGGTCCGCTGGTTTTGCAATATGAAAGGCGCCGGATGCGATAAACAGGATATGATCCGTTTTTACAGTCCCGTTCTTTGTGGGAACGTTAGTTCCTTCAATCAATGGCAACAAATCACGCTGTACGCCTTCGCGGCTTACGTCTGCTCCGGCACGTCCATCGGTTCCTACACAGATTTTATCAATCTCATCCAAGAAAACGATGCCATTTTGTTCTACCGCATCAATTGCCGTCCGCACCACAAGGTCATCATCAAGAAGCCTGTCGCATTCCTCAGCGATTAAAACCTCATGGCTTTCGCCAATAGTTATTTTCTTTGTCTTTGTACCGCCGCCAAACGCCTTTCCAAGCATATCGTTAAGATTAATCATCCCCATCTGCGCGCCAGGCATTCCAGGAATCTCCATTGTTGGCATTCCGCCACCACCGTCAGAAATTTCAATTTCAATCTCGCGGTCGTCCAGCTCGCCCTGACGCAACATGATGCGAAACTTCTGCCGCGTGTCCTTGCTGGCTTTTTCACCTACCAGCGCATCAAGGACACGCTCTTCTGCCGCTATTTCGGCTCTAGCAACAACCTCCCTGCGCATTCGCTCACGGGTCATATGTATTGAAATTTCAACAAGATCCCGGACTATCGATTCAACATCACGCCCAACATAACCAACCTCGGTAAACTTCGTTGCCTCTACCTTGAGAAACGGCGCGTCAGCAAGCCGCGCCAATCGCCGCGCTATTTCGGTTTTACCGACACCCGTTGGTCCGATCATTAAAATATTTTTAGGCAATATCTCTTCTCGAAGGTCGTCATCTAGCTGTTGCCGCCGCCAGCGATTGCGCAATGCAATGGCGACTGCACGCTTGGCATCGTTCTGGCCAATGATGTAACGATCAAGTTCTGAGACAATCTCCCGGGGAGAAAAATTAGTCACGTTCTAGAGGCTTTCGATAGTGATTTTTTCATTTGTATAGATACAGATGTCGGCCGCGATCTTCATGGCTTTCCGGGCAATTTCCGTGGCGTCCTGATCAGCCAGATCGTAGAGACCGCGTGCAGCCGCGAGAGCAAAAGATCCACCCGAACCGATTCCGATCAAACCGTCTTCCGGCTCCAAAACATCGCCAGTCCCTGTCAGGACCAAAGAAACGTCCTTGTCTGCAACGGCCATCATCGCCTCAAGGCGGCGGAGATACCGGTCCGTCCGCCAATCTTTCGCCAGCTCAACGCAGGCACGGGTCAACTGGCCCGGGTGCTGTTCGAGCTTACCTTCGAGCCGTTCAAACAGAGTAAAGGCATCTGCAGTTGCGCCGGCAAACCCCGCAATAACACCGCCGTCGCCGAGCGAGCGCACCTTACAGGCGTTAGATTTCATTATCGTGTTGCCAAACGTCACTTGACCATCGCCGGCAATGACGACTTTACCGCTCTTTCGTACGGACAGGATGGTCGTACCGTGCCAAGGTTGTGTATCTTTATTCCTCATGTTGCTCCCAAATTTTCTCACCAGCCTGCAACAGCTTGCGCCCCTTGGACGGAATTGTCCCACCCTTTAAATGATGGTTCACTGCCCGCCGTCAAGACCCTTAACGCAGCTTATTGTCAAAACAGGTTGCGGAAGGCCTATTCATGGCCGCCTGAACCATGTTCGGCCTGAATTACACATTCTATCAACTGAGGGTCCTCGCAAGGGCAATCACCAAAAAACCTGTTATTTTTCAAACCCTCTGCATCACAGACATTTATAGAGAAAATACCCTTGGGATTATTGTTAGGAAATCACTGTTGGCGGGTTTTAAAACCCATCACCCTAAACAATGCATTGTTTGAGAAGGTTTTCTCTTTTTTTGATTAGCTGGCGTGTTTCCAAAGTTCCTGATAAAAGACTGCCGATTCCAGCTAACCGACAAAAACGGTTATCTGCCGCTATGATGTTCTGCCCAAGAATCGGATAATCAATTATGCGCAAAGCAAATGTCACCCGAAAAACCAAAGAAACCCAAATCGAGGTAGCGGTCAATGTCGACGGTACGGGAAATTATAAGGTAGATACCGGAATCGGATTCCTTGACCACATGATGGAACAGTTATCCCGGCATAGCCTGATCGATCTGACTGTTGTTGCAAAAGGTGACCTGCACATAGACTACCACCACACAACCGAAGATACCGGGATAGCGATCGGCACAGCGATAGACAAGGCATTGGGGGAACGACGAGGAATCGTCCGTTTTGCCTCCGCCATTATCCCAATGGACGAAACACTCAGCCGCGTCTCGATCGACGTATCTGACCGACCCTATTTAATTTGGAAGGTTAATTTCTCCAAACCTAAACTTGGCGAAATGGACACAGAACTTTTCAAAGAATGGTTTCAAGCCTTCGCACAAAATGCCCGGGTTACTTTGCATGTGGAAAATCTATATGGCGAAAACAACCACCATATTGTTGAAAGCTGTTTCAAGGCTCTCGCTCGCGCGTTGCGGGGAGCAGCCGAAACCGACCCACGGGCTGCGGAATCCGTCCCGTCGACCAAGGGTACACTCGGCGGTTGATAAAACACCGGCAATACACGCATTCTATGATCGTGCCTATCGGCCCGCCTCCAGCCACACCAGCCTACTGACAGAGTATACATGGAAACTGTTGTAATTGATTATGGATCCGGCAATCTGAGGTCAGTAGCCAAAGCATTAGAGCGCGCAGCTGCAGAGACCGAGATCAAGACAACCGTCACGGTAACAGGTGACGCAAAAGCACTCGACAAAGCCGACCGGATTGTGCTTCCTGGCGTGGGCGCGTACGGTGATTGCGCAGCAGGTTTGCGGAGCCTCGGTGGAATGGAAGAGGCGTTGGAGCGTAGTGTACGGGAACGCAAAAAGCCTTTCTTGGGAATTTGCGTCGGCATGCAGCTGGTTGCGGAACGCGGGTTGGAGCACGGCAATCACGAGGGGTTGGGCTGGATTTCTGGGGAGGTTTTACCTCTTGCGCCGCCTGAACCAGAGTTGAAAGTACCACATATGGGCTGGAATGTTGTCCAGCCTCGGGATGGTACAACACATCCCATTCTTGCGAGTTTTGCCGGGGGAAGACATGCGTACTTTGTACATAGTTACTCATTACACTGCACTAAGAAAAAAGACGTGCTAGCGACTGTTAATTATGGCGGATGTTTAGCCGCTATAGTCGGAAGAGAAAACATAATTGGAACACAGTTCCACCCGGAAAAAAGTCAAGCAGTGGGGTTGCAGCTGCTCGCAGCGTTTTTAAAATGGGACGGAAAGGGCATCTAATGGCTGGCGTAACAACCACGGTGGAACCTCTTGAGGAGGTTTCGGACGAAAATGTGGAAGATCTGTGTGACGCAGCAGAATCGGCAATATTGGACGGGGGAGGGTTCGGTTGGTTAAAACCGCCACCGCGCGCGGTGTTAGGGCGCTACTTCCGCGGCGTGATTCTGGTCCCTGAACGCCATCTTTTCGTAGGAAGGCTGGACGGCCGTGTTGTTGCGGCTGTGCAACTGCAAGAACCACCACGGAATAACGAGGCGTTGGCCCACGCCGCAACCCTCACCGCGCTGTTTGTGGCCCCGTGGGCTCGAGGTCATGGGCTTTCGCCACAACTTGTGGAAACCGTGGAAACTATGGCGCTGGAACTGGGTTACCTGCGCCTCAATCTTGATCTTCGGGCAACCCAAGACGCAGCTATCCACCTATACGAGAGTCGAGGTTTTGAACGGTGGGGGACTAACCCCGCCTACGCGCTGGTCGACGGCGCCTTAGTGCCAGGACACTATTATTCAAAACAGCTGCGGAAGCCGGCTAAATCAAAAGAAAAACAAGGGAAAAGACGGGCCAAATGATCCTGTTTCCAGCGATCGATCTTAAAGACGGTGTTTGCGTCCGCCTGGTCCGCGGTGAGATGAACCAATCAACAATTTTCAATACTGACCCCGTCGCGCAGGCGCGGGAATTTGCAGCATCGGGGTTCGAATGGCTGCATATCGTAGACCTGAATGGCGCATTCGCGGGTACCCCAAAAAATATTGCGGCCGTGACCGCTATACTTGAAGAGGTCGAACTGCCGATACAGCTTGGCGGAGGCATTCGGGACATGGAAACTATCGATTATTGGCTGGATGCTGGCGTCCGTCGGGTGATCCTAGGGACTGCCGCTCTAAAAGAACCAAACCTAGTCCGGATGGCATGCGAAATATATCCTGAGCAAATTATCGTTGGAATTGACGCCCGTACCGGACATGTCTCGGTGGAGGGGTGGGCGGAAACTTCAGAAACACAAGCATTGGATTTGGCACTCTCATTTGAAAACGATGGTGTGGCCGCTATCATTTATACCGACATTGATCGAGACGGGGCCATGCAAGGCCTCAACGTAGAGGCGACCGCCGACCTCGCATTCGAACTTACAACACCGGTTATTGCGTCGGGGGGGTTACGGGGCATTGCCGATCTTCGAGAGCTAAAACAGGAGGAAGAGGCCGGTGTGGCAGGAGTAATTGTGGGACGCGCCATCTATGACGGACATCTCGAACCCGCGGAAGCGTTGGAATTATTTAAAGATTAAATGCTAAAAGCGCGCATTATTCCCTGTCTTGATGTAATGAACGGACGCACCGTAAAAGGCGTCAACTTTGTGGATCTAGTTGATGCGGGTGACCCCGTGGAACAAGCTCGGTTTTACGACGAACAAGGCGCTGACGAATTAACATTTCTCGATATCAAAGCAAGCAGCGAGAATCGGGATACGATATGCGATGTAGTGAATCACACGGCAGAGGGGTGTTTTATGCCGCTAACTGTGGGGGGCGGGGTACGCCAGATAGATGATATTCGAAAGTTGCTTCTTGCCGGTGCAGACAAGGTGTCAATTAACACTGCCGCGGTAGACCGCCCCGAACTCGTCGGTAGCGCTGCTCAAAAGTTTGGCTCTCAATGTATCGTCGTTGCAATCGATGCTAAGGCTGTCGGTTTCCGAAAATGGGAAATATTCACGCACGGCGGTCGCAATCCGACTGGCATCGACGCTGTCCGGTGGGCAAAAAGAATGGCCTCCCTGGGCGCAGGAGAAATTCTGCTCACTTCAATGGACAGGGACGGTACCCGCTCGGGATTCGATATCGAGCTAACACGAATGCTGGCGGATGCAGTACGAATACCCGTGATAGCGTCGGGCGGGGCAGGCACCCTTGATCATCTGGTTGCAGGCGTCCTCGAAGGTCACGCCAGTGCCGTGCTTGCGGCGTCCATTTTCCATTTTGGTGAAGTCACCATTGCGGAGGCCAAAATACATATGGCGAAGGCGGGCGTCCCTGTTCGTCCGGCTAAAGGGTGACATCCCCTCGCCGATCTGATATCGCGGGGTAATGAATACAGCGCGCGACATTTCAGATGTCCTTGGCCGCCTGTACGAAGTCATTGTTAGCCGCAAGAATGGCAATGCCGCGACCTCGTACACCGCGAATCTTTTGGCCCAAGGAACCAACAAAATTGCCCAGAAGCTCGGCGAGGAGGCGGTGGAAACCGTAATTGCCGCTGTCACCAAAAACAATACAGCGACCATCACAGAAAGTGCCGATTTGCTTTATCATTTGTTAGTAACATGGGCGGATGCAGGAGTTTCGCCGGAGGAGGTTCTGGCGGAGCTAGAACGCCGCGAAGGAAGGTCGGGACTCAGCGAAAAAGAGTCACGCAAAAATAGATAGTGGCCGAGATTAGGAATTGAAATGTCTTATGATGACGCGAACATTTTTGCGAGGATTTTGCGGGGTGAAATACCCTGTAACAAGGTATATGAGACCGAACATTCGCTAGCATTTGAAGATATCAACCCCCAAGCCAAAGTGCATGTACTTGTAATTCCGAAGGGCCGGTACACATCATGGGATGACTTCTCTAATATCGCAGACGCTAGCGAGCGAGCCGATTATGTCGCGGCCATCGGCAGCACTGCTCGAGTCCTAGGCGTTGATAGGACCGGCTACCGACTGCTCGCCAATCACGGTCGTGACTCACATCAGGAAGTGCCACATCTTCACACCCACATTCTTGCGGGCCAGGCACTGGGCCCGATGCTAGAGAATGGAGACCTGCCCTCAGGCACTCATTATGTCGCACGGGCTAGCTAACTTCCCAATCATAGGGCTCGAATTTGCGTAACCGCGATTTGTGCCGCGGCGCCGCCTTGCAGCAAAGCATGTTTGCCTTGATCATGTCGCGGCTATAGTTTTCGGCAAAGAATAAACTGCCAGAGATTGTCCTATGCTCATACTATATGATGGCACCACATCGGTTTGCGCTGTGAAAGTAAGACTCGTCCTGTCCGAAAAGGCGCTTAATTTTGAGAGCCGGACACTTGACCTCCGCAAAGGTCAACAGTTCAGCCCCGAATACACAAGCCTGAACCCTGGTGCGGTGGTGCCGACACTGATTGACAGCGCTACCGGCACAGATGAAATTATCATCGAATCTTCAGTTATTATGCAATACTTGGACGACCTTGCACCCGATCCGCCCCTGCTGCCAGACAGTCCGCGCGCGCGCGCGCAGGTGCGACTCTGGTTGAAACGCATCGATGATCCAGTACATCCTTCTACCGGCATTCTGACGCACGCAACCGCATTCCGCGCTTCATTTCTTGCCAAGACACCGCAAGAACAAAAGAATCATCTCAACAAAATACCCGATCCACACCGTCGCGCTCGCCAAAAGGCTGTGTATCGCGACGGATTGGCGGCACCACTTGTCGCAGACGCGGTAAGGGTTTTCGACAAATTGTTAGCAGATATGGAATCGACACTGAATAATCAGGATTTCCTCGCCGGACGAGCCTATAGCCTAGCCGATGCGGCGGCGACACCATATGTAAACCGACTGCGCGACCTAGGATTACTACCGGTCTGGGCCAAGAAATGCCCCCGCATTTCCGACTGGTTTGCGCGAATCGAGGCGCGCGCCTCCTTCAAAGAAGCTATCACGGATTACTTCACGGATAAGGACGCTGACCAATTCGCTGGTGTTGATGAGGCCGCCCCGGCCCTAGCCCTAGAGATTATAACGAGATCCTGAAAGTCCGGCGGTTTCCCAATGGAAAGGTCCGAAACCACTACGAGCATCTCGTAGAACGCGTTCCAACACGCCACCAGCGCAAAAACACCGTCTCCCCATCATCCGGCGTCACTGAGCCGCCGAAATGAGCCGAACAGCAGGGCAGGAAATTAGCCGCAAAGGTTATAAAGCGCGAACATCGATCGCATCCCACAGGTATTTTTCCACATGCACCCCATCAAGCCGGTTAATTTCTTGTATTCCAGTCGGTGAAGTAACATTTATTTCGGTCAGATAGTCCCCAATCACATCAATCCCAACAAAGATTAACCCTCGGCTTTTTAACTCCGGCCCAATGCGTGCGCAGATATCTCGTTCCCGATTTGTGAGTTTAGTCTTCTGGGCCCCACCGCCCGCGTGAAAGTTCGCTCGTGCGTCGCCCTTGAGCGGAATACGGGCGACTGCCCCAACAGGCTCACCGTCCACTAGGATTATGCGCTTGTCGCCCTGCCGGACCTCTGGCAGATAACGCTGAACAATAAATGGTTCACGATATTTCTGTTCAAACATTTCGAGCAGTGAGCCCATGTTCTCATCATCAGGTGTCAGGTGAAACACGTCGGCACCGCCATTACCAAAAAGTGGCTTAACTATGATGTCTCCATGCTCCGTTCGAAAGTCCTCTATGGACCCTCGGTCCCGAGTAATCAGAGTATCCGGCAACAAACCCTCAAAATGTGTAACGAAAATCTTCTCGGGGGCATTCCGCACCTGGCCCGGATCATTAACGACTAGGGTGTCGGGATGGATGTGCTCCAGAAGGTGGGTCGCCGTAATATAATTCATGTCGAATGGTGGGTCCTGTCGCATCAAAACCACATCAACCGTGGCAAGATCCAAGAGCTCGCTGGCACCAAGGCTAAAATGGTTGCCGTGCTCGGGCCTGACCTCCAACGTCTGTGCCATTGCAAAAAGACACCCATCACGAAAAACAAGACCAGCAGGAATAAAGTGGAACAGCTCGTAACCTCGCGCCTGCGCTTCCATTGCCAGCATAAAAGTTGAATCCGCTTTTATATCTATGGTGGACACATGATCCATTTGGATGGCAACGGTGAGGCTCATGTTTAGGTCTCCGGACTTTGGCGTTCAACTTTATTGCCCTGGCAGTGCGTTCGGATCAAACTGCGGGGTCAGCAGTGTTTTGATCCGAAAACATTTACCAACCAGGGGTTTATGTAACGACTCTCTTATCAAAGCACTCGGGGATTTCTGACCTTACCATAATCGTCTGACAGCTCTGCATTTTTTTCAACACTTATCTAATCACTAATTGCGGCGGCGAAAACAGCCCAACAAGTAAAGTGCTCTGTTCGATTATTGATATATAAGGCGTCTGTATTGGGCAAGCCGACAGGTGACCCTAGCTGAGACGGGATTTCAGTTTCCGGATAATCGTTGCGGCGTAGTGGCGCGTGTTCTCGGATGGTGCACGCTCAATGATGGTCTGGAATGCTGAAATTGCAGAATCCAGATTGCCGAGGCGGGCATTTAGAATGCCAACTTCACGCCATAACATTATCACATCTGGAGCAAACACAAGCATGCCGTCAAGAACGCGGAGTGCTTCCGGGATCCGGCCAGCTTGTTCATGACGCCCCTTAATGTTGTTCTGCAATCTTATAAGAATATCCCGATTCCCGACCGGTTCATAAAATTTTGGGTTTAATTCAGCATCCAACCCCACAGTCGCCTTTAGGATTTCTCGCAAGTCGGCCGCCGAGCGCTCAATTCCCCCGTTAAATGGGTCCACAATATGCCTACCGCCCGCCTCATTCAGCCTGACCATAAAATGACCGGGGAAATTCAATCCGTCAGCCGTGTAGCCAAGCGTGCGGGCAGCCTTCAAATAAAGGATCCCCAGCGCCACAGGCAGGCCTTTCTTGCGATCAATAACCCGCATTAGATTGGCATTCTGTACGTCATCATAGGAGAGAGTGTCACCAGTGTAGCCGTGTAGGCCATGTATCACAGCGTAGAGCGCGCCAACCAGACCACCTTGCCGAGACAGCTCCGCCCCGACATCATCGGTAACCCGAGCGACGTGATCTCGATAACGGCCAAGCTCAATGCCCGGACGATCAAGCGCAGCCAGCGCCAATGCCCCCTCTACTACGTCAATATCGGAATCATCGTTGACAGCAATATCACGAAGAATTTTTTCAGCTTCGGCCCGAGTTTTCACGATCCAGTTTCAGAACGCCTTTTGATTTTCACATAGTTCACTACTTTTTTTACATAGTTAAGTGAGCGTGCGCGATTTATCACTCGATCTAGTTCCTGTCGGTTTCTCGCCACACCGATCAAGTAGACCGTCCCCCTAACGGTTTCAATCGAAAAATTAATTGATGAAACCTGATCGTCAAACAATAGCTCTGATTTCAATCGGGTAGAAATCAAGGTGTCTCGGCCATAGCCGGCCAGGCCCTCAGATTGAGCAATTTGAATTTCATTAATAACCTCCTTAACGCCTTCAACCTGCCAAATCAGGCGTATGGCTTGGAGACGCATCTCTGGAGTTTCAAGGGCGCCGGTTAGAAGCACTCGACCGTTGTGCACCTGGAGGCCAATCTTCCGCCAGATTCGTTCGCTGGCGTCCGATAGAAGTGCGTTAATTCGGATCCGGATTACTGCATCGTCCACCGCGCCAGCGAGCCCACGTTCCTCCATAGCAGCGGTCCCGGCAGCAGCCCCAGCTCCAACCACAACGCCAACGCAGCCATGTAGATGGAGACAACTTACGATGGCAAGTGTTAGGGAAAACACGGCTTTATTTTTTGATTGTTCCGACATGATGTCATTTTCTCCAATTAGCCGCAGGCTCACTTTTACAAAAAACAATCAGGCCATCATAGGGCGGGGTTTGGGCGTATCCCATCGCGCGCTTCACTGATTCCAGACAGTTAAACTTCATAATGTAAATAGAATGTGCCTAATCACCCGATTCGCGCCAAGCAGCTAATAAATGTCAAAATTAAACCCTATTCAGTATCCACAGCCGGCCTTAGATAACCCAACCCCATGTTCGACATCTGCGGCGACCGCAATTAGCCCTATAGCCTAGGCAGGACTATCAGCCGTTAACAGGTTTGTCCCGGACCAAGGCCAAGGCCCTTTTATATACTTCCTTGCGGGCCCCTCCCGTGGCAAGGGTTACTGCCGCAACAGCGTCCCGAACACTCATGTTGCCCAGCGCATCAACGAGAAGGTTATCAATGTCGATTTCTGGTACCGCGCAAACGCCGGGCGGTCCAACCACAATGACGATTTCGCCTTTAAGAACATCAATATCACTGTAAGCCGCAATCAAGTCAGAAAGCGGTCCTCGGCGGACCTCTTCGTGAATCTTTGTCAGTTCGCGGGCAACTACGGCCTGGCGCTCACCCAACAACCTTGCCATCGTTGATAAGGATTTAACAAGGCGTTTCGGTGACTCAAGAAAAATTAAGGTTGCGCGGATCTCGGAAATCTCGGCTAACGCCTTTTCTCGTGTATTTTCCTTTGAGGGAAGATACCCCGCGAAAAAAAACCTGTCGGTAGGAAGTCCTGACAACACCAGTGCAGCAAGCGGGGCCGCAGGGCCGGGCGCAACGGTGACAAAAATATTTGCAGCCACCGCGGCGGTTACTAGCTTGTATCCTGGATCTGAAACCAGCGGTGTGCCTGCGTCACAGACCAGCGCCACCGTTTTTCCGTCTCTGAGCTCTTTAACAAGTCGAGCGCGGACCGCTGGCGGACTGTGATCATGGTACGGTGTCATCTGAGTTGAAATTTTATATATTTTAAGAAGCTTGCCGGTAACCCGGGTGTCTTCGCAAGCTATGACATCGGCCGTTTTCAGGATAGCAGCTGCTCGATAGGAGAGATCTCCAAGATTCCCAATGGGAGTAGCAACAATATATAAGCCTGGTTTGCTCTCGTCAGCGCCAAGTTTACTTGGCCGGTTCCCATCGGTACTGTTTATACTCGCTAACGGCTGGCGCATGGCCGGATCTTTCTTATCTTGAGTTGGGTTCATCGAAGATGCTGCCTTTCAAATTCCACCAGTGGCTTCCTCAGACGATTGCCGTCTGCGCGCCACTCGCACTTTATGCCTGTCAGGATACGGGAAGCAGGGACGCAAGCAAAACAGCGAGGAGGACGGTGATAAGTGCGCCTAAAATGGGTATTCGGAAAGAGATATCCCGGCCACACAAACCCGTATTCCCGCCCGGCCAGCAAACCCCGGCTGCAGCCAATTCATCCACCCCTCCCGGACCGGTGGTGATGCAGCCGCCAATCAGGGAGATAGGTGGGCCACACAAACCCGTATTCCCGCCCGGCCGGCAAACCCCGGCTGCAGCCAATTCATCCATCCCTCCCGGACCGGTGGTGATGCAGCCGCCAATCAGGGAGACAGGCGGACGGGCAAGGGTTGGCATTTTATTACCCCTAACCGGGCCGCAGGCCGTGTGGGGGCGTGCTTTGCTAGACGCCGCTATGCTCGCAGTCTTCGACATAGCAGATGGCAACTTCGTACTAATGCCCTTTGATACCCAGGGAACCGCTGCCGGCGCAGAAGCCGCCGCGAAAACTGCCGCTAGGTCCATGGTCCAGTTAGTAATAGGGCCTATATTTTCCCGCGCGGTAACTGGTGCAACCGCAGCATTGCGGAAAACCGGCATTAATATGATTGCGTTTTCCAACGACCGCGACGTCGCAGGTCCCGGAGTTTATCTTGCAGGGCTCTCCCCCGAGACACAGATCGGAAGAATTGTCCACTATGCCGCGAATCGGGGCAAACAACGACTGGCCCTCCTGCTCCCGGACAACACCTTTGGTGTGCGTGCCCTTGAGGTGGCAAAAATCGCCGCCGAACAGGCAGGCATACAGCTGGTTCGGGCGGAGCGGTACACCCAATCTGAAGAGGGCATCGCACAGACAGTCCGGATAATCAGCAATTATCGCCAGCGGAGGGCATCCTTGGTGAAACAAAGAACGGCACTGAGCAGATCGACCGATGAGCGTTCCAAGCGCGAACTAGAACGTTTGAAATTATTAGAGACATTGGGGTCCGTCCCTTTCGATGCGCTTCTGATCGCGGCAAGTGGCACAGAACTGGTGAACGTCGCGGCACAGTTAGGGAATTTCGACGTTGATCCAAAACACGTTCAATTGTTGGGGCTGGCAAGCTGGGCTGCTAAGATTACTGGTCGCGAACCTACACTTGTGGGCGGTTGGTATGCTGTACCGCCACTCCAATTGGATGATGAATTCATTAAGGCCTATACTGCAACGTACCAATCTATTCCCCAATCACTGAGTACCATGGCATACGATCTTGTCGCGCTCGCGGCCATTCTCGGATCGCAAAAACCTAGCGTGCGTTATCGTCGGAAAGCTCTGGCGTCCAAAGCCGGGTTTACCGGGGCAGGCGGTCTTTTCCGTTTGTTGCCGAACGGTCAGTCACAGTACAGTTTAGAGGTTCGTGAAGTCTTGCCCAGAGGAAGCAAGATTATCGATCCCGCCCGCAGAAATTTTGGGGGTTCGGTTAAATAAAAACCTTACATAATTCAATGAACAATCTCGACTATTAACGAATTCAACCGTAAACGGCCAATGTCCGTCGCTCTAAGTCCTGCCAGATCAACCTGAATTAATCCCTCCGACTGAAACGCCTCGACCTTTCCCATGTTGACACACTCTTCCAGTGATCGACCCATGGCCTTTTCAAACAGCCCCCGGTCAATGCCTTCGCGAAGGCGCAGCCCCATCATGAAATATTCATCAATTCTCTCGATGATCGATATGGGTTCAGACAACCTGGTAGCGTGGCCTTCCAGCTGAACGGCCGACAACCAGTTTTTGGGACCGGGCACCTGTTCTGTCCGTGTTCGCCCACCCCCGAGAGTCAACCGACCATGGGCACCCGGCCCAATCCCGACATAATCTCCGCAGTTCCAATAAATCAGGTTATGCCGACATTTATGTCCAAACTTCGCGTAATTTGACACCTCATAGGAATCAAATCCTGCATTTGCAGTTACGTCGGTAGTGAGTTGGTAAAGTTCAGCCGCCTCATCGGCACTAGGAAGCAGGAACGCGCCATTCCGGTGTTCTGTATAGAAGGGGGTGCCCCTCTCAATCGTCAACTGGTAAAGGGACAGATGGTTAACACCTAGAGCTAGGGCGGTTTCAAGCTCGTTTTCCCAATCGTCCCGGCCCTGATTGGGCAGCGCATAGATCAGATCAAATGAGACGCGGTCAAAGACGCGTTGGGCATCCAAAACCGCTTGTAGGGCTTGGTCCCCGGTGTGGGCACGTCCAAGGAAAGCTAAAGCCTTATCATTTAGGGACTGCACCCCGATGGAGATGCGATTTACACCAACTTCTCGAAAGTCACTGAAGTGCTTG
The DNA here is from genome assembly GCA_036136335.1 of Pseudomonadota bacterium. Taxonomy (GTDB): domain Bacteria; phylum Pseudomonadota; class Alphaproteobacteria; order MPNO01; family UBA830; genus JAYZQT01. The sequence goes on from JAYZQT010000021.1 coordinate 17,886, forward strand.
CATTCCGAGGAGGAGGGGTTCGCCTCAAGCGTAACCTCGACATCTTCATCCACGCTCCAGTATTGAGAGAGGGCATCGAGAAGCGCCGCAGCAGTTTCCGCCAACATCAGTGACGGTGTGCCACCACCAAAGAAAACACTGCTCAGGCGCCGGCCTTTGGTTATAGAACCGTAGTAATGCAACTCACGCAACAAGGCCTTTTGCCACGCCAGTTGGTCGACGGCATCGGCCACATGGGAATTGAAATCGCAATACGGGCACTTTGACACACAGAAAGGCCAATGGATATAGAGCCCAAATCCGCCAAGCGTTGGCTCCACCGCGGTTGCGGGTTTTTCGCCTGACATACCGTTTCGGTTAGCTTTCCCAGAAGCCAGTGGGCCGGTTGCTTCATGATGCTTCATCGCATTATGAAGACGCCGCAAAACAAGCAGAGACCATTTTGGCAAATGCGTCGGCGCGGTGGCTTTTTGTGTTCTTTTCACGGGGATCGATTTCCGCAAACGTCTCAAGGTCGCCATTCGCGATGAACATAGGATCGTACCCAAACCCAAGGTCTCCGCGAGGGGGCCAGATTAGTGTCCCGGCAACTTCTCCTTCGAACGTTTCACAGTGACCGTCTGGCCAAGTTAAGGCGAGCGCACAAACAAACCTTGCGCGTCGTGAAGGGCTGTCTCCGACTTCAGAATGCACGCGGGCCATTGCCACAGTAAAGTCTTTTTGAGGCCCGCCCCAACGCGCCGAAAAAATCCCGGGGGCGCCATCAAGCGCATCCACCGCAAGGCCAGAATCATCAGCTAGCGCCGGTAAAGTGGCACCCATAGCCGCAGCATCTGCTTTAATTTTCGCGTTGGCCACAAAACTCGTGCCAGTCTCATCAGGCTCCGGCAACCCTAGCCCCGACGCCGAAAAGATTTTTATTTTGCGGGTACTCAAAAGGTTTTCGAACTCCCGAACTTTGCCCTTGTTGTGACTCGCTATCACCAGGCAGTCTTCGGTGAAAGACCGCGCCATTTCACAGATACCTAAGCCGATTGGAACTGACGAAAATTAATATCACCCCGATAGCGCCATGGTTTGTGCAGTGCTCAACTCTCCAACGCCTTTTTTCGCTAGCTCAAGAAGTTCTTGAAAATCACCCTCAGAGAACGGGTCTTTTTCTGCCGTGCACTGAATCTCTACGATCCCGCCGCTCCCTGTCAAAACAAAATTGGCATCGGCATCCGCGTTAGAATCTTCCGCATAGTCCAAGTCTAATAACGCGGACTCCTTATAAATTCCACATGAAATAGCCGCGACTGATCCACCAACAGGGTCTTTGGGCAAGGCCCCGGACCTGACCAAACCTGCCGTGGCAATCTTCAGTGCAACCCAGGCGCCCGTGATAGACGCTGTCCGGGTTCCGCCATCCGCCTGAATTACATCACAATCGAGGCGGATTTGGCGTTCGCCTAAAATTTCTAGATTTACTACAGCGCGGAGAGAACGCCCTATCAAGCGCTGGATTTCTTGTGTTCGGCCGGACTGCCTCCCACGTGCAGCCTCCCGATCTGACCGTTCGTGCGTAGAACGAGGAAGCATCCCATACTCAGCTGTCACCCATCCACGGCCTGTATTCCGAATCCATGGTGGCACCCGATCCTCCACCGTCGCGTTACATAACACATGGGTGCCGCCAAATTTCGCCAAACACGATCCTTCAGCGTAAGGCGTGAATCCTGTTTCAAGAACAACGGATCGCATTTGATCGGGTGAACGGCCGGAAGGGCGCATAAACTTCTCCTTTTGCTGGTTGACTGCAAGCTATCTAAGCAACCCCCAGAGGTAAAGTATCAAGCGGCAGGCGTTGACAAAACGGGCCTCGTGATTACATATCCTCAGCGTTTCAGTGAATGATATGAGCGGGCTGGATATCAGCATTATAAATGAGTTGAACGAGCGTTCGCGTGACGTCTTTCGCGAGATAGTTGAGGCCTACGTGGCGGACGGTGATCCGGTTGGGTCCCGCACGCTTTCGCGTCGTCTAAAAACACCGCTGTCCCCCGCGACGGTGCGAAATGTAATGTCTGATCTTGAGGATATGGGCCTGCTTTATTCCCCTCATACCTCGGCAGGTCGTCTCCCCACAGACGCCGGCCTGCGAATGTTCGTCGATGGTTTGCTCGAAATCGGAGATTTAAGCCAAGAAGAACGTGAGCGCATCGAGGCTCGCTGCGTTGCTCACGGAACCAGCCTGAACGAAGCACTAAGCGAGGCCACAACACTGCTCTCCGGCCTCGCCCAATGCGCAGGACTGGTTGTGGCACCGAAAACCACCCGCCCGCTTAAACACATCGAATTTGTTAATCTTGGTGACGGTCAGGTGTTAGCCGTCTTGGTAACCGACGACGGATTCGTTGAAAATCGCCTCATCGACATGCTTCCCGGAACGCCACCCGCCGCTCTGACACAAGCAGGAAACTATCTGAATGCCCGATTGGCGGGAAAAACACTCCATGAAGCCCGAACTGCAATTGGCAATGAAATAGAACACCGCCGGACCCAGATTGACGCCATAACGGCAAAACTAATTGACGCAGGACTAGCGGCTTGGGCTGACATGGGTGGGGACGGCGGCGCCAGCACGCTGATTGTTAAGGGCCAGGCCCGTCTATTGGATGAGATTTCGGCGACACAGGATCTAGAGAGGGTTCGGAGTTTGTTTCAAGCACTTGAGACGGAAGAGCTTCTGATAAAGCTCCTTGACGTCACCGAACTTGCAGACGGTGTTCAGATATTTATCGGCGCCGAAAACACACTGTTTGACCAAACTGGGTGCTCCCTAGTGGTGGCGCCTTTCAAAGGCGAAAGCCAAACAATCGTGGGGGCTATCGGAGTGGTAGGGCCTACCCGGCTAAACTACGCGCGGATCATACCCATGGTCGATTACACGGCTAAAATGATAGACCGGCTTATTAAATAGAGGCTAAAAACGTGAGTAATCAGGAAGAAAAAAAAGGTGCTGCGATTGGTGACGACGACTTGTCACCAGCGGATACTGGGGACACAGACAAAACCACGATCACACAGGATTTAACCAACGATGGTTCCCAGTTAGAAACGGAAACGACCGAGGATGAACCTTCGCAGGAAGATCAAATCGCGGATTTGAAGGATAAGCTTCTGCGCGCCTTGGCCGATACTGAAAACCTGCGCCGCCGTTCGCTTAAAGATTTAGGTGATGCACGTAAATACACATCTGCCAACTTTGCGCGCGACATGCTTTCCGTAGCAGACAATTTGCGAAGGGCTATGGAATCTATTCCAGAAGATGGGGATCCGGACGGGGCGGCACTCGTCGCATTTATTGAAGGCATCTCGCTTACCGAGAAAGAATTGCTAGCAACACTGGACCGGCAGGGGATCAAAAAGATAGAGCCTTTGGGCGAGAAATTCGACCCTCAGCTTCACGAAGCAATGTTTGAGGTCCCAACTACAGAAGCTGAGGGCGGTGTCATTCTGCAAGTGGTAGAAAGTGGTTATGTTATCCATGATCGATTGCTGCGGCCGGCCAAAGTGGGGGTAGCTAAAGCACACAACCCGGATTCTGACGATACTGTCGAATAAATTTGATCGCTCACTGCATCCCTTAATATTACGTCGAGGCTGGCAGAACCCCACTCATAACGGGGAGAAGGCCCCACAGTCGGCAGTTAAGGCTACCTAGACGAGAAAAATCACAGTAAAAACCGGATCTTGGGCCCTCTCTCGCTCTTACAGACCATCTGGCCTTCGGCAGCACGAAACCTATTGTAAGACGCGTTCACCATACTTATATATCTGGGAAATACGCTCTTCACGAGCAAATTGAAACTATAGGGTATGGTTTACGGCCATTCGAAGGTCGTGGAAACCTGCGAAATAACGGGACAATATTATGGGTAAGGCAATCGGCATAGATCTCGGAACCACAAATTCCTGCGTTGCTGTGATGGAGGGCTCAGACGCACGGGTCATCGAAAATTCGGAAGGCGCTCGGACAACGCCATCGATGGTGGCATTCGCCGAAGGTGATGAAAGACTCGTCGGACAGGCCGCCAAACGGCAGGCTGTCACAAACCCGGAAAACACCTTGTTTGCAATTAAAAGGCTAATCGGGCGGTCTTATGACGACCCGACCACCAAAAAGGATGAACATCTCGTTCCTTACAGCATTGTTAAAGCAGAAAACGGTGACGCTTGGGTTGAGGCGGATGGTGACACATATTCGCCTAGCCAGATTTCCGCCTTCATCCTGCAAAAAATGAAAGAAACTGCCGAAGCGCATCTTGGGGAGGAGGTGACAGAGGCCGTCATTACAGTGCCAGCCTATTTCAACGATTCCCAGCGCCAAGCAACCAAAGACGCCGGCAAGATCGCGGGCCTGGAGGTGTTGCGAATTATAAACGAGCCAACGGCCGCGGCCCTTGCCTATGGGCTTGAGAAAAACGAGGCCGGCACTATAGCGGTTTACGATCTCGGCGGCGGTACGTTTGATGTTTCCATACTTGAAATTGGTGACGGCGTATTTGAAGTCAAATCAACCAATGGTGACACCTTTCTGGGTGGCGAGGACTTTGATGCCCGAATCATGGAATATCTCGCTGATGAATTTAAAAAAGAGAGCACAATTGACCTGCGACAAGACAAGCTCGCGTTACAGCGACTAAAAGAGGCGGCAGAAAAGGCCAAGATCGAACTCTCATCATCAGCTCAAACCGAGGTCAACCTGCCATTTATTACCGCGGATCAAAATGGTCCCAAACACTTGAATATCAAGGTTACGCGCGCCAAGCTCGAGGCGCTGGTCGACGAGCTGGTCGCCCGAACCGTCGGTCCGTGCAAAGCAGCACTGAAGGACGCTGGTCTATCGGCCGGTGAGATCAACGAGGTTATTCTTGTTGGCGGCATGACGCGTATGCCCAAGGTCGTTGAAACGGTAAAGAATTTTTTCGGGCGCGATCCTCACCGGGGGGTAAATCCAGACGAGGTCGTCGCCATTGGTGCCGCCATCCAAGCGGGGGTTCTTAAAGGCGACGTAAAAGACGTCCTGCTCCTAGACGTGACGCCGCTTTCGCTTGGCATCGAGACCCTTGGTGGGGTATTCACCCGCCTGATCGATCGCAACACCACGATACCAACCAAGAAAAGTCAGGTTTTTTCCACCGCGGAAGACAATCAGAACGCGGTAACGATCCGAGTCTTCCAAGGCGAGCGTGAAATGGCAGCGGACAACAAGCTTCTCGGTCAATTCGATCTGGTGGGCATCCCCCCAGCACAACGCGGGCTGCCTCAGATCGAAGTTACTTTCGACATTGACGCCAACGGCATCGTCAACGTAAGTGCCAAGGACAAAGCGACGAATAAAGAGCAAAACATTCGTATCCAAGCGTCGGGCGGGCTGTCCGACGACGATATAGAACAGATGGTTGCGGATGCGGAAGCGAACTCGGAGACTGACAAGAAACGTCGCGAAATGGTGGAGGCTAAAAACAACGCCGACAGTCTGATTTACACTACCGAAAAGACCATGGAAGAGCATGGCGATTCTTTGTCGGATGAAGAAAAGTCTGCGATAGAGGGGGCCATAACTGACCTGAAGGCTACGCTCGAAACCGAAGAACCCGACCCCAGCGACATTACGTCTAAGACCGATGCCCTGGCCCAAGTTGCACAAAAACTCGGGGAAGCTCTCTATAAAACACAGCAAGAAGAGGCCGGGGGACCGGACATGGATAACCCCGACATGGCTGGGAGCGGTTCTGCAGCCAGCGGCGATGATGGTGGTGCAACGGTAGTTGACGCCGACTTTGAAGAGGTCGAAGACGACCAGCCAAAGGATAAATCGCCCTGAATGGCAAGCCGTGGGCAATATCTGGCGCAGCGTCACCATCGGCGCACGCCCTGAAGAAAGTCGCTGAGTCATGGCAAAACCGGATTTTTATGAGACGCTCGGAGTGGACCGCGGAGCGGACGACGCCGCACTGAAAAGCGCCTACCGAAAACTTGCAATGCAATACCACCCGGATCAAAACCCGGACGATTCCGTAGCCGAAGCCAAATTCAAAGAACTCAGCGAAGCATACGGTGTTTTGAGCGACGGCGAGAAGCGAGCAGCCTACGATCAGTTCGGCCATGCCGCCTTTGAAAGCGGTGCACCGGGTAGTGGTGGGTTCGGTGGTGGGTTTGCCGATATATTTGACGAGATGTTTGGCGACTTCATGGGCGGCGGTCGTTCCGATGCGCGCGGTCGGGCTGGTGCAGCGCACGGCGCTGACCTTCGTTATAATATGCAAATCTCCTTGGGTGATGCCTTTGTTGGGCGCGAAACCCAGATCCGGGTACCAACCGCAGTCACCTGCGATGATTGTCACGGCTCCGGCGCTGCCCGGGGATCACAACCTTCGACCTGTGGCGCCTGCAACGGACACGGAAAGGTAAGGGCCCAACAGGGGTTTTTTACCATCGAACGTGCATGTTCCGCCTGCAATGGCTCCGGTCAAGTGATTGCCAACCCATGCAATGGCTGTGGTGGTGGTGGTAGGGTCCAGAAAGAAAAAACCCTTAAGGTAACCATTCCGCCCGGCGTCGAGGATGGAACCCGCATCAGACTCTCCGGAGAAGGAGAGGCAGGCGCCAAGGGCGGTAACGCCGGCGATTTATATATTTTCGTAGCTGTCGCGCCACACCAGCTTTTCCGCCGTGACCAAGCCGACCTGCATATGAAGGTGCCGCTCTCGATGCCAACGGCGGCCCTAGGTGGCGCGATAGAGGTGCCTACCATCGAAGGAAAACGGGCCAAGGTAACCATCCCAAAAGGGGCACAATCCGGCGACCAATACCGGCTGCGCAACAAGGGCATGACGGTTTTGCGCAGCCAGGCGCGGGGCGATATGTATATTGACGTAGTCGTTGAAACACCCGTCAACCTCTCGAAACGTCAGGACGAACTGTTGCGCGAGTTCCAGAACGAAAAGCCCAACAAGGGGCAGTCAACAACTAGTCCGGAATCTGAAGGCTTCTTCTCGCGCGTGAAGGAATTATGGGAAGATATAACAGACTAATCCTCGACGATTGACTCGGCCACCGGGTTAATTTGAAATTTGAAAACGTGTCTATTTTCACGACAGGTGCGCAAGAATAAAGGAAATCAGGGTGTCGGGCCTCTTGCCATCGTAATTAATTCCCCTTAATCGGTTTTTTGAATTGCAAACTTTGGGGAAACGAATAATGCCCAACATGAACATCGGTATCATTGGCGCAGGGGGGAGGATGGGACAGGCCAACATCCGCCAAGTGCTAGAAACGGAAGGCTGCACTCTCGTCGCGGCATCCGACGCACCGGGCACACCCATAATCGGCCGCGATGCGGGCGAGTTGGTGGGTTTTGGCTTCCAGGGAATCAAAATTACGGACGATACCGCTGCTGTGATCGCAGCGTCTGATGCCGTGATCGAATTTACGTTGCCGGTGCCAACACTCGAACATGTCCAGTTAACCGCCAGTGCTGGCATCGCACACATTATTGGCACGACAGGGATAGACCCCACTCAGGAAGCCTCACTAAAAGTGGCGGGTGAGAAAACCGTCGTAATGCACGCTCCCAATATGAGCCTTGCCGTCAACTTGCTCTTCGCGCTGACGAAACAAGTGGCGGCGACGCTAAACGAAGATTTCGACATTGAAATCTTTGAAATGCACCACAAGCACAAGATAGATGCTCCATCAGGCACAGCGCTGGGGCTCGGCCGCGCTGCAGCAGAGGGACGCGGAATTAAACTCGACGCCGTAGCTCAATGGGCACGCCATGGAACTACGGGTGAACGCAGGCCGGGTGACATAGGTTTTGCAGCGCTCCGCGGTGGAAACGTTGTTGGTGACCACACTGCCATTTTCGCGGTGGAAGACGAACGCCTGGAACTAACCCACAAAGCCCAGTCGCGGCAGATTTTTGCCCGCGGTGCGGTGCATGCGGCTCTGTGGACAAAAAACCAAAGTCCCGGTTTTTACACAATGTTTGACGTACTCGGGATCAATTATTAAGTCCGGGTTGACTAGAACACCATTTTGAAGGGCCCAATAATCACAAACAATTGGCGTTAACTATCGTCATGCCTGACCTGCGCATATTCCCAGCCTATGATTGCCAGCTTACGGCTTGGACCCCAACGGTATTGGGTGTCAAGAAGGTTCGAGGCCCGAACGACCCGATGACAAGGGATCAAAAATCCAATGGGATTACGGCCGACCGCACCGCCGACCGCTCGGGCCGCGGCCGGCTGGCCGATGGTGCGCGCTATTTGACCGTAGGTGGCAAGCTGTCCGCAAACCGTTGATAACAGCACTTTCCAAACAGTTATCTGAAACGGCGTACCCCTGCACCAGAGACGCAGTGGCTCTTTTGTAATACAGTCATGCGGCTCAAACGCCAATTCGCCGAACGACCGGGTAAACGTCTGATCCGCCCTAAACTGTCCCTGTGAAAATCGTCTGCAGGTTGAAGCCAGAACTGCATCAGGACCTTCACTGCCAAAAAACTCTAATGCGCTGATAGCGCCCTCGGTAACTACGATGATAAAATCACCAAAACGGCCGCTGTGAATACCATAGCGAACGTCCAGTTCGGAACCCTCGTTTTTGTGTTGACCCCGTGTGATGACTTCAAAATTAATCGTCAGATTCCGCGAACAGGACGATCGGTTGGGGTCTGGGGCAGACATCGGAGCGACCAAACCGTTACCGGAATTACACCAAAAAAAACCAAGAAATTTATTTGGTCTGACGCCGGCCCAACGAACAAACAGACTCTCGAACTCGCGCGGGCTAAGTGCTACAGCTCTAGCAACTGCATCAAGTTTCGGCTCGGAATTAGGGTTCTGACGGATATATTGCAGTGCCTGTTCAACATTTGCATAGTCATTCGAACTCGACAGGAACATTACACCCCTCCGTCAACAATCTAGCTTTGCATCACAACTGACGCTACCGGCGCCGAACACGGATTGTCCAAACAATTGACCCGATCCCCGCAAAACATCAGACACGAAACGCGGGGAGCACTTCTTCGATACAGCGGTGTAACTGCTCATGTGGGTTGGGGGCGACGAACCGCAGGACCGGCATGGTACAGCCGGCTTCGATGTAGGCGGCGATTTTATCAATAACCGATTGTGGTGACCCACAGGCTATCCAGGTTTCCGCTCGCTCACGGCTGATTGCACCCGCCCCATAGTACGAGCCCAGGAATGTAGTTGCCTGCTCAAACGCTTTCTCTTCATCCTCATTGATGTTTACCATCATATGTAAAGAGCCATCAAAGTCAGTCGTATCGCGCCCAAGTTCCTCTGCGTATTGCCGTATTGTGGCAAAACGATCGCGAAAATCATCAATCGGAGTACCATCAGTCTGCCAGCCATCAGCATGGGTGGCTACCCGTCGAAGAATTCGGTCGAGTGTTTCTTCATCCACCTCTGCCGCCGGCGGGTTAACAGCAAGATGAATTGGCATAGGTGTTTGTATTGGCTTGGGTTGAAGATCAACGTCGGTAAATTGGTGATATTTGCCCTTGTGCGTCGCTGGACCTTCGCCCCACAGCTGTCGAAGAACCGAGATTCCTTCTACGACCCTCCCAACGCGTTCGCGCGACGTTATGCCCATCGTGCGAAGTTCATGAGCATATTGCGGGCCAAACCTGTCGGTGCCGCCATTGCAAACAGTAAGAAGTGTCCGTCCCTTCGACAGAATATCAAGACTGGCCCATTGTAACGCAAACAATATGGGTTCCCGCATCGGAAAACTGGCTAAACAAATAGTCCCGAGCTTTACGCGTTCCGTGCGCGTTGCGAGCGCGGAAAGAGTGACCAAAGCCTCAACCCGAGGCTTTGACAAAAAATTGTCCCCTACCCAGACCCCGTGAAAACAACCCGATTCCTCCGCGAGTTCCGCCATATTTATCAAATCATCAAGGGTGCCCCAATCGAAAAGTATGGCGCGGGTAGACAGGCTAAGGCCGAATTTCGCCATCATATTTTTTGGTGTTCCGTTCGACATCGCGGTTCGCTCCGATGTTAGTCGAGAATATTAAGAATGGTTTGGGCCACGGTCCGCGCTACTCGATCAAGATGCGAAAGCGGTACGAAATCGGCTTCCAAAACCCCGCCGCCGCCGCCAACACCGTACATCACAGCCGGTACGCCCGCAGCGCATGGACCGCCGGCATCGAATGTGCCCTGTCCATAGTATGTGCCAGGCTCGCTCCCATGGACACCAGTGTGCGCATTAGTGAGTTGCTGAACACACCGATGTCTGGGATCGACAAGCGCGGGCCACATGTGGTTGCCCTCCTCTACGATCACTTCATACGGCGTCATGTCACCAATGGCACGGCGCACCTCTTCTGTCGCCTCAGCCGGTTCGTCTCCAGGCAGCAGGCGTCGGTCGACGCGGATAAACGCAGACTCCGGGAGTGTGTGGGGGGCAAGCGGGGAATAGGTGATCTGATAAGGAACAACATGCCTTGTGCCAAGATGCTCGTGTGCCCCCGGCAACTCCATGGCCTTGAGCCGCCTCATAACCTCCCAAGCACCATCGATGGCACTAAGGCCTGTGGACGGCATGCTCGAATGCACTGCCTTGCCGCGCAGCGTGACATTGACATCGACCCGGCCGCGGTTTCCCAGAGAGATTCGCTCGTTAGTCGCAGTTAAAAGCAGGGCGAAGTTAGGTTTTTGGGGAAGTGCCTCAAGAATTGATCGCGAGCATAAATGACTGCTTTGGCCTTCGTTGTTTATCGCAACATAAAGTTTGCCACTAAGCGATACGTTTTGTTCATAAAAAAGCTTGAGGATTGCAAGTACGATTGCCTGATGTGATTTGTTCTGAGTTACCCCCTGCCCAAAAAGGCAGGGCTCATCATAGCCCCAATCGGTCGCACGGGCGATTTTCCCCGACCATGGGTCAGTCATCTGGTTATGATGTTGAACGGGTGTGTACACCTGAACCAGAAGTGTGGCGTCGGAGGTGCCTTCACCAAAACACGCCACTACCTGATTGAGGGGCACGTCGATCAAATCAAAGGCACCAACCGCGGAAAGGCGGGGCCTGAGTTCCTGCTGAACGTAGTGCACCAGCTTGGGGTCGTCGGGACTCATAAATACCTGACTTCCCATGGGCACATCCGCCGGCACCCTTGCGAGTTCTTCAAGGGTTCTAATTAAATAATCATTATCGAGATCATCAACGACGGATTTAGTCTGCATGT
>JAYZQT010000022.1:0-7196 GCA_036136335.1 Pseudomonadota bacterium
GGTCCCCCAAGAATCACGTCACTCGACGAAAGATTGTAAATTGGTGCGGTGACACGATTGTTGGCAAGCATTGTCTGGTAATTGTGTACGACAGCCTTGGGCGAGGAAGATGTTCCCGAAGTGAAGCAGAGAATTGCCGGGTCCGACGCGACTGGCGGGTTCGTGATTGCGTCTTTTGCTCCTTCATGGATGAGATCTTGCAGCGCCAGGGTGCCGTCTGGAGCCACCCCCGTGGCCACGATTATATGTTCCAGCGTATCTAAATTGTCTCGGAGGCCGAGCATCGTCGCAGGTGCGTCATAATTCTCAGTTGAGCCCGAGCAAATGATAGCGCAAGCATGACAATGTTTCATAAGCGGAGCCATTTCGCCAGCGCGGTAGGGCATATGTAAGGTTGATAAAACACCTCCCATAGAGAGAACCGCGAGGTAGGCGATCACGAATTCAGTAATATTGGGAAGCTGGATCGCGACTACATCGCCCTTCTGGATACCAAGATTGAGCAAGCTGTTTGCAAGTCTGAGCGAGTGCTCGCGAATTTCCCCACAAGTAATATCACTGTCATGGCTGCTAACTAAGATGGCGTCCGGTGTATTCGTTGTCCATTTATCGAGCCATGTCGTTACTGTGTCATCGTTCCAGTTTCCAAGCTTGAGGTGCTTTTTTGAGACGCGTGGATCGAAATCGAGTGTACGTCGAAGTTCCAGGGCTTCAGGAGTAAACCGGAAGCGTTCTTCGAGCGGGTCAATGTCTGAATTTTCGGCCATGATAATCTTCAATTTGTAAAACCTCTATAACTCAAACAGAATTATTATTAAAAATCAAAAATCTAGGGGATTTGATTTCAGATTCATAGGCTACCCTTCAGTTCTAATTAATCGATTTGCCCTCGCTCGTTTTCCAGAGATTGGCCATCAAATCATTGCTGGGCAATTTCTCATCGACTAGCTTTTTCGAGGTTTCAATTCCGGCGACCGGCAGTCCATCAGGATCCAATTTCCCGATCTGAACCAGTACCGAGGCTTGATCCCAATAGATGTGCTCATGATATAGTTTGTCGCCCCTGAAATTGATGATTCCTACCACAGGGATTTCGACGTATTTACCAGTCGGTTTGATGCCGGGAAGCATCCAGTCGATTACCCGGTTGTGGGTGAAACAGAACACACTCTCATCGACGATGCGGTCGGTTCCAATTGTCCGCGAAATCGGGATGAGTTTGGTATCATCCGGATTTGAATCGACAAAATGATACTTATAAAACCGCTTCAAATGGTCGTGTCCGACGCCACCGGTCATGGTGGGAACGTGGTTCACATATGGCTCTGCCACCATCGTAGCCATGGTCGCATCCACGTCACGCGTTAAAAACTCGTGGTAAAGATGCTCGTCCCATAGAGCGCTGAGATCGTAGATGGGACCCAGAACCTCCCGGAGAAGCTTGAGCGATCGGGAGTAGGCCATCATCGTTGATGGCTTGTCAAAACTGTCGCGGCCCGGCGTCGCGAAAGCGTGGTTTACGCCCGGGTAATTGTAGATCGCCACGTCCTGTCTGTCGGCGAAACAGTTTGAAATTTGTTCCACTGCTGCCGGCGGTGCGAACTGATCTTCTTCGGCAAAGTGAAAGACCATCGGACAATTAATATCGGAGGCTTCGTCCAGGCTTCCTTCAATGCCGACGCCGTAATAGGAAACGGCGCAGTCAACATCCGTACGGGCCGCGGTCAGATAAGCCAACTTGCCGCCCAGGCAATAGCCGAGCGCTCCGACTTTACCAACTTGCTGATCCAAAGCCCGCACGGCCTTGAGGGTGTCGGCGGCATCGGAAATCGCCAGATCAACGTTCAGATTCTCGAAGTAGCCGAACCCTTTTCCAAAATCCTCTTCGTTGTAGGACAGATCAACTCCCGGTTCGATGCGCCAAAATAGATCGGGCACGGCGACAACATATCCTTCCTCGGCAAAGTAATCGGCCATGTCACGCATGTATTGGTTAATACCGAAAATTTCCTGCAACAGAACCATTCCGGGACCTGAACCGCTCGCCGGGGTCGCCAGATACGCCTTGAAGCTGCCACTGCCGTCGGCGGCGTTAATATCAATCCATGAATTGGGCATAATCTTATCTCCTTTATTTAAAATATCAGACAATGTGCCGGCCGGTTAGGTCGGATGAACTTCGAACGGAACGGTCGAGGGATGGCCAGGATCCTTCCGTAGCAGGAGCTGTTTGATCTGGGCTTTGCCGATACCGACTTTTCCCTTCACTCCTATTCCCCGCCATTTTCCGTGGTTAACCGAAGCGATGAAGTCTCGTGCAATATTCATGTCGAGGAAGGCCGGCGTGAGAGTTGCCGGATCGTCAAAATTTTCCACGAACGCATCGGCAATGAGTTGCTGTGGGCTGTCGTTGTCCGGCGCTCCGGTACTTCCATATTGCGCGATAAGTAGTTCCTGGCCCGGTTTCGTAAGGGGTTCCAGCAGAATATTATTGAAAGTATTGATCCACTTATGACGGTCCCAGAACTTCTCGAAGGTGGACTGCATCCACTCGGCGTCAAACTCCCGGTCCTCGTGGGCGATGATACATTCAAGAAGGTTCTTGGCCATCTTGTTTCCGTTGTTCGCACCTTCCCCACCAATTGGATCGAGAGACATTGTCGTGTCGCCGAGGGACATAACATGGCGACCCGACGGAAGGGTTCCAACTGTCTGGCGAATTTCCGGCGTAAATTTTCCGATCAGCCAGGAATTCTCATCTGCAAGCCGCATGTTTTTGCACCATTCGTAGTCCCACGGCATCATGTCCTTGATGAGTTGTTTGCCGATTTCCACGGCCTGGTCGCCGTTCTCCACGCCGTCGAACCGGTCAATAGGGCTACCCTCTTTAGCTTCAAAGAGCATGCTCCAGGCGTGGCCGTGATCCTTGTGAAGCCAAGGAACCCAGAAAGCTTCTCCAGACTTGGCGAAGAAATTAAATTTCACAGGCGTCCCGTAGACACCTTCAAATCCCATTTCATTTCCAAGCACGTTGATCATCGTCAGCTTGCGCTGGGGTTTGACGTAGGTGCTGCGTTCTTCATCTCGCTTAAAAAGCTTGTGTATTTCGCCACGGCCGGCTGCCACAATGGTCAGATCGTGATCGCCGGCAATTTCCTCGAGGCGCTCGATGGTTATGTTCTCAATAACTATCTTTCCGCCTCGGGCCTCCAGTTCGTTCATCCAACGATGACTTTGGAGCCTTAGATCGATGGCAAAGAAATGCTTTTTGAAGCGACCGCACAGCGTGAGCAATCGGTTGTTGTCGCTGGGCAAGAAAGTCAGCTGAACACCGGTACCCTTTGGCGCGTCTTCCTCCCAGAAATCCAGGCCCAGCTTCCGTTCGAAATCCAATGACGTGTTGAAACGGGCGGCCGTACCGGTGGGACGCTGAGTTTTAAGAAAATCATCCGCTGTCACATTGGAAAACAAAGTGACGCCATAGCCTTTCAGCACGAGACCATGGGCGATGAGAAGTCCGGCTTGGCCAGCGCCGATAACTGCAATGTTTTTCACGAGTCACCCTTTCTAACTTGGTTGGTAGATTTCTACTGGCGTGTCATCCATGAAGGCCTGTTTTTCGTATTCGACGAGTTCGAGCTGGTTTCCCCAGGGATCGAGCAGATAGTTGACCTTCAGCCCGGCACACGGACCTTCATCCATGGCAATGGGACCGGCCATCAAGGTGCAGCCGTTTTCTGCTAAATAGGATTTCGCGGATTCAAGGTTGTCTACTTTGAAAGCGATATGGTGCCCGCCATAATCACAGTTGCGGGGCGGTGTCGTGTTGCGGTCCTGAGGGGCGTCATACTGGAACAATTCCAGCATCATGTTCGGTCCCACCTGCAGCATTGCAATGGTCAGGGACGCGCCTTTTACGTTGACATGTGCTTCCGTCCAGTCCCGGCCGTCTTCCATCGGCGGCATCTGGGCGGCAGACAACGGCCCCATCCGGTACAGTTCCGTGCCACCGACAATTTTTGAATAAAACTCAACCGCCGCGTCCAAGTCAGGGACCGTCAATCCAACATGATCGATATGGGATAAACCCGGTATTCCGTCACTCATAATTTAAACCTCCTCTTGTTTCGATTAACGCTGATGTTCATTCCATTAATTGAGGCATTGCCGGTACGGCCTGCTCCGGCCCCATGGCGGAGTATCCGCCGTCGACTCGAATATCCGTGCCGGTGATAAAAGAGGCATGGTCGGAGCACAGAAACAGGACAGCCTGCGCAACTTCTTCGGGATCGCCGGTTCGTTGCAAAAGGTGGTACGGTTTGGCCACCCGATCCGTTTTCTGGCGGTCTCCATTGGTCAGCTCATCCATGATGTTTGACCAGGTCCAACCCGGCGAAACCGCATTAACCCGGATTCCATCCTGAGCCAGGTCCATGGCCTGGTTGCGCGTGAGTTGCAAAATGGCAGCTTTGCTGACGGGATAGAGCCAGCGGCCGGTTTGTGCCGCCCGCGCCGAAATCGAACCGAAATTAACAATCGCGCCTTTGTTTCTTGCCAGCTCGGTCCGCGCCGCTTTCATCAGCATGACCGATCCGACCAGGTTAATATTGAAACTCTCCAACCATTGGTCCCGGCTCGACTCCGCGCCGTCATCCTCGTAAGAGCAGGCGACGTTGACGAGAAAGTCTATTCGTCCGAAATGCTCGATAGTGGTCGTGACGAGATTTTCGATTTCCTCGTCACTGGAGATATCGGTTTTTGTAAATATTGCGCTATCGTCGTGGGTCGCTGCGGCAGCCTCACCGCCGTCGATATTTATATCGGCGATTACCACTTTGGCGCCGGAGAGAACAAAAGCCGTCGCTACTGCGGCACCGATTTTGGTCGCTCCACCTGGAATAATGACCACTTTGTCCGCCAAACCATCCATTGTTTATCCCTGCTCATGACAAATGAATTTTACCGAGATCAAACAGCAGCAAGAGTCTGGGCGTCTATTCGTACGGCGAACAAACTATCCAGAAAACGAAATTATTTTTCGGCGACCTTCCAAAAATAAGAAATATTTGATATATTCCACGAACGTTTGCAAAGAATAATGCAAACGGAAATGACAGGTGAACGCGGGAACTTAACCTTATATAGTTTGGCAACAGCGTCTGAGCGCGAATAAATTTGGCCCAGGCTGCATTTAAAAGGGAACTCGTTGCCGTCGGTCTCTGCTTGATGGCAGCCAAAAGGGACATGTACGGTATTCCATGGCTCAATTGTATCCGCTGCAGCAATACACAGTGTTTAACACCTGCGATCTCGACGAGGCGCGGGACGAAGTCGCCAAGATTTTTCGTCCCCACCGTTTGGAGATGATCGGAAAAGGAAAAATGGATGCCCGGCAACACCACGTGCCTCTCGGTGATATTTCGCTGAACTACATTCAGTACGGTGCGAAAGTGGGCATTCATCCGGGATGCCTGGATTCGTTTTATCTCATCACCTTACCCATCAATGGCTCGGCGTCTATTCGCAATGGCACTTTCGAATACGATCTCTCACCCAATAGGGCGGCTATTCTGAACGCCAGCACCCCCCTCGATATGTTTTGGGAGGAAAACTGCCGGCAGCTCGTCGTTCAGATCGACCGCCGTGCCTTGGAACGGGAGATGGAAGTCAGGCTGGAGCGGCCTCCGGTTAAGCCGATTGAGTTTGGTGAAGGGTTCAAACTGAAATCAAACAACGGAAAGCGCCTTCAGGCACTCGTCAATTATATGTATTTCGAGGCCGAACAAGGCAGGCTTTCGGGAAAATCCGATGAAACGATACTGTGCGGTCTCAAGGCTTCCTTGTTTGATATCCTTCTGGACGGCGGACATCACAATTATTCTGATATTCTGTTGAAACCGAAAGGGACGATCGCGCCGAAACAGGTCAAACTGGCCGAACAATATATTCACGCAAATGCCGAAAACCCGATATCGATCAACGAGCTTTCTCGAATATGTGGCACGACGCCCCGTTCTCTCCAGCTTTCATTCAAGAAATTTCGAGACACGACGCCGATGGCCTACTACTGGCGGGTCCGGATGCAGCGCGCCAGGCTGGATTTATTGGCTGCAGAAAACGACCTGACCATTGCGAAGGTAGCGACAAAATGGGGGTTCAATCACCTCGGCCGGTTCTCAGTCGAGTATAAAAACAGTTTCGGTGAAAGTCCGAAGCAAACGCTGCATTACTCTCATTAACGATCTATTTGTTTATCAGTCTAGTGTCCGTCGTCATATAAATTGGAACAGTTAGCGGTCTGATCTATAGGAGGATCTGGCTCATCTGGTTCAAGATATTAAGCGGCGTATTTGCGGTGTTGCAAGCGCCGGGTCTCCCCCAGCGCGAGTGAGGGGTGCAGGATCTGATTTTGCGTTCCCAACACTTCCATCTGAACGATTTATTTTAGCGTGTGGATTTTTGAAGAGCGCAACAAATTCAATTCTTGGATTGTCTACGTCAGTAGGGGGAAGGGAATTGGGTTGGTTAGGGGTTCAACAAGACGCCCCGAAACCTAACCATTCGAGCAAAACTCAACCCAAGCCCGATCTGAGGAACCCTCCCGATCGATGATAGTGGCCCGACCGGGGTTAGCGTAGTTAGGCAATTGAAACAGGCGCCCGGGCCCCTGGGCATTGGGCACTGGGCCGAGGCGTATGGCGCGTCATACGTGATACGTGCGCCATTGTATGTGCGAGACCCGACCTTTCAGCGGCGCTCCCTGCGATGGTGGCCTCTTCGGGTGAGGCCTGACTACCGTGAGCGTTTGCGACTAATCGGGATCAGGCCGAAAGGGACCCAACTATGCGATCAATGCCAAGCCGGTTTGGGGGTAGATTTGTGGGTAGCAACCAAGGCAGGCTATAAAACCTTGGGAAAACCTTGGGTTTAGGCGGACACTCCTCCGCCACTATTTTAATACAATTTATTGAAATTAATAGCATTGTCAGACTAAATCGGCTTGAGAGGCGCGAGGTCATTCATCTGCGGTTGCAGAGGACTAAAAATTTCCTCACATTCTGCAAAATAGGGAGATGTTGGCCATGAATGAAATCGTATGGGGTAATTTCACTCAGGAAGAGCTTGATAAAAACTACGACCAGTTGTCGCTGGTACCAAACGTCAATGAACTGATGGAACAAAATGCGGAGGACAGC
>JAYZQT010000023.1:0-9701 GCA_036136335.1 Pseudomonadota bacterium
CGGGTTTTATTTTCGCAATATCATGACCAAGCTGGTCGGGAATGGCCGGCCTGAACTGTTTCGGGTGCGGCCCGACCAACCGGATGAAGAAGTAACTTTGGAACAGTCGCTGGATACACAGGTGATTGCCGGCGATGTGGATTCTGTCGTCGATCAGATTCTTGCCTTTCGCGAGCAGGTCGGTGATTTCGGCACTTTGTTGTACACCGGGCATGATTGGATGGACCCGCCCGCAGACAGGCGGTCCATGGAACTGATGGCGTCGGCCGTAATGCCGCGCGTTAACGAGGCTCTCGGTGAACGCGAAGCTGCAGAGTAACATTCTTATACGCTTCGCACCGCCACCGGTTATCGCAGGGGCCTTGGCAATGCTGTGTTGGGCGGCAAGCATTATTGTGGTTCGCGACGTGGCGGGCATCGTTCCACCCGCCGCGATGTCCTTTTTGCGCTGCGTATTGGCGGTATCCATTCTCTACCCCCTTTGCCGGCCCAGCCTCCACGCCCAATGGCCATTAATGAGACGGCACTGGAGAATTATTCTTCTCCAGGGAGTTCTGCTGTTTATTGGTGGAAACGGCATGCTGTTTGTCGGGTTGCAGTTTACGACTGCAATCAATGGCGCCTTTATCAATTCCGCCGAACCGGTCGTTATCGTTGCTGTCGCCTGGATAATGCTACGTGATCGTCTGACGGCTATCCAATGGGCGGGTGTCGGTATCTCCATGATTGGCGTTTTTTATCTTATCGGACGTGGAGAGAAACAGGTTCTGCTAAATCTCGACCTCAATATTGGTGATGTATTTATTCTAATTTCGGTTGTTTCCTGGGCGTTTTATGCGGTTCTCATGCGGCGAGTGCCGCCCGAAATAGACCGGCTTAACCTGGTCTTCGGCATCCTTGTCGCGGGGGCATGTGTCGTCTTTCCGTTCTGGATTTTGGAGAACATTTATTATCAGCCGACGCCCCTTATCTGGGAAACGCTTTGGACAACCTGTTTCAACGCGGTATTCGCGTCTATCCTGGCTTTGTTCTGGTGGAACCACACGGTGGAAGGACTCGGTCCCGGGCGCGCCAGCCTATTTGTGCACCTGATACCGGTTTACACCGTCATTTTGGCCGTCTGGCTGCTCGGAGAAGAACCTTTCCTTTTCCATGCGATCGGTATTGGGCTTATTGCCATTGGCATTTATCTGACCACAATGTTGAAATCCAAGCGGGAGAAGTCGGCATGAGCAGGAAGCGTATTCGCTCCCCGGAAGTGGGTGAACCGCCGAAGGGGACCTGGTCGAACTGTCTGGTTGTTGGCCCTCACGTCTATATTGCAGGAATGACGTCGCGTAGTGATAAATTCGATACCATTGTCGGCGACAACGCATACGAGCAATCAATAGTCATTTTCGACAAAATAAAAGCTCTGATCGAATCTGCAGGCGGCACGATGGCGGATATTGTGAAGGTCAATATTTTCCTGACCGACGTAAATGACCGGCAACAGGTCTGGGAAGCTCGGAGAGAATTTTTTGAAGGTGATTTTCCGGTCTCGACGCTGCTCGAGATTTCGAAGCTGGTTCATCCTGACATGTGTGTAGAGATAGAAGCGGTCGGGTATCTTGGGAGCGATGACTAATATCGGTAGACCTGTGGGAGGCAATTTATGCTGACAATGCGTTCGGCCCTCGAACGCGCGTTGCGCCTTTATGGCGCCAACAGAGCGATCGTTGATTCCGAAGCAGCTTTCACGTGGGCCGAACATATGGACCGTGTGATGTGTCTTGCCTCCGTGTTGCGCGAAAACGGTATCGGTAAGGGCGACAGGTTCGGAATTATTTGCCGCAATACATGGCGCCACTGTGAGTTGTTGCATGCGGGTTACTGGAGCGGTTCAGTGCCTGTTCCCGTTAACTATCGTCTGGCGCCGCCAGAGATTCAGTACATTCTGGAAGACGCTGATGTCGGCATGCTTTTTGTCGAGGATGTTTTCCAGCATTTTCTCGAGACAGAAAAGTTGGGTATGTGGAAGGATCGTACCGTCTGCATTCCAGGCGATCGCATCGAAACTACGCTACGCGTTTCCGACGAGCTAATCCTTGCGGCCTCGCCCAGCGAGGGAGCGGATAGCGGAGAGGACGAAGATGCAATTCTTCTATACACCGGTGGGACCACAGGCCGGTCAAAGGGTGTTCGGCTAACGCACCGGAATGTATTTTCGAATGGCCAGCAATGTACGGGGCCGATGAAAATCCAGAAGTCGGATCTGTATTTGCACGTCGCCCCGATGTTTCATTCCGCTGATCTGCTAGGCACCGGATATACCCAGGTTGGCGGGGCGCATGCATTCCTGCCGGTTTTCACACCGTCCAACCTTCTTAGCGCGTTTCAGGACTGTAAAGTGACATCCACTATGTTGGCGCCCACAATGATTATCCTCACCCTTCAGGAACCGAACTTTGAGGACTACGACCTTACTTCGCTCAACCGGGTGTTTTACGGATCTTCGCCTATGGCGGTTGAATGGATACGCCGAACCATGGCGGCATTTCCCAACGCCAATATTCAACAGGGATACGGGTTGACCGAAACATCCCCTATTCTCACGACCCTGGATGAAGATGTGCATGTTGCCGCAATGGAGAAGGGCGAATACGAAATACTGAAGGCGGTAGGAAGACCATTGGTCGGTATTGATATGCTTATTATGGACCCCAGCGGAAATGAAGTTCCGACAGGCAGCGAAGGAGAGGTTGTCGTGAGGGGCCCTAACGTAACGGCCGGCTACCTTAATCGGCCTGAGGAAAACGCCCAGGCCTTTCGCGGCGGCTGGTTTCATACCGGTGATGTCGGAAAGATGGATGAAGACGGTTTCATGTACCTTTTGGATCGCAAGAAGGACATAATCGTGACGGGTGGTGAAAACGTTTATTCATCGGAAGTTGAAGCGGCCTTGTATCAGCATCAAAATGTGCACGAATGCGCCGTCGTCGGGATTCCAGACGAAAAGTATGGAGAGGCATTGTTCGCTGCCATTGTTCTCCGACCAGGAACATCAATGACTGAAGAAGATGTTATCGAACATTGCCGCGGCAAGATTGGCGGTTATAAGATTCCCAGGAAGATGGACTTTATCGAAGAATTGCCGAAAAGCGCCATGGGGAAAATTCTTAAAACGGAAATCAGAGAGATTTATGGAGGTGTTCGGGCATGAAGGACAGTCTAAAGTCGGGGGTCGAAGGGATGCGGGCATTCGAGATAGACCGAGAACGTACCATTGAATTTATGGGCGATGATCTTCGTGTCTATGGGACGCCCTACATGGTCCGCGATATAGAGGAAACCTGCCGTCTGATTGTTCAAGACCATCTCGATGATGGTGAAGAAACCGTTGGCGCGCATGTATCTATCGATCATCTGGGTGCGTCCTTAATGGGAATGACATCAACCGTCAGCGCGAAAATCGTCGATGTCGATGGTCAGCGGGTGACGCTTGAGGCCGAGGTTCACGACGGTATGGATTTGGTCGGAAAAGCGAAGCACGTGCGCTTTGTCATTGATCGCGATCGGCAGCAGGCTCGATTGGCAAAAAAACGCGCCGCGATGGGTTAGCCGAAGAACAGCCCAAGTAAGTAAAGCGAATTACCCGGGTTCGACTACAGGAAAAGAGGATCGTGGGGGGCGCGGTAATAGCGAGTAAAACCCTCCCAATCCCTCTTTTAAAATATCATCCAGCCCTGAAAAGATTCGATTTACATCTGCTTCGGTAATTTGCTGATATGTTTCATTGACCGGGCCGGTGGAAGAATTAATCATGTCTTCTAGAGCAAATGCTTCAGAAACTGTCTCTATAGGGCTCCAAATGTCGTTATTTCGGGAAAGGTTTGTGTGGGCCACAATGCTATCGCCCGAATGGACTCCATTTGACCTAAATCGGAAGCAGCGAGATTGAGTGTGTCTGGACCGATCGAAAGCCATTAGGAATTCACAAGGAATTGCAGAGGGATGTTCGCCCAGTAACCAGTGAAACTTCCTAAA
The DNA here is from genome assembly GCA_036136335.1 of Pseudomonadota bacterium. GTDB lineage: Bacteria > Pseudomonadota > Alphaproteobacteria > MPNO01 > UBA830 > JAYZQT01. The sequence continues at coordinate 4,027 of JAYZQT010000023.1, forward strand.
TATCCTTATTTGCCAGTATCTTCCGTTATTTCATTGGGATCGACTGGACGGGCATCTAGGATTGGTGCTGCCCACGCCAACTCCACATCCTCAATTTCCCGAGCATTGGTGCTATAGAGGTTAAACAGTCCGTGTTTTGTTCCTGTTTTTAAGCGTTTCACGTATCTTTGACCATTTTCCAAAAGCTGGACGATGCAAAGTCTTCCCATGCACTCGCTGGGTACGCCATCGTAATTTCTTGTGTAAAACAGAAGCCAGCCCTCATCTATTGGCAGCATCGAATCGCCAATGACTTCAACGGCTACTGTGTAGCTGGCATCCAACCCCACGGGGCATGGCGCATACTTTCGTGCGTGCCCACGTGGAAAGTCATCGATTGATTCCACCGTCGCGCCTACTCCGACCTGACCAACAACAGGAATACGAGATTGTTCCTGGACCAGATCTATAACCGTAACACCAAGAATATCCGCGATCTCACCAAGCCGTTTCAGGTTTACTGAGACCTTACCCGTCTCCCATTTATGCAGATGACCAGCCGAGGTACCCAGCCTTGCCGCAAGCTGCTCAAGAGTAAAGTGTCGGTATTTTCTCCAAAATCGAATACGATTCATTTTACTGTTATGAGTAAAAATTAAGAAAATCGCTATAAAATTTATTTATAATCCGACGATTAGAATTTATCAGAAGAAATCATAAAATACTGTGTTAAGTGCATCATCTGCGATATATGGAAAAATTATTGCCTAATAATTTATTAATTCCCAGGAAACACAATCCGGTATAGAGAGATTAATTTATCAAAAACAGTATCTTAGGGTGTCCTGTATAAACAATACACCTGAGACGGTGAATTAGGTGGTGCCTCGTGAGTTCCAGTATTGTCGGATGGACAGCGCCTCAGTGAAAGGTAATTTGTAGAAGGAGTATAATTCTCGCTACTGCCGATCGTCTCAATGGCGAGAGAGAAGGGCATTCGTATTCGTTATCCTGACATCGACGCCATGAAAACCTCCTTAAACGAAGGTTCGAGCAGACAGGTGCCAAATAGTGCCAGAACCAGCCATGGCTTTTGGGAGCCTATGAGATGGCATATAGCGATTAATGAGGGACTCCAGCCAGTCATCATTGGCACCCGTCAAGCCAATCAACCAAACAGTTGAAAAATTAAGGCATGACTTTATCCAAAGCCTCTACCGGAGTGGCAGGTTGGAGGCAGAAAACATTGCCGCGGCGGCCTGGATCAGAGACGTCTGGTATGCCTTTTCGATGGGGATGGCCCCAAGCGCGATTGATCTCCGCAAACTGAGCCGTCCCCGAAACGAAAGGCCCCGCATCAACCCATTGACTGGCCCGCCGCGCGAATAGAATTGTTTTGGCGAACAAGATACATACCATGGGTTCAAGAACTTGCTGAGGCTCCAGAGCTGATAGGTCGTCACAAGGGCTCTGGTTCTCTCGATGACTTCAGGTTGTTCCCCAAATTTCGATAGCAGTCTCAGCGACGCGTTCCAGTTTTCGTTTCTGATCGTCTTCTGTGATCACTTGGCCCCGACCGGGTGCGGATGAGAAGCCGCATTGTGGACTAAGGCAAAGGCGATCGAGGGGGACGTAAGCCGTTGCTTCATCAATGCGGCGTTTCAAAAATTCCTTGGATTCAAGTTCTGGGGTTTTTGTAGATATCAGGCCTAGGACGACAATTCGGTTTTTCGGCATGAACCGGAGCGGAGAGAAATCGCCTGCTCGGTCCGTATCGTATTCCATTAACCAGGCGTCTACTTCGGTGTTAGCAAACAGACACTCCGCAATTGGGTCGTAGCCCCCCTCTGCCATCCACGTGCCTTTCAGATTGCCACGGCACATGTGGACAGCAACCTTCATATTTGCGGGCCGGTCTTTAACGGCGGTGTTAATCAGTTCACTGTATCTTTGCGTCAAATGATCCGGATCTTCACCCCGGTTCAGAACATCTGCCCGAAAACGCTGATCGCAATTACAAGGTAATGCCGTTTCATCCAGTTGAAGATATTTACATCCAGCATCTGCCAGGGCAGCGATTTCCGTACGGTAGATTTCCGCCAAATCATCGAAATATATTTCAATATCGGGATAGACGATTTCATCGACCGCCCGTGGACCAAGAAAGTAGTGCATGACCGGCGGCGAAGCCATCGTTGCTTTTGGAGTTGCCGATGTCGCAACTGATTTAACAAAGACATAATCATCCACGACGATTGGTCGGTCCCGGCGTAGAGCTTGTCGGGCATAAGGTGAAAGTTCGGCGCGCTTTTCGTTCCCGCCATCCTGAAACCCGATTGCACCTTCTCGTAGGCCGAAACCGTCAACCGCGTCGATAAAGCCGGCGGACCAACCGCGTCGACGAAACTCACCATCGGTAACGGATTTGAATCCAAGGGATTCCTGGAGCCGAACGATATCGGTAATCGCCGCATCCTGTACGCGTTTGTATTCGACAGCGTCGATATCGCCTTTACGAAATTGCCGAACTGCTTTCATCAGCCGATCTGGTCTTAGAAAGCTGCCGACGTGATCTGCGCGAAACGGCGGTTCGTTTCGGGACAATTGTGGTTCCTCCTATCGGGGAAACATCGTCGCTTATATGAAATTGCGCAATATCCGTGGGTAGAATGCCTTCTTCAGTGTAAAGAATGAAGAATCTCGAACATTCGGAACCCCAGTCATCAGATCTGGAATTCTCTAGTCTCTAAGCACGCATTGTTGGCATAGGACTGGTGTCAACCAATTCCATCTGCTTGTAGGCGAGTTTTTCGAATAATCTTGCCCTAATTTCGACATAGCTTGGGTTGTCGTAAAGATTCTCCATCTCATTGGGGTCATTCTCCAAGTCGTAAAGTTCTCCCCAGTTCTCGCCTTGAGAAACAGACAATCGAAATTTTGAGGTAATTAGTGATCTAATTCGAGGTGGCTTCGAATACCCGAAATAAACACGTTGCTGGTCGTCTTCCACAAGCACTGAAGCTGACGCATCACTCTCCTCATTTCCGTTGATCGCGTTTAATAAACTTCGCCCTTGAATACCGTTGTAAGGTTCAATCTTCGCGCGATCCAGAATGGTTTGAGCAATATCAACCGTGCTAGCAAGGGTGTCTGTTCTGCGCTTCGATGCACTTGGTTCCGACCAAATAAACGGTACACGGGTGACGCCTTCAAAGTGAGCGGGGCCTTTGAGCATTATGCCGTGATCACCCAGAAAATCTCCGTGATCGGCTGTGAATATAACAATAGTGTTTTCTGCGAAGCCCGCAGATTTCAATTTTTCGAGTATCTCACCGACCGCATCATCGATCATCGCGATCATTCCGCAAGTCAGGGCTCTTGCTTCCAATACTTCGCGTTCGTCGACTGCAAAAGCATTTTGAGAATTTGTGACAGCTTCTCCTGATGCTCGCGCTTCTATCGCCCATTTTACATGTGGTGGTGGTTCGGCATTGCCGTAGTCGTAGCTCTCTGGAAGTTTCATGTCTTCAGGTTTGTACAGATCCCAGTATTCACCCGGTGGGGTAAACGGGTGGTGTGGGTCCGGAAAAGAAGCCATCAAGAAAAAAGGTTCTTCTATTTCTTTCTGCTGGTATTGGTCGAGAAATTCGATCGTTTTTTGTTTTATGTATGAAGTTGGATAGAATTCTTCCGGGATCGATGTCCGATAGGCTTGGGGACAAACGTAGTCATGATCTAATTGATTGCCCCTATCTCGAAGATCATCGGCGTCTGATCGTTGCTCTTTAAACCAGACATAATATTGTCCCCCGACATGGTCTGAATGTTCAGTACAAAGATCGACGTGATCGAACCCGTAAAAGGGCAATTCTAGGGAGTAGGGTTCGCCGGAGGCCCAAGTGTCAGGGTGCTCTTGATGATAATTTCCATCAGGATCGGGCGTGAAGGCCTCGGGTATCTTATCCCTAACCGAAGCATACCCTTGTTTTGTATCTGGACGTGTATGCATTGGCGGATAGCCCGTCATATTTTGAACATGGCTTTTTCCGACCAGGGCTGTTGTGTAACCGCACTGTCTCATCGTCTCCGGAAAAGTACTGGCACGCATATCGAGCGGAATTCCGTTTGACCGAACGCCGTGAAGCGACGGCATGCGTCCAGTGATCAGGGTCGATCGGTTTGGCTGACAAACAGGGGTCGCAACGTAAAAGCGATCGAAAATTGTGCCGTTGGCTGCAATAGAATCGATATTTGGTGTCTTTAGAACCGGATGTCCGGTGCAACCAAGATGATCCGCTCGGTGCTGATCAGTGATTATAAATAGGAAGTTCGGCCGATCCACCATGTTCCGCTCCTGCAAATCCGTTTCACGTTCTATAGCGGAATTTCATCGGAGCGGAAACGTAACCTAGTGTAACCGATTATTTTTCTGGGTCACCCTCCGTCAGGTAGTCCCACATTCGTTCAAAAATATCACCTGATGTTACCGCCCGAGCTTTGGCCTGTTCAGAAGTGTAAATTTGAGATCTGTTTTCCTGGCCGGTAGCCATAATAGCTAATTCTGTTTTCGCGGCTTCTTCGAGATAGAAAGCCATAACAATTGCTTCCTCAACGGTTCCTCCAGTTAGGATGCAACCATTGCCTCTCATCACAATTGCTCGCGATCCTCCCAGGGTCTCTGCCAGGTCAGAGGCCATGTTGTCGTCACGCAGTAGAAGCGGATCGTTCCATAAAGGAGGGGAGGGAGAAAAATAGCTCCCAAATCCGATCCTGACCTCGGGTGTTCTCTCGAATGTGGAGAGTGTCATGGTGTTACGCAGAAATGTCCGAGCTATTCCATTGACGTCATTTCTTCTTTTGTAAATTTGCTGGTGGCAACGAACCTCGCCAAGAACGCCGTCAGGAAGCGGACCATTAACAGGCACAATAGTGCCTTTGTCGTCCGGGGTAATTAAGCCCATCGGTTTGGGCGCGCAGACAAGAAATGTGTCGGCACCCAGTCGAGCGCTGACATGTCCGTAGGCGTGCCCTAAATCGTTTCGACCTAATGCCCTAGCCGCCATTCGAACACGTACCTCGGTTTGTTCGAAAGGTTCCCCGACAGAGCCGAACTCGATACGTGGCATTCCTGCTAGTCCCTGAATTCAGGAATGTCCGGCTTCGAGCCCCAGACACAAAAGGACTCTGGAGTGAAAGGAAATTGTCGCGGACGCCAGTTATCTTCAGGTTCAATCATTCGAACACCGCATGAATATTCATAAATCATTCCATCGGGACCTTCGAAATAGAGGAATCTTGCCCCCGACGTGGCATGGCGGCCGGGGCCGAAAACTACTCGAATCTGCCGCTCCTCAAAAAAGTAGGAAGAGCGCATAAGGTCATCTGTTTCGCGTACCTGGAAATTGATGTGTTGTACGCCAGCTTCCTCCGTAGGAAAAAGGGCAAATCGATGATGGACGTTGTCAAAAGACATCAATGGAGCGTCGCCAATCCAATCATTCGATTGAAAGTTGAAAAGAGAACACCAGAATTTTTCATCACGCCGCGCATCGGTAGTTTTTAGCCCGATATGATTGAACCAGTACACACCCGCGTCACGACTGGGAAAATACCGTCTGCCAGAGTCAAACGGGCGAACGACCAGGTCAAACTTGTTGCCGGTTGGGTCACGGAAAGAGGCAAATTTCATGCACCGT
>JAYZQT010000024.1:0-5943 GCA_036136335.1 Pseudomonadota bacterium
CGAAATGAGTAAGCCCAGCTACGCAACCTACATTAAGGATCGTCTATCCGGTTTCGGAGGTGAGAGTAATACTTTCGTTTATCAGGATATTGCGGAGTTCCCGAAGATGGCAGAACGGGTATTTAATGATCCCGGTCGTTCGAGGCGCAAGACCCCCGGCTGCAACTCAAAGATATCGATCAGCGACCCCTATGCTGTGTGCGCTGATACTGACAATTTGATTGCGGCAACCTCAGGCGCAGATGTTGCCGGACGGTTTCTGACCGGTGCTTCGCCAGGCGTGATTTCATTGTTTTTTGCTAATACTCACTACCCTAATTTTGAGGACTATATCTACGCCATTGCCGACGCAATGCGTTATGAGTTTGAGGCAGTTACAGACGCCGGAATAATGCTCCAGCTTGACTGCCCGGATCTCGCCATGGGTCGTCATATCCAGTATGCAGATATGGAATTATCTGAATTTCGCAAACGCGCCGAACTTCACGTAGAGGCCCTCAACCACGCGCTGGCTAACGTTCCCAAGGAAATGGTTCGGGTTCATCTATGCTGGGGCAATTACGAAGGTCCGCATCATTACGATGTACCCCTCACCGATATTATAGACATTGCTTTCAAAGCGAATGCAGGCGGTATTTCCTTCGAGGCCGCCAATCCCCGCCACGCCCATGAATACAACGTGTTCGACGATGTAAAGCCTCCAGAAGACGTGGTATTGATCCCGGGTGTCATAGAGTCAAAATCTAATTTTATAGAACACCCCGATCTGATTGCAGAACGTATTGTGCGCATCGCTAACCGCGTCGGGCGAGAAAGAGTGATAGCGGGCACAGACTGCGGTTACGGAACTTGGGTCGGTCAGGCGGCTGTGGAACCCGAGATTGTCTGGGCTAAGTTCGCCGCAATGGCCGAAGGCGCGAGGCGCGCGACAGATATTCTCTGGGATTAAGCCTACGCGGTCTTGCCGATTGGCCAGGGCTTGTCTGAAACAACCGCGGGCCGGACGCGAATATCTTCCCCAACGTTAATCACCATGAGGTCGTAGCCGATTTCGACCGGACCATTATAATTCTCTCGGATTTGATCGAGCGCCGGCGCGATGACATCGTCGTTATTGTACATGTGATAGATCACACTCATCCTAGGTTTTGTCTCCGCGAAAACTTCGCCCGCCTCACGCGGGGACGTATGATAAACCTCAGAAATCTTTTTCGCGATATCCAGTGGCCTGTTGGATTTCTCGGCATAGAGTTCGGCAGGGGGAAAAGCCTCATGCACGAGCAGGTCGCAGCCGGCAGCATGGAGAAGCATGGCATCACATTTTTTGGTGTCCGCCGAAAATACAAACGTTCGATTTCTGTATTCAACCTTCATCGCAAAGGTGTTTTGGGGCTCGCAGTGAAGTACCTTAAAAGCGGTGATGCGTACGCCGCCTTCATCGTATTTATCGTAAATTGTGCCGTCTTGGCCGAATTCATCGCAGACAATCTCATGCCCTCCGGGGGGCAATGCATCCAGCCGAGTTTCTATATCCCACTCATAGATCCCACGCAGATTCTCGACAATTTTTGCTGTGCCCGGGGGTCCCCACACTTGTAACGGGTTCTGCCGGCCGTACGTCCAGCCGCCAATCCAGAAATGATCCAGACCACCAATATGATCGACATGATGATGCGTCACGAATACCTTCTCAACGGCGGTAAAAGGTATTTCAAGTGATGTGAAGTTTTGGGGGGCGCCTGGCCCGCAATCTATAAGGAATTTGTCGTCGCCTGCTTCAACGAATATGGAAGAACAGGCCTGCCCCCTGCGGGGAAAGGGTGTTCCTGTTCCCAAAAGGGTCACCCGGATCTCGTCTTCAGAGAGTGGTTCACCCGGATAAAAATTTTCGCCTGCCATGAAGACTTATCCCTCTAGAATTAACTTCCCTCATGAAAACGTATCCGGCGGCCCGGGGCGTGTCGAGTGATACTCAGTCAGGTATTTCCCCCGACTTGATTGACCGAAGCATTAGAAGCCAAATCGCGAGACACGCAGCCATCATAAGAAATCCCATCAGATAGAAACTTGTGTGGAGCCCTATTGCCTCAATCATGAGCCCCATCGCGACGGGAATGATTGTTGAGGCTGCCCGGTTCGCGGTTGTTCGTAGCCCAACTGTCTGTCCTTGGGTTTCCGGCGGCGTTGCCGCGGCCATAACAGAAATCATAAGTGGCTGGTTGAAACCGAGCATCAAGCCCCGCAGAGCTATTGCGGCAAAAAGCGGCCAGAAATCTCGAAGAAGGGGGGTCACGGATATTAGGACGACGGCAACGGACAGTGTGATCAGGAACAAATACAGCTGCCGCCTAATAGATTTGATGCGCGGACCGAGGGTTAACATCAGGGCGCCGACGGCACCAAGAAGTGAGTGTCCAGTGCCGGCCAAGAGCCCGATATTTTCGCCGGTCATCCCTATTTCCTTGAGGTAAACAATATAAAACGACTCTTGAACGCCGTAGCTGGCGATCCGAACAGCGCTTAAGTAGACGCATATAGCGATGGCGGGAATTGTCATCATCCGCAACGCCGAAACATAATCTGCCCGGCGAGGTATCAAATCACTGAGCCTGAAATGTCGGATGGGCTGCGAATTTCCAACGTCAATTCCAGGCATCGTCAGACAGGATATTAACAGCCCCAGCGCCCAGACCGATATCGCGGTGAAGCCACCCCACGGTCCCCAGGCATCCCACCCCCAACCCGCTAGCGGCGGCCCCACCAACATACCCAAACGAACGGAGACGGATAGACGTCCGGCATGCTTCGTGCTGCCGCGCATGAGCTGCGATACACTTGTCTGAGCCCCCATCCACGTCATCGTGGTGGAAAACCCCCAAACCATCTGAAGGACCATCATTGCCCATACCCAAGGCATGATTGGGAAGAGCAGTGGAACCACTACAGCTATCGCGGCAAAAGTAATCATCACCGGTCGAGCCCCTAAGCGATCCAGCAAAACACCGCCATGAATGGCGAATAAAAGGCCAGGCAAGTGCCTGATGCCGAGTAAAACACCAATTATGCCGGGTGACATTTCCAGATACACCGCCCACAGGGGTACAATTATCGATGAAATCGTTACATTACTGTTTGAAAAGACGCCGGCGCCATAAATCGGTAATTGTTGACGCAACTCGCTATTCAAACCGATCATATCGACCTTCGGATAATAGATTTAAGTGTTAGGGTATCGGCCAGACACATGGCGCGATTTATACCTGATCTAACACAAAAGAGAGGGCATCGCGGGGATAGCTTAAGTACAAGCGAAGTTCAATCTGCTCATCACTTAATTCGTAGAAATCATATCTCGAGGTGAAACCTATTCTAACGGAAGCGTTTTCTACTTCTTTGCGTGTCTCGTTAGTGGTTCATTTGCAAAAGAAAACCCAAATGAACACAACTTAAAACTGGCCATACGGCAGAAAGCTACAATAGATGACCGCTCTTCTCCGCCTTCACGGCAAGATAGCGTTCATTGTATTGATTGGATTGAAACGAGTGTCCAACTCGCTCCGATACTCGGATCCCATATTCTTCAAGCTGTTGGACCTTTCGGGGATTGTTGGTCAAAAGCCGCACATCGGAAATATTAAGTTGGCGTAACATTTCCGCCGCCGCCAGAAAAATACGTTCATCATCAGCAAAACCAAGGCGCTGATTGGCATCTACGGTGTCAAAACCCTGATCTTGAAGGGCGTAAGCTCGTAATTTGTTGATCAGGCCTATACCCCGTCCTTCTTGGGCCAAATACAAAAGAACCCCAGCGCCTTCCTTACCAATTTGAGTAATAGCTCCGCGAAGCTGATCACCGCAATCACATTTCAGTGACCCGAGTACGTCGCCTGTAAAGCATTCTGAATGCAGTCTAACGAGGACCGGTGCCGCGGTTTCAAGATTGCCGACTACGATCGCAAGATGCTCCGTTCCGCCATCCTCCGGCCGAAATGCAACAATTCTTGCATTTTCAGCGCCAATTAGAGGTACATTGGCTGCTGTCACACGCTTGAGGCCCAATGCCGCGCGAGTATCATAGCCTGTGATATCGTCAGCGCTCACTGAAACAATTCCGGGCTGCGTGCCGACGGAAAGTGCCGGCAAAGATACTGCAACCGTCGACGGCAGGATACGTCCTACCTTCGCAAGCTTCACCGAAGACGCTACAGACACTGGAACTTCGTCCCTTTCCGCCGCGAAGGGACCACGCAAGGGAGCGACTAGGTCATACTGAGGGTCAGCGAGTTGACGGACCTCATCGGCGGAGAGCCAATCCGGGTACGGAATACGAACGACATCCGGTGTATACAACCTAATTTTTAGGGTATCCGCTCGATGATGTGTAAGTACAACGTACGGGAGTTTACCGCTACTTACGTCGGTAAGATTATTTAATTGCGCTTCGGTAAGCATCTCAGTAGCAAGGACTAGTGCTACCTCTTCCGTCCCATCTATAATCAAAACGGGCCGGCCACTGCGCAGCTCATACGCTGCTCTTTCTACACTTGCGAGCGGTGATAACGTCCCTTTCAGGGACATATCGGAGGATTGTTTTTTAGTCATCAGGGTCTGGCAGTGGCAAAGAGAGTTTAATACGCTGCCTGTCGGTTCCCGACAATGGTCCGTTTAACTTCTCAGGAAACAAAATGATTATTTGCCTGATCGAATTTCAAACCCACTCTGGAATGGAGGAGGAGCAACAGAAATGGCTCCAAACCCTTCTCCCCCTAGTCGACGACATTCCTGGTTTTAAGGGAAAGGAAAGTTACTCGCATGTTTCCGGTGACGGGCGCACCAGCACGGTCTCATTCTGGGATGATGAAGAGGCGCTCGCTCGATGGACCCGCGACCCCCGTCATCGCGAGGCAATGAAGGAGGGCAAGAAACGTATTTTTTCCGATTATGAAATACGAATATGCAATGAGTTACGGCGGTACTCTCATCATACAAGCTGATCGGCAGTATCCGAGACATCTTTATTGGAGGCCGTTATAATGGGGTTATCTTGGGGGTTGGCCTGTCGGTCTACGCTGGAAAACTTTTCACTAAGACAAAAAAAGAAATGTTCAAGAGAGAAACGGTTCTCCTTTATCGAGTCACAGACTATTTGTTTATTATACCTTTTACACCTCAGAAAAATGATTTGTTGTCTTTTTCGCCCTGTGACAGGTTTGTACGGCAATGACATACGATCTTGATGCAAATATCGTAAAGAAAAAGGCAAAGGCGCTGGGAGCGGACCTTGTCGGCATCGTCAGCGCCGACACATTGAACCAATTCCCGCCAGACCCCAAATGGCCGCAGACGCCGGAGCGGATTTCACCCTTCACTAAAAGCGTGATCGTCGTGGCGAAACGAATACCCGTCGGCGCTTTCAGGGCAAAATCGAATATTCCAGTTCAATATATCGATATGCTCGTCCTCAGAAGCATGGATAGATCGGCGTATAAATTAACACGTTGGCTAGAAGACGAAGGGCACCCATCATTCGTAACCGCTGCGCAGGAAACCGATTGGTCATACAAAAATGCGAGTTATGGCAGGTTAAGTACCCGCCATTTGGGAATTGAGGCGGGGCTGGGAACGTTTGGGCTCGAGGTCAATATTTTATCGCCGGAGTACGGACCGCGAATTTACCTGACTGGCATTTTAACAGAAGCTTCAATCAAGGCGGATGAGAGGATTACGGAACAAGTTTGCATCGGAGAGTCTTGCAGCCGCTGTCTGTACTCATGTCCGTCGGATGCGGTGCGGCATTTTGGGATTGATAAACGTGCTTGCGCAACTGAAGCTCAGGAGTTTGGTTTCACTACAATACTTCAATTCTGGGAGCACTTTGTTCAGCAATCCGATGAAAAACAAAGAGAATTATTAAAAGACAGAGAGTTGTTTGGTTTCTGGCAG
>JAYZQT010000025.1:0-30860 GCA_036136335.1 Pseudomonadota bacterium
CCTGACCCCTTCCTGATGAACTCAAGCGCCTCAGAACCGGCTCGTTCACCTCTGGTGGGCCACCCACCCATCAATGCGAGTTCCATCGCGCTGACAGATGAATAATGCGACACACCCGAAGAACACTCAATCATTTTATTCGTGTTACCCACAGCTGAACACTTTTTCCCGGGGATAACCACGGGGATAAATACATACCCAGCCGTATGGAATCAACAGAACCAGATCCCGCTCAGTCGTGCGCTCTAACAGCCCGCGAAAGTTTTCTATGCGCAATCATTGGCGCCGTTTCTTCACGATAGGCGATCATATAGGGGGTCTGCATGTGATGATCGACCGCAGCGCCGTCATCATATACCTCATAAAGCCGCACCAGATTGGGGTTTTCGCCATCAACAGATATATCAAATTGCCGACAGGCGGGTTCCTTATCCCTGACATTTCTCCGGTGTTTAAGCACCCGATCGAGATAGGCCTGTCGGTGTTCAGCCAGAACGGTCAGCTCAACATGAAGAACAATCGCATTCATGAACTTTCTCCCATCTGCAGAACCGCACTGTAGGGTTCTGTGCGACGAGATGCTACGATCATTATCTCAGCGAGGGAGGAACGCGGTATGACTGGTGAACTGCATCAACTCACAGCACTGGAAGCGGCAGCCATGATATCGGCAAGGGAAATATCGTCGGTGGAATTGGTACAGGACTGTCTCAACTACATATCCAGCCGGGAAGATGAGGTCGGCGCCTGGCATTATCTCGACCCCGAATACGCGCTTGCCGAAGCCCGTCGCGCTGACGAGACCCCGACAGCCGGACCGATGCACGGTGTACCTTTTGGTGTTAAAGACGTAATCGAGACAGGCGAACTTCCAACCGAACACGGTTCTGAAATCTTCAGGGACAATCAACCCGCAGCCGATGCGGCGTGCGTCGCCACGATGCGATCCTCCGGGGCGGTTCTGATGGGCAAAACCGTCAGCACGGAATTCGCGACCTATCAATGGGGTAAAACCCGAAACCCTCATGACACCGAGCGCACACCAGGCGGCTCATCCAGTGGATCGGCCGCCGCAGTCGGGGGTCACATGGTTCCGATTGCTTTTGGAAACCAGACGGCGGGTTCTCTCATACGTCCGGCTGCCTTCTGCGGCGCCCACGCTTTCAAGCCAACTCACGGCACAGTCAATCTGGTGGGTATCTTCGAGCTTGTTCCGCGGCTGGACACGCTTGGCTATATGGCGCGATCGGTTGACGACCTCGCGGCGTTTTATGGCATCGTCAAAGGATCAGAAGATGGCGCACCCCTCCCAGACGGAATTGGACGTCCTCCGCGGATTGGTATCTGCCGGACATATCACTGGAACGAAGCTGGCCCCGAATCGATGGCAGCTGTGGAAGATGCAGCAGAGAGCCTGGCCAAGCTGGGGGCGGAGACAAGCGAATGTGTCCTGCCTGATCATTTTAGCAATCTCGCTCAAACCCATACCACAGTCCTGTGTGCCGGCCTTGCGCGTAGCATGGAAGATATTCATCGGAAACACGGCAACCAGATTAGTGAACAGCTTCGCACTATGCTTGACGACGGTGCCGCGACATCCACGGCCAGTCTGACCGAGGCGTCGGCGCATGCGGACAGGTGTATGATGGAATTTGCCAGCGTCACCGCAGAATTTGACGTCTTGCTAACACCAAGTGCCCCTGGGGAAGCACCTTCAGGCTGGGCAACCGGAAACCCCATATTTCAGATTGTGTGGACGCTTCTGCAGGTGCCGTGCCTGACCCTCCCATGGACAACAGGTCCAAATGGGCTTCCGGTAGGCATCCAACTGGTTGGTCGCAAGGGGGACGACGACCGTGTTCTGCGGATTGGAAAATGGCTGGAAGGGCGTCGCCACTGAAACCCTTTGGAAAGTTTTGCAGCGCTATTTCATCGTTGGCATCGTAAATTCTGCGCCGGACCGAAGTCCGGTTGGCCAGCGCGACGTTATTGCCTTTTGTCGGGTATAGAACCGAACGCCCTCAGGACCATGCATGTGTATATCGCCGAACAATGAGGCCTTCCAACCACCGAATGAATGAAAAGCCATTGGAACAGGAATTGGAACATTGATACCCACCATTCCGACCTGGATCTTGTTTGAAAACTCACGGGCGGCATCTCCGTCCCGCGTAAATATGGAAACACCATTGCCAAATTCATGTTCATTGATGACCTTTACGGCGTTATCAAAACCAGGGACCCGAACAACGGATAGAACCGGACCAAATATTTCTTCCCGGTAAATGCGCATGTCCGTGGAAACATGATCAAACAGGCATCCGCCCATAAAAAATCCGTCTTCATATCCCTGTAACGAATAATCACGACCATCGACAAGCAGATCAGCGCCCTCGTCAACGCCGATATCAACATAACCCTTTACCTTATTCAGGTGCTCGCCGGTTACGAGTGGGCCCATATCCATATCGTTGTCCGATCCAGGGCCAATCCTGAGCGATTCAACCTTGGGTTTCAGGAGGTTGATCAAGCGATCCCCAGCATCACCAACCGCAACTGCGACGGAGATGGCCATGCATCGTTCTCCTGCCGAGCCATATGCCGCCCCCATAAGCGCATCCACTGCCTGATCCATATCAGCGTCCGGCATGACGACCATATGGTTTTTCGCGCCGCCAAGAGCCTGAACCCGTTTCCCGTTCGCAGCGCCGGTGGTATAGATGTAGCGAGCGATGGGCGTGGAACCAACGAAGCTTACTGCTGAAATATCGGGATGTGATAAAATTGCGTCTACGGCGACTTTATCTCCATTTACCACGTTCAGTACTCCGTCCGGCAACCCCGCCTCTTTCGCCAGTTCGGCGAGACGCAACGCACAGGATGGGTCTTTCTCTGACGGTTTGAGAATAAATGTATTGCCACAGGCGATCGCCATGGGATACATCCACATCGGCACCATGGCAGGAAAGTTGAATGGCGTAATACCTGCGCAAATGCCAACTGGCTGTCGAACCGTCCAGGCATCAATTCCACGCCCCACCTGCTCTGTAAATTCGCCCTTGAGAAGCTGGGGTACACCGCAAGCAAATTCCACCACTTCAAGGCCGCGGATGAGAGACCCGTGGGCGTCGGAAAGCACTTTACCATGTTCCGAGGTGATGATTGCAGCGAGTTCTTCAGCGTGTTCCTCTATCAGCGCCTTGTATTTAAACATTATGCGCGCGCGGGTCAGGGCCGGCGTTGCCGCCCATTCCGGGAATGCCGCTTTTGCTGCCTCAACCGCGGAAGCAATTTCAGCATCTGACGCTAGCGGAACATGGGACTGAACCTCTCCCGTCGCGGGATTGTATACCTCGGCAAATCGGGTGCTGGTGCCGTTGATGTTTTTCCCGTTTATCCAATGTGTAAGATTTGACATGCCCCAACCCCGCTATTTTGTTCCACAGCTTTCAAAAAAACAGGTTTACGATACCCGCACAAATGTATCTAGCCAGTTCGCATTTTCCAGTGCAACGTTTGTTCCGAATTAAAGGGCATTACCTCCACACACCCGACCTGCACCGGGAGATCAACCACACGCTCCCCACGGATGAGGGTTACAGTGTCTTCATTTGGCGCAAGACCATAAAACCAAGGTCCGTTAAGGGATGCAAATGACTCAAACTGATGAAGGGAATTCTCTTCTTCAAATACCTGGGCATACGTTTCGATTGCATTTGGTGCATTAAATATCCCGGCACAACCGCAGTCTGATTCCTTCTCAAGGACCGGATGCGGGGCGGAATCAGTGCCGAGGAAAAATGATGCCTCACCAGATGTAGCCGCGTCTCTCAGCGCCAGACGATGCTGCTCCCGCTTTGCGATTGGCAAACAGTACATGTGAGGTCGGAGTCCCCCCGCAAACATAGCATTCCGGTTAATCACAAGATGGTGAGGGGTTATTGTTGCACCCACGCTAGGCCCCGCTATGCGCACGAACGCTACTGCCTCCGAAGTAGTGATGTGCTCAAAAACTATGCGAAGATCGGGAAAAGTTTCCAATACAGGTTTAATAACTCTTTCGATAAATACCGTTTCGCGATCAAAAATATCGATCGCCGGGTCAGTGACCTCCCCGTGAACAAGTAACGGCATGCCCATAGCAGCCATCGAAGAAAGTACCGCAGAAATTTTTGATATGTCGGTTACGCCGTTTTCCGAATTCGTCGTTGCACCCGCTGGATAAAGTTTTGCAGCGGTAAAAACCCCTGTCTCAAAGCCGAACTGCAAATCTTCCGGATCTGTGTGGTCCGTAAGATAGGCCGTCATCAGGGGGATAAACCCACACCCCTCGGGTATAACACTGGTGATACACTCACGATAAGCTATGGCATCAGCAGTAAGAATTACTGGCGGGTTCAGGTTGGGCATTACAACCGCCCGACCAAACACTCTTGTCGTAAATGGCAGGACACTGCGTAGCATCATTCCATCACGCAGATGAAGGTGCCAGTCATCGGGTCGGCGGAGCGTAAGACTGTTTTGCGAATTCAATGAATGGTGTTTCCAGAGGGACTGATCAGGTATGACGAACCACGTTGCCAGTTGGTAGAGCCAACAAGCGACCGGAAATTAAAAAAAGGTCCAACCCGCTGTGCAGGGCAGAAAAAAGCGGCGGATAACACCCGCCGCTTTCATTAGGTTGTTCTAACCTGTCTATTCCGCAGCCTGTGCCATATGCGACTGATCGTCAGCTATCAGGTTGTCAAGCGAGAGCCGCGCCAGTGATAGAGCACTATCGGCATGAATTTCTACAAGATCCCGATCCGGATTAAGGTTGATGCGCTCTTGCTGAGCCTCCATGATCACTTTGTCCTCAATGAATGTCGGATAGATCTCGTCATACATTTCCTGTGTCGCGGCAGGATCAGATTGCCGATACCCATTAGCGGACGACCAGAAGTAGTGGAAAGTCGTCTCGGTCTCAGGTGTTGCGGCGTGCAGTAGGCGCAAATGGAAACCCTCTTTGGTACGATCTTCGCGAGCACCATCGCCAGCCTTCAGCGCACCAGACCACTGCAATACAATGCTAGGTCCAACATATTCAAATTCCTGCCATCTATCTACCTTGCCTTCAAACTGGCCGCCTTTCTTGTAAGTTGGAGGAGGCTCGTGATCCATCATCCAGCGAATGAAATAAGCGCCGTTCTCCGTTTGCCGGGTTTCCATATCCGCGGCAACGTGCTGGTTGGGGTCGCCACCGATAGTGCTGCCATGAACATAACCAAGGTGGGTCAGGTCCATCAGGTTATCTATCATCAACATGTAATTTGAATTGATCTGAAACATGGCCTTGCGATGTGGCCATTTGACGGAATCATCGTGGTAGGGGTAATCGACAATCTGGCTTTCGTCGGCCAGTGCCGGGTCACCCATCCAGATCCACAGAATCTGGTTCCGCTCAACAAGAGGAAAATGGCGGACCTGTGCTTGAGGAGGAATGTTCTTCTGGCCCGGGACCATCACGCAATCACCCTTGGTGTCGAAGGTCAATCCGTGATAACCACACTGTAGTCCCTGATCGATAATGTGACCGTGCGTGAGAGGAGCACCTCTATGGCAGCACCTGTCCTCCAGAGCTCCCACGTCTCCCTTGGCATCGCGATAAATGACTATTGGTTGATCCATAATCGTCCGCGCGAGAAGCCCGGCTTCGATCTCCTCCGACCACGCTGCTATATACCAAGCGTTTCTTACGAAAGGTTGATTGGCTTTCCGTGTCATTATCCACTCCTGTCAGGAATCAGAAACATTCATTACAGGCTACCGCCTTTCAAAACGATGATCAACAAAATCTGCAACACCGACTTGAAAACATCCCCTGTTCGCAGTAGCCACTGTTCCAAGAGCTGAACATAATCACCGGACGGTCAAAGGAGGTAAAATGACGCTAAACGAAATTACCAGGGTTCAGGAATACTTGCGGACGTCATTTTCCAACAACCGCATAAGGATTCAGCAACCAGGGAAACCTGGTGCGCCGATCGAAGTGTATCTGGGTGACGAATTTATTGGGGTCTTGTACCGGGACGACGAAGAGGGAGAAATTTCGTATACACTCAACATTTCCATACTTGAGGAGGACCTGCCACCAGCTGTGTCGATTTGATCAACAAACTGCGTTATGGTTCAAGTTTCGGCATCGTTAAGGAGAAGACATGACTGTTAAGTATCACCTGATCAGCTCATTTACGTGACCTTGGGTCCAGCGCGCCGTGATCGCTATGCGTGCGAAAGACGTCGAGTTCGAGGTCACCTTTATTAATCTTCGGGAAAAACCTGACTGGTTTTTGGAAATATCACCGCACGGAAAAGTCCCTGTTCTTAAGGTTGACGACGAGGTTTTGTTTGAATCCAATGCCATCGCGGAATTTCTGGACGAAACCGTACCTCCCAGACTGCATCCAGAAGACCCGGTTGAACGTGCACGCAACCGAGCCTGGACGGATTTCGTACCAACCTTTGCAGGTGCTCTTAACGGAATTTACTACACCAAAACACGTGACGAAATGGAAGCAGGACTTGCGCGAGCGCCAAAATCGGTAGAACGCCTGGAAGGAGCACTCGGCGGCAAACGGCAGGAGGGTCCTTATTTCAATGGGCCCACCCTATCGCTCGTTGATGCCGCTTATGCCCCCTTCCTTCAGAGATTTATCATAGCGGACGGGGTACTTAATACCGGGCTTCTGGATAATTTCCCCTTGGTTAAAGCCTGGGCGGACACATTGTTGTCCAGTGAAATTATAACCGGCGCAGTTGCTCCCGAGTTCCTCAAGGAATTTTACGATAACTGGAGGCGCCGCCAATTTTATGTCGCATCCCTTTTAGATACTGGGAAAGCAGCGGCGGCGGAATAGCACAACAATCTCCATCAGTGTCGTCGTCTGATAAACCGGCAGTTGCGGTTATGAGCCCTCAGGAAGGATGTCGGCGAATTTCGCTCGAACACGGTCATCCAGTTCTTTGCTGCTGCGCGCAACTGCAGGAAACGTATCCTTGTCCCGAAATGGAATGCAAGCGTCGACGACAACGCGGGAATTACGCCTGTCTTCATGACTATAGCTCATCGGGTCTAGGTGCGTACTCCAACAGCCATTCAATACATCCAATCCGTCTTTCGGATCGCAACGCGTGCACATCGCCCAGATAACATCATTCATATTGGACGGATCAATATCCTCGTCGACCACGACCACCCAACGGTTGGCGTAAGCGCCTGCATGGCACTGGGAGGCAATCAACCCTGCCTGTTTTGAATGACCGCCATACATGGTCTTGATTGAAACAGTCAGCCACATACGGCTGCCGCCCGCTTCATGCGCCCAAACCCCTCTAACCTCCGGTATGCCGGCGGCCTCAAGCTGGTTCCAGACAGCGCCGCAGCGATAGGTGCCACGATAGAATGTGTCATCGTTTGGAGGCACCGCAGGAATGGCGCCAAGAAGTATGGGGTTATCTCGATGCATGAAGGTTTCAATCCGGATCGCCGGTTCAGGGTTCATGTCGCCAGCATAATAGCCAGGCCATTCGCCGAAAGGCCCTTCATTCACCAGATCTTCAGGGTGGATAAAACCCTCAAATGCGATTTCGGCATTGGCGGGTACCGGCAAACCCGTCTTCGGCATATTGATCACCTCTACGCCCTCGCCAATCAACCCACCCGCACAGTCATACTCGTTTTTTCCATAAGGCATTTCGAGCCCGGCAACCATGAAAAGAGCCGGATGCATGCCAGCAACTACGGCAACCGGACAAGGCTCACCACGATCAAAATACTTGCGCATTAGAATGTCGCCGTGCTTGCCCTTTGAAACCATTACTGACGCCGTTGTGGGTTCATGTGACTGGACCCGGTAGGCTCCGTAATTGATCCACCCGGAATCCGGGTCCTTCATCACCACCATGCAGGCGGTTCCGATAAAGTAGCCCCCGTCCAGTTCATGCCATTTAGGTGCTGGGATAGCGGTAATATCGATGTCTTTACCTTCAAAAACATTTTCAATTAGCGGGCCGCCATTGACCTCAACGGGTGAATGCACCGGTTGTTCCTTCATGTAATCCCGCCAATGGTTAACCAGTTCGATCTCGGTGGTTTCAACCGGCTTGCCAAGCGCTAGGTTGATCCGCGGAACGGAGGTCAGGATATTTGCCAAAACCCGGTTGCCCTTGGAAAAGCCCGGTATTTCATCAAACATTACGGCTGGGTTGGTCATCTTGTGCATGTGAATATCAACGATTGCGCCGATTTCCTCATGATGATCCGCGCCGCTCACATGCTGTAACTGGCTATTGACCTCCAGCTCGGCAATCCAATCGCGTAAGTCTTTGTTAGCCACCTCTGTGTCTCCGCTGTCATTCCGATAAGGATGCGGGCTAGGATAGTAAAATTCTAGTCCGTATGGAAATCCCATGTCCTTGCACGCTGTCCCGCTCTCCGGAGATTTTGCCGCAGAAGTGTCGGGAGTGGACCTGCGCAGATCAATTGACGGTGTCCTATCAAATAAAATCGAAAAATTGATGGATGCATACGGTGTCCTTGTGTGGCGCGATCAGCGGCTTACCGACGATCAGCACATGGTATTTACTCGCTGGTTCGGCCCGCTCGACATGGGCCTGCTCAACGTTACCAAAAAACCCAATCGGTTTAATCAAGATGGTTTCGTCGACATCGGCAATGTTGGGTCTGATGGAAAAGTCATGCCACCGGATCATCGTGCGGTGACTTCATCATTGGTTAACCAGCTCTGGCATACGGATTTTTTATTTCTGCCAACGGTCGCGAAATATTCTATACTCTGTGCAGCCACTGTACCCGATACAGGAGGCAATACGGAATATGCGGATTTGCGAGCAGGACACGATTTACTTCCCCATGATCTGCACAGTGTAATCACAGGAAAATCGGGCGAGCACCATGCGCTGCATTCGAATGCGCTGCCACCGGCGAGTTGGCCACTGATACGCACACACCCCGGTTCGCAAAGAAAACTTGTATTTGCGTCAATACAAATCAGCCGGATTTCAGGTATGAGTATCCCAGAGTAACGTATGATAGTGGCCGAATTACTTGAACACCTGACGCAACGCCAATTCGTCTATACTCACAAATGGCGTTCGGGTGACAAGGTGATGTGGGACAATCGATGCACATTGCACCGCGGACGGCGCTTCGACCTGACCGCACGTCGCGACCTGCGGCGAACAACCACGTGAGAATAACATGGAATGTCGAAGGGATGACCCAATAAATCAACCTGCCCACGTGTCGATGGAAATATAAACAAGTGCCCGGAATCTTGAGCCTAATCGCTGGCGCCCTTTGGGTGCTTGCAATAATCCAGATCATGTTTCCACTCCCCGATCTGTCATCGGTCATGGCGGGACTGCTGGTCTGTTTTGTAATAGGGGCAATCACACGTGTTGCATGGCATACACAGATCCTATGTACCGCCCTCGCTTTGGTGACAGTCGCACTTGCGTGGTTTTATGGACAGTGGTCGGCCGTCGTTCCTGGGATTACAAAAGCTGCAATCTTCCCCGCTTTTCTGTCAACGATCGTGCTTCTGCGGGCCACGGCCGAACAACGACCGGAGATCGTTAACGCCCGGCAAATGTTCGGCGAGCTCGACCCATTGAAACGGGACAGCGGGATCGTAATCGGCACACACCTTATTGGCGCCATTCTACAGGTTGGTGTATTCGCAATTCTGGCCCCAATCCTGGGCCGCGACGCCCCCGTCAAAGAGCGACGTGAAGTGTTCACCGTGGCGATACGGGGCATGGCCACCGTGCCTTTCTGGTCGCCGTTTGTTGTGGGCATGGCGGTGGCTAGCCAGTACCTGCCACTGGTTCCATTATGGCAGATAATGGCATTGGGCATGGTCCTTTCCATTTTGGGGATCGTCACGTCAATCCTTGTATTTGACCGGAATCCCGGTCTGGGGACTTTAAGGCGCGCGCTCAGATCACTCGTCCCCATCGCTTTTCCCATTTTTGTTTCAGCATTGGTGGTTGTTGGAACCGTCGCTGTAACCGGTCTGTCTACACTACAGGCGCTTATCCTGTCTTTACCCATACCCTGCCTTTTAGCGGCGTTACAGGTTCGGGCTGCCAGCGTACCGGAAGTATGTCGACAGACGACGGGCGGTATTGGGCGTATCGGTCCCGAAACCTCTATTCTAACCTGCTCTACCACCCTTGGCGCCGTATTTGAGGCTGCTCTCCCACACATGGGCCTTCTTGCCTGGTTCAATACAATCGCCCTTTCAGCCGTGGTGGTAATTTTCATCGTCATCCTCACGATGAACATCGCAGGCCTTTTTGGGGTTCATGCGATCGTCACAGGAACTTTCCTGTTGGTAATCTTCACGAGTGTTCCGACCGGTCTTAGTGATCTGGTTCTGATGCAGTCACTACTGGTGGGCTGGGGGCTCTGCAGCGTAATCTCGATCGGAAGCTTGAGCATTGCGACAGGTGCGGCAATGTTCCGAATACCTCCTACCGATCTCATCACACGAGCAAACATAGCATATGTTTTTCTCACATCCGTCATCGCAGGCGCGATTTTAACCGGTTTAAACGCCCTAATCATCTAATGTTGAAAAATTTAAGGCCGCCTTGGTTTGCGCCTTAATAGTGGGCCGAAATCCTGCCTCTTGTTTCCAAGATCTGCCAATTCCGGGGCCACTTTCTCAGCAAAAAGTGTCATGCTTTTAGCCGTCATATCAAACTCCATGTCGCCCGAATGCATCATCCCGATAAGATGTCCAAATCCACCCACCTTTTTGTGGAGAGCCCTTATTTGGCTAATTACGCTCCGGGGGGTTCCATAGATTGCCACATGGTTACTCCGGAAATATTCCATCCCCTGTTTGCGAATCGCGTCAGTACGGCCGCCAGAAAACCGGCCAGAAAGAAAATCAGCGTACAATGAAGTATCGACATACCCCGGCGGCGCCCTATGTTGTGGCTCCGCCTTGTTGTTAGTGACATACCAGAACACCCTTTCAATTACCTCACGGGCTTCTTTTTCGGTCTCACCCACCGCGACCAGCGGCATGAAAGCAAATTGATTATCAGCAGGACGCTGTAACCCCTGATCCCGGCACCAGCGGCGCACACCCTTGAACATCGCCGCCAGCTTTTCTACCGGTGTGAGAAACATTGTAAATGTAAAACCGCGCCCCACTGTCCGGCAGGCATGTGAAAGGTCACTTCCTCCCGTAGTCCAAACAGGGGGATGCGGCTGCTGGTATGGACGTGGCCAGACATTCACCTGTCGTTTGTGTATCCATTTGCCCTCATAATTGAATGGCCCGTCCTGGGTGACCCATGATTTTTGGATTAGGTCGATTGATTCCCAAAGACGTTCACTGGTTTCCGTTGGGTTCCGGTTCGATGCAAATAGCTCATAGGGTACTCCGCGGACAAATCCGCAATCCAGCCGCCCATAGGAAATATTGTCGATCATCGCCATTTCCTCGGCGCAACGGATTGGATCGGCAAGGTTTGCAGCTGGATTGCCCAGCATCAGAATTCTGGCGTTTTTTGTTTCCCGTGCCAGAATTGATAAAGGAACAACCCCGGAAGAGTTAAGACAGGTGGCAGTCTGATGATGTTCATTCACCATGCAGTTGAGGCCAAGTTCATCTGCCAGCACATATTGGTCCAGACACATATTGTAGAGATCGGCACCGATTTTGGGATCGTAAACCCTACTCGGTAGGTTAAGCCGCATGGACGTAAACTCGTCGTCCGGCGGAAGATGGGGCCATGCGAATTCGGTAAAGTGATAAAACTCCATCAATTCAAGTCCGAGGTGCCAGACCAAAATTTGTCGATGGCGACCACAAATGCTTCTGGACACTCTATATGGGGAAAATGTCCGGTTTGGGGAATGCCGATATATTGGGCATCGGGTAATGTTCGGGCCAACGCGCGCCCGTATTTCGTTTTCGTAATTCGGTCTTTTGTACCGTGCACGACGAGGGACGGGACCTTTACTCTACCCAACCGGTGGCGGAGGGATGGGGAATGGAAATAGGGGTCCCAGCAGAATTTGGCGATTGTCTCTCGTTGCCGGGCATGTACCAAGGCGTTTCGCCTGGACAGATTGGTCAGATCGAAATGCGGGTCAGCCGCGACATTATGGAACCGCATGGCACGCACCGCTGCCGGGCTATGAAAATATATATCCTCAATATCACGATCGTAAGCCCCGCCAAATTTCACGCCCACCGCACCGCAAAGCACAAGACTTTTCAGACGTACACAGGACTTGGTCGCAATTTCCAACGCCAGCCAGGCCCCTACCGAGAAGCCCACCACATTAACGTTTTCAAGGTCTAAACGGTCAAGAAGATCAAGCCAGAGATATGAAATATCATCGATCGAACGAATACTGTCCGGCAGACTTGATTTTCCAAATCCGGGGATTCGCGGCAAATATACCTCGTGCGTTTGCGCGAGCATTTCTGCGATGGCTCGCCCGGAGCCCGCCAACTCGTATCCTTCTTCGCTGTGAAGAAGTAAAACAGGCAAGCCTTTGCCAGCGCGTTCCAGTTCAATCCTGAAGCTGTTCAACTTAACCGTTTCGGATTTAAATCCGTTGGGTAAGGACATTGGAAACCTCTATCGTTGGGCGAACATAACCACGTCCCGGTCTGCCGTCGACATAGAAGACCAATTACTAAATACTGGTAGAGTAACCTGGTCTGGATTATCCAAATGCTAAAAGTTCTCGGACGGGACACCTCATCGAACGTCATGAAAGTGCTGTGGACCTGCGCCGAATTGGACCTTGAATTTGAGCGCCGGGACATAGGTGGTAAATTTGGAGGTAATTCAACAGTGGAATTTCTTCAGATGAACCCCAACGGTCTGGTGCCCGTCATTGTCGACGAAGACTTCATCAATTGGGAATCCAATTCCTGTGTCCGCTACCTGGCGGCAAAACACGACCCTGGTGGACTTTACCCAGCCGATCTGCAGGTACGGGCGTTGGCAGAGCGTTGGATGGACTGGCAGGTGACAACAGTGAGCCCCGCCATGATTCCAGTATTCCGCGGCATGGTCCGAACGGCGCCAGAGGGTCGCGATTTGGAAGCGATAGAAACCGCACGAACCGTGCTTTCCGAAAAAATTGCGATACTGAATGATGCGCTTGCCACCCAGACCTATCTTGCGGGCGACTGTTTTACAATTGCCGATATTCCTCTCGGGATAGCGGCATGGAGATGGTTCAACATGCCGATTAAGAGGGAAAAGTATACTCACGTAAGACGATGGTGCGATGCACTTTGCAAAAGGCCAGGGTACCAGCAGCACATTATGAAACCGGTAACCTAGACGGCAGGATACCAGTAATGGCCAACCTGAAAATCCGTTTCGCGAGTGGTCTCTACGATCGTTTCCTGCCACTTTATACGGGGGAGGTGCAGCCTGTCGGCATAGACCTCGATTTTGTTGTTATTGATAATCCCAGAGAGATTTTTGACCGAATGTCTGGCGGGATGGAATTCGACGCATGCGAAATGTCTGGCACCGAATTCATCACGGGATTGTCTGCCGGCACTAGTCCCCTTGTGGCTATTCCAGTGTTCGCTTCCCGTATGTTCCGGCACGGATTTATCGTTATCAACACTCAGTCAGGCATTCAGAAACCGAAAGACCTAGAAGGCCGACGGGTTGGGGTCCAGCTCTATACAATGTCCGCGGCAATGTGGATCCGGGGTATGCTGCAACACGAATATGGCGTGGATCTCTCGACAGTTCGCTGGGTACAGGGCGCCATAGACAGCCCCGGCGCCCATGGCGCACCCACGGTGGCTCCGCTGCTGAAACAGCCCAACATCGAGAATAATGAAACTGACAAATCGTTAAGTGAACTCCTCGAAATCGGGAAGTTAGATTCAATTTTTTCGGCGGTGTTGCCGACAAGTCTTGGCAGACACCATGCAATCGAACGGCTCTTTCCTAACTTTCGGGAGCTGGAAACCGACTATTACAGGCGCAACCGAATCTTTCCAATCATGCATTTTGTTGTAATTCGCCGGGACGTATTCAACGCCTACCCGGAGGTCGCGTCCGCCTTATATAATGCTTTTTGCAGAGCCAAAACCATCGCGCTCAATCACCTGAGGTTCTCCGGAGCGTTACGATACATGTTACCATTTCTGCCCGCTGACGTGGATGAAATCGACGACATCTTTGATGGCGACCCGTGGCCTTACGGCGTTGCGCGGAACCGTCCCACGTTGGAAGCCGAAATTCAGTACATGGTCGAACAGCACTATATTCCAGAAGCGCTTCCAATTGAGAGTCTGTTTGTTACAGGAACTGATTAGGTTCTGATTTTTTTCAAACTAACCGAGTGTTGGGTCAAGAATTATTTTTCTCACCCCTGTTCCCTCAGGTCCCTCCATTAACGCGTGGATCGCAGGCGCCTCTGAAAGTGGCACGATTCGGTCAATGATCGTTTTAAGTTTGCCCGTGGCCGCGGCCTCAAAGCATGGAATGGCATCCCGCGGATTGCTGCGGGGATTACCCTTTATGGTAATTCGGTTATGATAGATTACATCGAAGTTAACGGGAACCACTGGCCCGCCGTGCGCACCGGCTGTAACCATTCGTCCCTCTTCCTTAAGGCTTTTCAGCCCCAGCGGGCAAATTTCCGGACTAGCGATATTATCGTAAAAAAGATCAACCCCAATACCGTCGGTAATGTCAACTACTGCTTCGTTCAGGTTGACCGCACTGTAGTCAATCGAATGATCAGCGCCAAGATCGTATCCAATTTGTGCCCTGTCAGGACTACCGGCTGCCGCAATGACGATCGCACCCGCTTCCTTTGCAAGCTGAATGCCGATTGAGCCCAGATTGCCGGAAGCACCGAGTATTAGGACGGTCTGTCCAGCCTTCAGTTTGCCCAAATTGAAAAGCAGATTATGTGCGACAGGCCCGTGTCGGGCAATTACCGTGGCATCCGCCATTGAGACTTCGGAAGGTACTTTGAGGCAGCAGGCGGCAGGTGCCCTAACAAACTCGGCGTTCCCGCCATCACAGGCGATACCAAAAAGTTTACCGTTCGGCATCATCATCGTTACAGATACGGAATCCCCTTTTGCAAGACCTGTGACATCTCTGCCGGCTTCCACAACAACTCCTGATGGGTCAACGCCGGGAACATGGGGAAGACGCACATTTTTCCTATGCCGGGTAGCTGTTCCTGCCCTCACCGCTACATCCAGAACGCGATTTACGGATACCGCCTTAACCTCAATCACAACGTCATCCGGGCCTGCTACAGGATCCGCGATGTCCTCATAATGAAGGACCTCCGGCGGCCCAAATTCATTAAAAATCATTGCCTTCATGATCTTTACCCGTGGCGCTGCCGTTTCAGCCTACAGAATTTCCAAGACGCCCTGTGCGACCCCGAATAGATGGGCATCTCGATTCGTAAAACCCATCACCTGAAGCCCGAGAGGCAGGCCGTCATCCTGCAGAACTGGCAACGAAACCGTCGGCATACCTACCAGTGACGTCGGGACAGTAAAAATCGGATCACCTGTCCAATCCAGTCCTTTGGGTGCGGCCCCCGGGGCCGACAGGGTCACGCTGGCATCAAACTCTTCGCCCAACTTTGCATATATCGCACGAATTTTGTCTCGTTCGGCCAGCAGCTCCGCGAATTCATCCTGCGACATCGCCTGTGCCTGTTTCAATCTGTCGTGTGCAGTTCCACTGAGAAGCGATGAATTCATGTCACGGTTGTATGTATCGAGCGGCCAACGACCTTCCCAGGCGTTAATGCTCATCGAAAGTTGCATGGCGTCGGCAATTGCTTCTTCTACTTCCTCTATGACAGCATTTGAGGCCCTGTCCTGCACATCGACCCCGGCCTCCTCTATCACAGCGATGGAACGCTGTAATTCTGCCTTCACACTTTCACTCAGATTTTC
This sequence comes from Pseudomonadota bacterium, assembly GCA_036136335.1. Classification (GTDB taxonomy): domain Bacteria; phylum Pseudomonadota; class Alphaproteobacteria; order MPNO01; family UBA830; genus JAYZQT01. The sequence continues at coordinate 16,002 of JAYZQT010000025.1, forward strand.
CCAACCAGCAGTGTGCAAAAGAGCTACCCTGCCCGGCACCATGGAGGCTGGTGGCTCCATCGGGCCAATGACCCCGACATAGCCCGCGTCGCCGCCAGTCCGAGAGGTAATCTCGCGGGTCACCACCCAACACTCGGCAAGGCTTGCCGCAATTATTCCCGTACAGCTCTGGCTGAAGCCGTCAAAACTGCCTCCTCGATTTATACCACCCAGGCTCGGCTTGTAACCAAATGCCCCGCAATAGGATGCCGGGCGGATTGTGGACCCAATAACCTGTGATCCCAGTGCAGCCGATACCATCCCGGTTGCAACGGACGCCGCCGACCCACTGCTTGACCCACCGGGTGTACGTTCCAGATCCCACGGATTGCAGGTTGACCCCGGGTGAGTGGCAGCGAATTCAGTCGTGACGGTTTTGCCGAGCATGATCGCACCAGCGTCGCGCAATGCCGCAACAGCGGCACAGTCGCGACCGCCTTGCCACCCGGTGAATAGTGGAGACCCCTGCGCGGTGGGCATATCTGCGGTTTCCATGATATCTTTCACGCCAACGGGCATGCCATCAATACGCGAAATTGGCGCGCCGGCCTGCCAGCGTTCCGACGATGCATCAGCCGCTTCCCGTGCCGCCCTCTGATTGGTTATTACAAATGCCTTCACGGAATCATCAAGGCGCTCGACATCCGCGATACAGCGGTCCATGAAGGCGCGTGGTGAGTCCGAACCGTTGGTGAAACTGTCTCTGGCAGCATCATAGGAGCGCATTGCCGGCTTGTTTTCAGAAGTCATCATTCTTCATCCTTTTGGTCCGTTAAATCCGGGCTGTGAGTTCAAGGGCTTTATCGAGGCCGGTATAAGTGCGCCCTGGCGCCGTCATCAGGAAACGGTATCCCTGGTCCATGAGCTCCTGCATATTGTCAGAATTCGCGTGGGGATGACCAACAACCATGTCATGTTGCATACACGTGTCTACGATTTGCGCCTTCGCATCCAATAATTCCGGGTGGTCATATTGACGCGGAAACCCGAGTTCCTGACCAAGGTCACCTTCCCCGATAAGAATTGCTCCTATTCCCGGCACGTTCTTCAACATGTCCGGGAGGTTTTCAATTCCCTCTGTATCCTCTATTTGCAGAATTACAAAAATTTCCCCAACTGGATCCAGTGGCCAGACATCTGCTTTCGCGTAATACTCCTGTTGGGTCAATCCCCAGTATCGAGCAGCCCGAACTGGCCCGTCACCGCGAATTCCCTTCGGTTCATATAACGGCTTGTCCTTACGTCGCGGGTAGCGGCACGCCGCAACTGCATTGTAAGCCTCCTCCACGGTGCTGATGTGGGGCCAAACCACGCCGTAACAGCCGGTATCTAGTACCTGTTTGGCGTGCCATTGCCCTTTTTCGACACCATTGACGGGCACCCTTGCAAAGGGGGTAACCGATGGCGCGATGGAACCGCTGGCTGAGATAGCGCGGCGATCCAGCATAAACTGCATCGCATCCCGCAACGCGACAACGTCCCAGGGCAGATGTTCTCCTTCAAAAACAACGCTATCGTATTTCGTACCCGCAATCGCAAGCGCGGTCTGAATATCCATGGGAACGAATGCGGAAAAGGCTTGGCGGCCCGCCTCGAGTGCCTTAATTACACCATTAAGTCTTGGAATTTCAGTCATTTATTCCCTGCATCTCCATATGTTACCAACTGGGGATATTGCCGGATACACTAACAAAATCAAAATTTGTTACGGAGATGTATCCGGCTTGCCTAAAATAATTCTCCAAGCTCGAAAGTGACAGTGAAGCCATCCCCGCTCAGGAGTTTTGCCTTTTCACGTTCGCTTTCACAGCCACCATATCCGGTATTTGTCAAAACCCCTGACAAAAGCCCTGCAGACTTCCCCGCCATCAGGTCTGCCGCTGTGTCCCCGGCGATAACAGACCGGGACAGATCAAGTCTGAGATCGGCCGCAGCTCGTAACAACATACCCGGCGCTGGTTTTCGATATGCGGAGACCGGTGGCCCGCCTGCACTCCGTGGCGGGTGAGGACAGGCATAAACCGCATCTACCAATGTCCCGTGCACGGTCAACAGATTGTGTAATCGCGTCTGCACCGCACTGAATTCATCCCATCCATAATAACCACGTCCGATACCCGATTGGTTGGTAACAATAACCACGGCCCACCCGGCTTTCTTGGCCCTCCTGATCACGGCAACCGCCACCGTACTCAACGCTACCTGTTCAGGGTCCGCCAGATAGTCCACCAGTTCTATCAGGGTTCCGTCGCGATCCAGAAACAGCGCAGGCCTGCCGGACGGAGAGCCGGTCGTTCTCACGTCGCACCAAATACCCTCAGAATTCATTTGCTCCCCACAAAACCATTCATTTCGCGATTTTTTAAATGCGCGTCAACTTCCGTTCAACCTATTGGCTGCCAGAATTCTGGACGGAGTCTGGTGGAATCAAATTCACCAAAAATCCTGTAAACCCATCATCGGCACGATCAAACATCCCGAACAAGTGTCACCGTGATTATACAACCCAGGATACATAACAGTACAACCGCCGCCGGAGGATTACCCTGTTGGGATGGGCTGCTGTTAGCGGAAGTAACAGGATTGTCGACGGACATGGAGATTTCAACCCCTTTCCCATCCGTTGATGTATTATCGGTTTTTATTTTTCCAGGAGGTTACTATGAAACTGGAAGGCTCATGTCACTGCGGATCAGTAAGGTTTTCCCTGCAGTCTGATACACCCTATCCTTACAACAAGTGCTACTGTTCGATCTGTCGCAAAACGGCTGGCGGAGGTGGCTACGCGATCAACATCATGGGACAGGCCGCAACGCTCAATGTGACTGGAGAAGATAATGTCTCGGTATATCAGGCGGCGAACAATGATCGAGGCCATTACGATGATAACGGACTAAGCAAAGCACGGCGTCATTTCTGTTCGAACTGTGGCTCGGCGTTATGGGTTCACGGAACGGACTGGCCGGATTTTATATATCCCTTCGCGTCAGCAATCGACTCGCCCCTTCCTGTTTCACCAGAAAACACTCACCTGATGCTTGATCACAAGGCTCCCTGGGTAACAATCCGCGCCGCAGATCATGATATCCATTTCGATCGTTACCCGGACACGGGAATTGAGGACTGGCACAAACAACGCGGGCTTCTTGGTGATAGATAGAAATGCGTGTGGACGGGTAGGACCTCGTCCCAGCCACCCTGCATTGGATAATGGAGATTATGAAATCCCAAATTTTTACCAGACACGCCTGAGAAACATCCCGGTCTAACCTCGTTCCATAATAGTATTATTGTTAATTTGATATGAACGAGTCACAAAATCCGTTTGCAATTGTCGTTCATAAAAGGATGTCTGTTCTATTTTCACATTTTGTCGTGCACGCGCCCAGCTATGCGGGTTGGAGCCGCGCGGGTTCCAGACCCGCGCTGCGGCATCTTCGGAAGCGCAAAACCCTGAAGATGGCTTGCCCGCGTGATAACCGTGAATTTCCACAAAATTCCCCCTGCCACGGCGGCGGCCCCGGCTATGACAAAAAAGGCCTCGCTTGAAGCTATCCCAACAGCAAACATTACAATGGGAATGAGGTGGCCAAAAACTCGCAGCTTGGGCGTAATCCTTTCAAGCTCTGCCCGTGCCAGTGGAGACAGGCCCTTCTGCCGTGCATTCGCATAGTACCTCTGCCAGATCAGGGCATTGCAAGTGGCAAGGAATATGCCGACTGCAGCAATATACGCGGCAGACGCACCGAACAAACTGGAATACAAACCGGCAGCAATCGCGAGAAGCCCTATACCCTCTAACAGGCCGGTCATCATAAGCATCGTCGGGATCAGGTCGTTTCGCCAGGCAGGAACTCCCTTGGAAGCGTGAAGGATGCGAGATTGACAGTAAAGGAACGCAAGGGCTGTCAGCGCAACAAGCAGATGTAGTTGTGGTGTGGGCCAGATAAGATCAGCGAGAAGTGCTGGATAAAAAATTGCGACCGCATAGGTTTCTCGGGTCATCCATGATGTTTGTGGTCGCATGAGCACGCGCAAAAACCTCGCCTTCCGCCCAATTTCCATAAACACAAAGAAAAGGCCAATACCCATTCCAAACCCAGCAGCGACATTTAAATAAAGCAGTGCATTTGATGACAAACCGAAAAAAATGTGTGCAAACGTTCCCATAACGATCAACCCTGTGGACATGCCACCAAGGATAAAGTTCATGGCAGCACGGTAATCCCAAAACGTCTGGCGTTCCCCCACAAGCGGATTGGCCGGGTCGCCAAGCGCGGCGTCTTCCGTGTCTTCTTTCTCCGGATCGCGCCCAGGGCTCACGTTCGGCAATTCATAAAGATATTTAATCTGCGGTTCTGTGCCCAGTTCCGCATGCATCTGAAAGTATTTATTTTCAGTGGTCAGCGTTGAAACATTGCTCAATGGGTCATTGAAATCACCAAAATGAATTGCACTCGCAATGCAGGAAGAAGAACATGCGGGTGTGTATTCCAGGTCGATTCCCGGCGTCTTACCCTCCTCCTTCGCCTCATCGATCCGTTCAACGCAGAAGGTGCATTTGTTGGCCACACCAATTCTCTCGTCACGAAATACATGTGCTTCCTGTGCTGTCTCCTCGCCATAGTACCAGTCTTTATCATGACCAATTGTCCGCGCCTGATAGGGGCAGGACACCGCGCAGTATCCGCAACCTATGCAGGTATCGTAGTCCATAGTCACCAGCCCGTCAGCGCGCTGTCGAGTGGCCCCTGTTGGACAAACTGGTACGCAGGGCGGCTCAGCGCAGTGTTGACAACCAACCACCATGAAAAGCCGTTCGACGTCAGGAAATGTGCCCTGCTCCACGTCCAGGACACGCCGCCACTGGGTGCCGGGTGGCGTATCGTTGGCGTGTTTACAGGCGATGGTACAGGTCTGACACCCAACGCATCGGTTGAGGTCCACTACCATCCCATAGCGAGGGTCCATTTCTAACTCATCGGAGTTCACGCGACACGCCTCTCACCATCAGTCTTGCGTATACGGACCCTGGCAAGGTCAGCGCTGGAACCGGTCGCATCGGTTAATGAGAGCGATAAGGACGTAACGGAGTTGAGACTCGGCAGATTCAATTCTTTGGCGTAAGGCGTGGCCCAGTGGTCGAATTGTCCAATCATCAGGATGGTGTCCGGCCGGATTCCCTCACGAAGGACGGCGTGACCGCGGGTGACCCCGGTGACTGATTTAATCTCGACGGGGTCACCTTCCTGCAGACCGAGTTCCCTGGCCCGGGTCCTGTTGATTATTACACCCTTATGTCCCGAGATGTTATTTGCTACTTCATTGATCAAGGGGATACCAACATTGGCACCCCAGGAATACTGCATGGAACGCGCGGTTAGCGCGAAAAATGGGTAATCATCAGGGTCCTCGCCGGTTTCACGGACGTGTTCACTCCAGATGTCGGGAAACCGCTCGTAACTGGGCAAAGGCTCATATTCTTCTAACTGCTTCTCCCACCAGTCGATCCCAATTTCATGGAGGCGATTGGCCAATTGTGCCCCATGTCGTTTGATGCGCTCCTGATAAGGCATCTCAAACCGCAACCCCGTTTCTTTAATCCGGGGATAAAGATACCACTGGAGTTGCGGGAAAGGTTTGAGCATAAAGCCGTTTTCTCGGAACCACTCCAGGTCACGAACTTCCTCGCCATCACTTAGGGAATGACTTGCCGCTTTACAAACCGCATTCCAAATATCCTCGCAGGAATTTTCCACCGTGATATCGATGCCATAATCGTAAGCACCATCACGATCCTGAAGTCTGGCACCCGCAGCACCGCGGTTTATCGCCGTGTTATAATCTTCCAACACGCCAACGCGACTTGCTAACTCGGTTGCTATATCGGTAAGATCCATCGCGTCCACCTGAGGAACCACAGCTGGCTGACGGATAGCCCAACCCTGGTGCTTCCAGAACTGTTCGGTGAATTTGGTGGACCCAATCTGTATAAGCTGCAAGCTTTCAAGATCAGTACATTCAGGCAGAATTATATCGGCCATGTGGTTGGTTTCGTCCCTCGTGTATGCAAACGACACAGTGAACGGAAATTCCGCAATTCTCTCGGCTACCTCTGGAGCGTTCCAGGACGAAATCGCGGGGTTTGTGCGGTAATTGATCCACATCTCTGGTTTTGTCTGTTTTGGCCAGTTCTGAGGTTGTTTTTTCTGAAAAAGCCACGGCAGGTGAGCAGGCCCGAGCGCTGGCGACCACGCGGAATCCGCAGCCATGGGCACCAGAGTCTTATAGGCATTTCGGATATGAGGGTCGGCAAGCCAATCATCCTGCGTTGTGGGATTGAATGGGTAGTCCATCACCCCGTCAGTGGTCGCGCGAACGGTATTAAGGCGATTATCGGCGGGGCGATTAAGTTTTACTGCGGTACCGAGGGTGCCACCCGGCACTTCAAGCGCGCACACGAGAGCCGCGAGCATTGTGCGGGCCCAGCATGTTTGATAACCGCCCCAACCGTTATTCACCCCCTTCCCGAGCATCACTGCGACGGGTCGAAAGGGCATTTCAACACCCTCGATCTCAATCGTTTCGCCGATGCAGGCATGGGCGACATACTCGTCCGCTATCTGACGAATTTTTTCGGCAGGCACATCACATTCAAGCTCGGCCCAGTCCGGGTCAAACTTTTGCATATGATCGATCAAAAGCTGAAAAGCAGGCTTTGCCTCTACGTCATGATGGTCCCAACCTTCCCCGTCAGCGCCCTCTTCCGCGCCAGATACGATATGAAGCCCCTCAAGCGCCGCAACGCCAATCTTTTCATCCCATGCTTTCGTCGTGCCATCCGACAGGTCCTTGACAAGCGGTTTACCGGTCGCGAAGTCCCGCATGTAATAGCCATTGGGGCCCACCAGATAGGGAGAAGTTGTGTCCTCTTGCAGGGACCGTACATCGCAGGTTTCCCGCCAGTCTCGCTCGCATATCATCCGGTGAATTAACGCAAACAGAAACGCGGCATCAGTCTTTGGTTTTATCGGTACCCATTCAGCGGAAAGCGCACCCGTAATCGAAAGATGTGGTTCCACCTGAACGCGTTTAAGGCCCCGCACCCTTGCATCGGCCTGCCGCCAGACACCAGCCACCCCGCCAGACGCTTCAACGTTGTTTCCACAATTTATAACGTAATTACAATACGGGGTATCCGGAGAAACAATGAATGCCCGATGCCAAAGTTCGCCGTAAAGGTGTTCCGAATGATAACATTTAACTCCCTGCCCGCCGCCAAAGCCCATATCAATAGAGCCCCATGCTGCCAGGAACGCCGGAAATGTCCCCATATATTGGGTCGGTGTCCCACCGCCGCCAAATGACACAGCGAGCCTGGGAAACCCACTTTCGTCGATCAGGCCACGTGCTCGGATACTGCGCATTCGCGTGGACACTTCATCGAGTGCTTCCTTCCATGAAATCGGCACGAATCCGGGATCTTCGTGGCGCCCCTTATTGGGGTTGGTACGTTTCATGGGCGATGTAACGCGATGGGGATTATAGGTCTTCTGTATCAAACCATACGCCTTGACGCACACACGCCCACCGCCGGGATGCTTTTCTGTAATGTCGTAATTGGATTCTATCCGGGTAGCAATTCCATCTTCAACCTCTACCCGCATGAGGTCCGGCCCCGCGACACATTGATAGCAATACATCGGGATTTTTTTCTTATCTTTGATTTTCGAAGCCATCACCCTACGCAATGTTCGTTGAACGAACAGGTTATCGGGGGTGTGGAAAGGTTTCAAGGTTCCCGAGAGAAACATGAACGAAACAGCTCGGGATCGCTTGGGGCTAAAATTCTGGCAGATCGCCCTAAGAGAGCCCCTTTCCTGAGAATCAGCCCGTTCAGGACAATGCCCCCTCAGTCCATTATTGGGGTAGCGTTCTATTCATATAATGATCTATTTCAGGTCACGGATCGTAACATTTTCGACGTTACAAGAGCGGGGTCGCTCAAAACAAACACCAGGAGTATAATTATTTCAAGGAGAGCCAGCTATGGATGCTATTGTCGACAGAAACCCGGGTTTCACCCGTCCTTCTCAATCCGAAGCAGAAGAAGCTGTTAGGACCCTCATCAGATGGGCAGGCGACGATCCCAACCGGGAGGGGCTCCATGAAACCCCTGCCCGTGTGGCCCGGTCCTACGCTGAATTCTACGCGGGCTATGGACTCGATCCCGAAGAAGTTCTGATGAAAACATTTGAGGAAACCGGCGGCTACGACGAAATGGTTCTTATCCGCGATATCGAAGTAGAATCACATTGCGAACATCACATGGTACCAATAATTGGCAAGGCACATGTCGCCTACATTCCCAATAACAGGGTTGTGGGTATCAGCAAGCTTGCGCGCGTCGTGGAAGTTTTCGCCAAGCGATTGCAAATACAGGAAAAAATGACCGTAGATATCGCGGCGACCATTAACCAGGCGCTTAAACCACAGGGGGTGGCGGTTGTAATCGAGGCCAGCCATCAATGCATGACGACCCGCGGAATACACAAGGCCGGTGCTGACACAGTAACAAGCCAAATGCTCGGTGCTTTCCGTGATGATCCGTCCACGCGCCGCGAGTTTTTGGCAATGATACGGCGAGCGTGATCATGTCGCCCTCCGAATCCGGCATTGCATTGCACACAGATTTGCCGAAAGAGGTACTTGAAGAAGGTACTGTGTTTGCTCCGGCTTTCGATAGGGACGGTCTGATCCCCGCAATAGCTGTGCATGCAGAAACGGGAGAAATACTCATGTTTGCCTGGATGAATTCGGAATCCCTGCGACGTACCCTGGATGAAGGTGAGGCTTGGTACTGGAGCCGCAGCCGCAGCGAACTCTGGCACAAGGGTGCTACCAGTGGACAGGTTCAGAAAATTGTCGAAATTCGAACGGACTGCGATCAGGATGTTATCCAGGTCCGGGTGATTCCAGAAGAGGAGGGTGCTTGTCACGTAGGTTATCGGTCCTGTTTTTATAGGTCGGTCAAGCGAGACAACGGCGGGGGGATCCTGCTCACATTTGAGGAAACTGCAAAGGTAACGGAATGATTGATAAAATTCTTCCGACCACCGTGGTCGGCAGTTACGTGCAACCTGAATGGCTTGTGGATAGGGACAATCTGAAAGGCAGGCTGCCCCCGCGGGTTCGCGCACAGGAGATGTGGCGGATCGATCCCGAATATCTCGAGGACGCACAGAATGACGCAACGATTCTGGCAATCCGCGACATGGAACGTGCGGGAATCGATATCGTGACCGATGGCGAGGTGCGCCGCGAGAGCTACTCAAACCGCGTAGCAACAGCTCTCGGGGGTATTGATATAGACAATCCGGGGACCGCTATCGACCGCACGGGTCACCCAAATCCGGTACCCCGAATTTCGGGACCGATCCACCGAGTAAACCCCATAGGGGTAGAAGACGTCCGGTTTCTGCGCGCAAATACTGATCGTAAACTGAAAATCACCCTTCCTGGTCCGTTCACCATGACACAGCAGGCACAGAATGATTACTACAAGACAGATGAAGACGCCGCGATGGCCTACGCGGGGGCGGTGAACGAGGAGATAAAGGAGCTTTTCGATGCCGGTGCCGATGTAGTGCAACTCGATGAGCCCTACATGCAGGCTCGCCCTGAATTAGCCAAACAATACGCAATCAGGACCATCAATAGGGCACTTGACGGGATCGACGGCGAAACAGCTGTCCACCTTTGTTTTGGGTATGCCCATATCGTACATGAACGACCAGAAGGATATTCCTTTCTGCCCGAACTTAATGACTGCCTTGCTGACCAGATTTCAATTGAAACCGCGCAGTCAGGGCTTAGTCTCGACATTCTAAAAACACTTTCAACAAAAAAGATAATTCTGGGCGTGCTGGACCTGAGTACTGATGAGATAGAAACGCCTGAAACTGTTGCGATTCGGATTCGCGAGGCGCTCGAGCACGTTTCATCCCAACGGATTATAGTGGCCCCCGACTGCGGCATGAAATACATGCGTCGTGAGGTCGCATTCAACAAACTGAAGGCTATGTGTGACGGCACTGAAATTGTCCGAAGTGAACTCTAACCGACCCAGGTCGGCTATATGCAGAAAAACTGATGGATTAGTCTCCTAAAATCTCGCAAATTGTCCTAGTATACATTGTTTACCTGTGACGCAGGAGCTGATCGATTTCAAACCAAATGACAACTGCAGAGCGGGACCGCTTTCACAACCTGCTTCTGATGGCGAAAGAAAGCCCTTTTGAGGGGGAACGCCAGAATGCATTGGAAGCGGCAACACGCATAGCTCAGCGCTACGATATGACACTGGAGGAAGCTGCCCGCTCCCGCGGGGAGGGTATGCAGAAGCCGGGAAAACATGCCCAGCCACGTTCTACATTCGAAGAAGTGGAGGCAGAGGCTACTGCCCGAGAACGCGCTTTTTCAGAAATGTCGCAATTTATGCGGGATGTCGAAGACCAGGCAAAAAGCGACAAAGCACGTCGCGACGAAGCACTTGAGGCAGCCGTCGCCCGTGGGCTAGATGCTGATGAGCGCCGTCGGGATGAACGCAAGGCCAAGCGCGACTGGAAAACGCGTAAAAATAGTCGTCGCCGAAATCCCATAGTCCATGCGACGGTGTTACTACGCGAAACACGTCTCCCACTTACCGAGATAGCATCGATCTGTGGCGTGGACGTATGGGTAGTCGCAGGATTGAAACTTAAGATGCGCGAAAACGCATCGGGTTAAATCAGGAAACCAATATGCTGGAAGACAAGGTATTGTTGGTCACTGGCGCAGGCCGGGGATTGGGCCAGGCCTACGCTTTGGAGGCGGCCCGACTGGGTGCAAAGGTTGTAGTTGGCGACATACTTAATTGCGACCATACTCTAGAACAAATCAGAACAAATGGTGGAGTAGCAATCGCGGCGCAACTAGACGTCACCAAGACGGAAACTGTCTCCGCAATGGTCGAAAGCGCTATCGACGCTTTTGGCAAAATCAACGTTCTAGTGAATAACGCGGCGCTTTACGGCGGACTTACCGGCGGACGGTTTGACCAACTTGATGAAGACGAGTGGGACCGGACCATGAATGTAAACGTCAAGGGGATCTGGAACTGTTGCAAAGCTGTCGTCCCTCACATGCGGACCGCGGGTGGTGGCTCCATTATTAACGTCGCCTCTCTTGCAGCAACCTACGGCCTGCCTTTTGCTCTCCATTACACAACGTCAAAAGCGGCCGTTATCGGAATGACGCGCGCTCTCGCCCGCGAACTTGGCCGAAATGAGATAAGGGTCAATGCCATTGCCCCAACCGCAGTAGTTACAGAGGGGACCGCAGAGTTTTTCGGTGAGAAGACCGAAGATGCACTGAATGTGATCAGGAATGACCAGAGCCTGAAAAGGAACCCTCGCCCGAAGGACATGGTGGGGACTGTGATGTGGCTAGCAGCGGATACAAGCGAGTTCGTCACAGGTCAGACGATTGCCATCGATGGCGGAACAGTAATGTCATGAGTTTGACAAAGATTGTTTTGGCTGGATAGCAGTGTATCATTTCTTTATGGGACCAACGGGGGATAACTGATGTTTTTGCAAAACGCATGGTACGTCGCCGCTTGGGACTCTGAAATTGGCGACGGACCATTCTCACGGACAATTCTGAACGAACCTGTCGTAATGTTTCGTACTCCAAACGGAATCGTCGCGTTGGACGACCGATGCTGTCACCGTGCCTTGCCTCTCTCGATGGGGAAGGTTTTGAACGACCGCATCCAGTGTGGCTATCACGGTTTGGAATTTGATGCCTCCGGCGCCTGCGTCAACGTACCAGGCCAGTCCAAAATACCACCCGGGGCTCAGGTTCGATCTTATCCGGTAATCGAACGCTGGGGAATGGTTTGGGTCTGGACTGGTGAAAGAGAAAAGGCCCATGAATCGTTGTTGCCGGACTGGTGGTGGCTTGACAATGCCGAATGGAAAAATATACCAGGACGCGGCGGAACTCCGATGCCCGTTGCAGCAAATTATCTTCTGATTTCGGATAATCTGTTCGACATCACCCATCTCAGCTATGTCCATTTGTCGTCAATTGGCACCGACGCAATTGTCGATTTTCCGGCGAAGACAGAACGGTTTGCGCGCAGCATAAAAATGACCCGTATGGTGGAGGATCGACCACCCGCACCATTTTATCAAAAAGCAGGTGGTTTCGAGGGAAATGTTGACCGCTTTATCGTCACTACGTCGGATATGCCGGGCTATATAGTCAATCACGCCGGGACCTATAAGAGGGGCGTTGAAACGCAACCGGGACAAGTGACAGAAGATATTGGCGTCGAGATGAAAGTCATGAACATGCCCACACCAGAAAGCGAGACTTCTACACACTACTTCTATTCCCACGCCCGCCACTTCAAAGTAGATGATCCAACCTGGGACGACATTTACCGAACGCAATTTACGCAGGTCTTCGAGGAGGATCAGGCTATATTAAACGCCCAGCAAACCCGAATGTCTTCCATGCCAGAGGCCCCTGAAATCGACGTAAACTCGGACTCCCCGAACATACAGGTACGAAAACTTATGAAAGAGCTGATCGCTTCCGAACAGTGCGAAAGGTCGAACCAGCCCCATTCCGACTGACCTACAGTTGAAAATTAAAACCAACAGACTGGGCGTCACGCTTGGTGCCGAAATTTTCGGCATCAATCTTAACATGCTTGACGAGCAAACATTCTCAACCATCAATCTCGCCTATCTTGAACACCAGGTAATCTGTATTCGAAACCAAGATCTAGATCCGGACTCTATGGTCCAGTTTTCAGAGCGCTTCGGAGACGTCTTGCCCCACGACAACCTGAAATTTACACTCGATTCTCACCCAAAAATACTGGTCTTGTCGAATGATCTGGATAGAAATGGAAATCAGGTAGGTGTGATCGACGCCGGAGATGCCTGGCACACTGATCATCAGTTCAAAACCCACCCCGCCAATTGCACGATACTTTATTCGCTGAAGAACCCGCCCAGAGGTGGCGCGACTGACTTCAGTAATCAGTACGCCGCCTACGATGCGCTATCCGATGAAACCAAGAAAATAATCGAACCGCTGCGGGGTTTGCATTCAATAAGCAAGTTAAAAAACAAGCGGGTTAAAATTTCCGGCATGCGTGAAGATGCGGTCGCATTCTACAAACATCAGGAACAGACAATTTCGGATGTCGAACACCCACTGGTACGCGTGCATCCTGTCACCGGTCGTAAATCACTTTTTTGTTCGCCCCGTTTTACCGTTGGGATTCAGGGTATTTCCGAGGAAAACGGTGACGCACTGCTGGACAAATTAATTCGTCATTCCGTAAAAAAGGAGTTCCGCTATCGGCACCACTGGCAGGATGGTGACGTGTTAATGTGGGACAACCGCTGCGTTAATCACCGCGCAACTGGGGGTTACGAGTATCCCGACATAAGACACCTTTATCGTACGACCGTGGAAGGGGAAGCAACACACTAACTGCCGCCACCTCCTTCGTCTCAGTCTTTTACGCCAAGGTCACTATGCGCCGAGCCACATGAACATAAGGAAATAGTAAACATTCATACCCAATGTTCGCCAACTACCGTGAGGCTGACCCTACATCCTGCAACGCCCGCCACACCCTTTCCGGAGAAGCAGGCATTTCTATCATATCCACCCCGTTGCTGCGCAGGGCATTCTCGATAGCATTCATAACCGCGGGCAGTGCGCCAACGGTCCCGGCTTCCCCAGCGCCCTTTACACCTAGCGGATTCTGCTCAGTCGGAACCGGGTTGGACTTTACGGCGAACATCGTGAGTTCTGCGGCCCTTGGCATCGCATAATCCATAAATGAACCAGAAATATTCTGACCATTCCCGTCATAGACCGCGCGTTCCATGACAGCTTGGCCAATGCCTTGCGCAACGCCACCATGAATTTGACCCTTTAATAAAAGAGGATTCAGAACGGTTCCCACGTCATCTACTATCACATAGTTCAAAATCTCGATTTCACCGGTATCTGGGTCAATTTCCAGTTCGCAGGCATGAGTTCCGTTCGGGTAGTTAGCCGTCTTTGGTGAAAACGTAGCGCGTTCATCTATTCCAGCGGCCACACCCTCCGGCTGTTTGCCGGGAGTGTAGGAAATTTTTGCCACGTCTTCCAGTGAGATTGACCTATCAGTGCCAGAGACAGTAAATTTGCCCGCTGTAAATTCGACATCATCAGTGCTTGCCTCCATCTCATGCGCCGCCAGAATTTTAGCTTTGGAAATCGCCGCTTCAGCTGCGCGGTAGACCGCCGAACCACCGCAGGTAGCTGAACGTGAACCGCCGGTGCCACCACCGATACCCTGTATGTCAGTGTCGCCCTCGCGCACACGGATCCGGGAAACGGGAACCCCAAGTGCCTGTGATACAATTTGTCTATAGATGGTATCGTGCCCCTGCCCCTGGCTTATGGTACCGGCCATTACCATCACATTTCCGGTCTTGTCGATACGTACAGTTGCTTCCTCCATCGATGGTCCACCAGCCCGCTCAATGGTGTTGGATAATCCAATTCCGCGCAGTTTACCCCGCGCCTTCGAATGCTCTCGTCGCTCTTGGAAGCCCTCATAATCAATCATCTCCAGACCATCATCGAGGTTCCTTTCAAAGTCCCCGCAATCGTATGTGAAAATCAGTCCTGTCTTGAACGGCATCGCATTCACCGGGATAGTATTTTGCCGCCGAAGGTCTGCAGGATCCCGACCAAGTT
>JAYZQT010000026.1:0-27112 GCA_036136335.1 Pseudomonadota bacterium
CACACGGTCTACCACCCATCTGACTATTCTATTCTATCTACGCGGGTCAGCGAACAGAGAGTTGGCCGAGCTTTTTCAATTCATTCGGCGACGGGCTATCTTGGATTTGTAATTGCGCCAATCTTCATGACGGAAGTGGCCGCACTCTGGCACTGGCGTGCGGCTTTTATTCTGATTGGTCTACTGGGTTTGCTTGTTGCCCTGCTTGTTCTTACTCAGTCCGCGATATTGAAGGACAATAGCCGGTCGCCCGCACCCGTGCCCGTCGAACGCCAATCAGAGAGTCAGAATATGGGGACGGGACAGGGGCTTAAACTTCTAATGACACTCCCCATTCTCATGTGCTTTCTCTATTTCGTTTTACATCAGATGGGTGGGGGTGGTGTCCGGGGCTTTCTCGCAATCGCACTGAATGACATTTTTGGCACCAGTATCGTCGATGCTGGCAGAGGCCTGGCCGCATTCACTATGGGTTCGGTGTTGGGAATCCTGTCCGGTGGATGGGTGGCGGACCGGTTCGGGCCGAGAATTGCCACCGCCTGTTTAACTCTGGTGCCGTCTGCAATATTGATAGCGGCCCTTGGTTGGGTCGAATTGTCACTCGCAGGACTCGTAATTATCCTTGCCGTGGCGGGCTTTCTAATGGGTTTGCTGGTTCCGTCCCGTGATCTTCTTCTTCGGTCTGTTACCCCACCAGGTTCAATGGGTAAAGTTATGGGATTTGCGTCAACTGGGTCTAATCTTGGCGGTTTTATTATACCGATTGTCCTTGGATTGGTTATGGACAAGGTGGGTGCTCATTGGGTTTTTGCTATTTGTGGGTTTTTCATCGCTGCAGCTTTCATTACGTTTGTGACCGCCCGAACAAAATTTCGATAACCGTTGATTTTCGGTGTTTCTGGAAACAAACCTTTAGCCTTCGAAAAATTAAATTTCTAACGTGATCGTGCATTGGCGGCAAAGAATTATTTTAACAGTATATTGTTTATCGAAGCTGTTGTGTCGTATTTGCCGGAATTTTAAGAGACCCAGAAAATGTTGTCTCCTTAAGCAATATGTTGGTGCGTGGTTGCATTCATTTGGATTGAACCCTAGTAACTTCCTGAGAGGGGCAAGGCCCCTGCTGTATGAATATTAGGGGCGAATACAGACGCCTCTAGTGAGGTAATTATGCGGAGTGGCGCCGGATATGGAACAGGTGCAATGACCTCTTTGTTAAGTTCGTTTACTGACCTCAATCCTCCCAAAGACGATTTCCTAGGCGCAGTTGAACAAGGTCTGTCACGAAAACAGAAAATTTTACCCTGCGAGTTTTTCTATGACGAACGGGGGTCTCAACTGTTTGATCAGATCTGTATGCTGGATGAGTACTACCCGATGCGAACAGAGCGCGGCATTCTTGAGGCCCGTTTGGGTGAAATAGTGGAACTCATCGGACGTAATGCACATCTTGTCGAACTTGGGAGCGGTGCCAGCATCAAGACAAGAATTCTGATGAAAGCTTTACCGGATCTTGCGCAATATACCGCTGTAGATATCTCTCGGAAGTTTCTATTAGACAGTGCAGCCACGCTCGCGGCAGACTATCCTCACATAGCTGTAGCTGCAGTTTGTGCGGATTACACTAAGAATTTTCCACTTCCGATCCCAAAAAGAAAAAGAGCTTCGCGTAATGTCGCTTTTTTCCCTGGTTCAACGATTGGGAATCTATCACCAGCGAAAGCCCGGTCATTTTTAAAAAAATTGTCCAAGACTATTGAAAGGGGTGGTGGACTACTAATCGGCGTAGATTTGAGAAAGGCTCCATCCATATTGCGCGCAGCCTACAATGATTCGGCTGGAACCACGGCGGCCTTTAACTTAAATTTGCTGGAACGGATAAACCGAGAACTATCCGCTAATTTTGACCTAAATTTTTTTAAACACAATGCGGTTTATGTTGAAAAAATGCGGAGAATTGAAATGCGGCTAATCAGTACAAGGCCTCAGACGGTCGTCATTGGTGACAAATCCTTCGACTTCGCAGTGAATGAATATATTCACACAGAAAATTCTTACAAATACTCTATCAGTGATTTCCGTCGATTGTGCCAAAACGCCGGTTATGAACCCATAGCATCTTGGACAGATATTAATTCCCTTTTCAGCGTGCACTACTTCACCGCACAATAGTAGTCCTCCCATAGGCGGCATTTACTAGTATGAAGATTGATATTGTAGCTGATACGATCTGTCCGTGGTGTTACATTGGGAAAGTACGCCTCGATCGAGCGCTGGAAATGCGTCCACAGAGCAATCTAACGGTGGGCTGGCGTGCATTTCAGTTGAATCCGGACATGCCATCCGCGGGTATTGATCGAAGAGATTACGTTAGAGAAAAATTTGGTGGTCCTGACCGGGCCAAAGCGGTGTACGGAAGTCTGTCCAGAGCCGGGTCTGAGGAAGGAATTGAGTTTAATTTTCAGATAATTGAGACAACACCGAATACTATCCATTCGCACCGATTGGTCCGCCACGCCGCAACCTATGAATTGCAGACACCGGTTGTTACCGCTATTTACGAGGCATACTTCCAAAAAGGCCAAAACATTGGTGATATAGAAATTCTAGCAGATATAGGTGAAAGTGTTGGCATTGATCGGAGCAAAACACTTCAATTTCTCGAAAGCGATGCCGATACCGAAACAGTCGTGGCAGAAGATGAACTTGCACGAAAGTTGGGTGTTACCGGTGTCCCCTGCTTTATAGTAAATCGCAAGTATGCTGTCTCGGGTGCACAATCGGCAGAGGTCCTTGTTCAGGTATTCGACCTCGCCAACCAGGATGAAATTGCAAAACAGTAACCATCACCGCCACAAAACAGTTTGCGGTTGTTCAGCCCGCGGGTTGTAGTGGAACCGTTAAGTGGACGGCAGGTTGCAGTAAATGACCGTTTACGCTCCAATCCGGACAATCTATAGGTTTTAGAGGATTTGGATAAACAGCCCTTGTCGAGAGGTGTCGAGGAGACCATGTTGCATTTATGTTAAAGGCGTCAAAAAAACGGGAACGGAGCACCGAAGCGCGTTTACGTCATTTGGGCCGCGGACGCGGGCGACTGCGAAGGTTTGTTCGTGGTTATTTTCTGGCTGGAGTTCTCGTAACCGCTCCAATTGGTATTACATTCTATATTTCATGGTTGCTTATCCGTTGGGTGGATGCGCAGGTAACCCCGCTTATTCCGAAGGCATACAACCCCGAAACCTACCTCCCCTTTGCGCTTCCCGGTCTGGGTCTGATAATAGTGTTTTTCGCGTTGACCTTTATAGGATGGGCAACGGCCGGGCTTCTGGGTAGGCTTTGGACAAGAATAACCGAACACATCCTCGTGCGAATGCCAGTGATTCGTAGTGTTTATGGGGCAGTCAAGCAGATAATCGAGACGGTCCTTCAGCAGCAGTCCAATGCATTCCGGCAGGTTGTACTATTCGAATATCCAAGGCGCGGTAGTTGGGCTTTGGGGTTTATAACTGGAGAAACTCTAGGCGAGGTCCAGGCCCTGACTTCGGACGATGTGGTAAATGTTTTTCTTCCAACTACGCCCAATCCGACATCCGGCTACCTCCTCTTCATCCCAAAAAGGGAATTGGTCATCCTGAATATGACCGTTGAGGAAGGAATTAAAATGGTTGTATCCGGCGGAATTGTTACTCCTCCCGACCGACGACCTTCGCAGGTGCGCGAAAAAAAACGCGTTGCATCCGCAGAGGGTGATACAAAAACAATTCCACATCGTGAAGATGAACAGGACCTCTCTAAATAGATCAACCTGAGAGTGCTGTCTTGACTACGGCATCTCTTTCAAAAAGATAAAGAAGTGTTTTCAGTGCTTTGCCACGTTCGGACTTGAGTGTTGGGTCCCGTTCAAGAAAAAGCTTTGCGTCGTCACGTGCAACCGCGATCAGGTCTGCGTCGGCTATGGGGTCGGCGATCTTGAATTGTGGTAATCCGCTTTGGCGCGTACCCAGCACTTCTCCAGCGCCTCGAAGTAAGAGGTCCTGGTCAGCGATGGCGAACCCGTCTTCGGTTTCCCTGATTACCTTCAGACGGGCCGCCGCCGCTTGGGTAAGGGGTTCGCCATACATCAGGATGCAGGCAGATTTTTCCCTTGCCCGTCCTACCCGGCCCCGAAGCTGGTGGAGTTGCGCAAGTCCGAAACGTTCTGCCTGTTCGATAACTATTATTGTTGCTTCTGGGACGTCCACCCCAACTTCGATAACCGTGGTAGCAACAAGAATATCTAGTTCACCAGTAATAAATTTCTCCATTACAGCATCTTTTTGGGTTGGCTTAAGGCGTCCATGTATAAGGCCCACTCTCTCTCCAAACGATTGAGACAAGGTCGCGTGCCGTTCTATGGCTGCAGTTATGTCGAGTGTGTCTGAATCCTCGACCAGGGGACACACCCAGTAGATGCGCGCGCCGATTGCAATGGCATGCCGCATTCGATCAACAATTTCTTCAACTTTTGCTTGCGGCATTACCCGTGTCTCTATCGGCTGTCTTCCTGCGGGCTTTTCAGTGAGGCGTGACGTTTCCATATCACCATAGGCAGTCATCATCAGGGTTCTTGGTATAGGTGTGGCGGTCATGACCAGAATATCTGTAGATTCTCCTTTAGCGGACAGAGCCAACCGCTGATGGACACCGAAACGGTGCTGTTCGTCGACTACGATCAGCGCGAGATTTTGGAAATTTACGTCATCCTGAAAAAGCGCGTGCGTCCCTATCGCGATAACTGCTTTGCCAGATGAAAGGTGTTCCAGAAGTTGCTTGCGCCGCTTACCTTTGTCCCTTCCTGTTATGAGGAGAACATCAAATCCAACTTCTGGTGCCAGTTTTTGAATTGTCTCAAAATGCTGTCGCGCCAATAATTCCGTTGGAGCCATGAGCGCCGTCTGTTCACCCTCTTCTACGGCGATCAGCATAGCCATCAAGGCCACAATTGTTTTTCCACTGCCAACATCACCCTGAAGCAAACGAAGCATTCTGAGCTCAGATTTCATGTCGGCCAGTATTTCTGTTATCGCTGCCTGTTGGGATCCCGTGAGGGCGAATGGTAGTACAGATTTAAGCCGTTCTTGGAGAGTTCCGTTCCCGGAGATGGAACGACCGGATCGACTACGTTGGCGTTCCCGCACAATCAAAAGTGCTAACTGGTTTGCTAATAGCTCGTCGTAGGCAAGGCGTTTCCGCGAGGGAGAATCGGGTGAAAGATCCGTTTCGGATTGGGGATGGTGAACATTACGAAGTGCAAGTTGCCAGCTTTCCCATTTTTGTTGTTTCAACCAGTTCGGCTCCTGCCACTCTGGAAGATCTGGCGCGAGCTCAATTGCTCCATTTATTGCCCGGTTAAGAGGTTTTGAGGTAAGTCCGGACGTCAATGAATAAACGGGTTCGACGACTTTGATAGACTTAAGCTCTTCGATGGTTCCTACATGATCGGGATGTGTTATCTGGATTTTTTCATTGTATTTTTCAATTCTGCCACTGATTACACGTATCTCACCGACCGGCATAAGTTTTTGGAGGTAATCTTCGCGTCCGTTGAAAAAAACAAGGGTAAGAACGCCAGTTTCATCGATACACCGGACCCTGTATGGAAGGCCCCGGCGGGGAGAAGGAAAATGTTTGTCCACAGTGAGCGTAAGCGTACCGATCGTGCCTTCGGCAGCCTCGGCTATTCGGGGAGCGTGCCGACGGTCGATAAGGCCGGTGGGAAGATGCCAAAGCAGGTCAACAATATTTTCGCCCGCCAAATGTTGTAGCAGCCTGCCTGTCTTGGGTCCGACACCGGGAAGGCTTGTTACCCGCGTAAAAAGTCGAAAAAGTGTTTTTGGTCGCATGATTTCGTAAAAACCTGGCTGACAATAGGTTAATAGGAATTTATACACCGTTCCATAGGGAGCTTGAATATTGGATACGCTGGAGACCATGCGCCGCAAACTTCGTTTTCGCAGTTCGCGGCGCGGCACAAAAGAGAGCGATATCGTTATGGGGGGATTTGCCGAGGCGAATATCAATCATTTAAACGCCAAACAACTCGTTTGGTTCGAAGCGTTGCTGGATCAAAATGACCAGGATGTTCTGAGTTGGATAATTGGAATGGTATCGCCACCGTCCACCTTCGATACCGAAGTTTTACACATGTTAAAATATTTCAAGAAAAGTCTTTGATAGTTTGACTGACCGCAGGAATAATTCTTCTAAATCTGGTCATTATCTGTTTTCGGGAGTTCCGGAAGGATATGACGGTTTACTGCTTGCTTCAAAAATGCAAGAGGCTTCTGCGGAAGCTGTTCATCTCCACGTTACCCGCGACGCAGCCCGGATGGCTGAGATTGCTGCTACCTTGGGCTTTTTTGCCCCGGAACTGGAAGTCATTACGTTGCCTGCCTGGGATTGCCTTCCATATGACCGGGTCTCTCCAAAGCGGGAAGTCCTTTCGCAGAGAATGGATGCGCTGACCTCTCTCGCTAGTCGAAAGCCCGATACCTCCTCACCTCTGCTGGTCCTTACAACGGTAAATGCCATTTTGCAGCGTGTTCCCGCGGCGCGCTCGCTTTTGAAAACCACGAGGGAATATGCCATCGGATCGAAAGTAGAAATTGAAGGTCTTGAAAAATTTCTTGTCCAAATTGGATTTGACCGGGCCGGGACAGTGCGCGAAGCGGGGGAATTCGCCATCCGAGGCGGTATTATTGACGTCTTTTCACCAGGCAATCCTCTGCCGGTTCGAATGGATCTATTTGGTGATGAAATAGAGGGCCTGCGGGAATTTGATCCAATTACACAGCGGACAGCCGAAGACGTCGAAAAATGTGTCCTGAAGCCATCTAGCGAGGTTTTTCTGAATACAGAATCGATTGAAAGTTTTCGATCGGGATATCGGGAAGCTTTTGGATCGGTGACAGATGATTTGCTCTATATCGGGATAAGCGAAGGCAGAAAACAAATTGGCATGGAACATTGGCTGCCTTTATTTCACGATCAGCTTGAAACGGTTTTTAAATACCTTCCGCGCGCCACTATCTCACTGGACTACGAAACCGATCAAATTCTGGAAAGCCGCCTTGAACTGATCCGTGACTATTTTGATGCGCGTATTACCTTTGCCGAAAACAAAATAACCAGGGGTCCGGACACTTCTTCTCCATATCGTCCGCTACCTCCAGAGCGGTTGTATATGAAGCCTGAGGAATTGGAGGCGGCATTCAATGCCCGGTCGGTCTGGCAGTTTTCTCCATATTCAGCGCCAGGTGGCGTGGGATCGGCTGGATATACGGAGGTAGTCGATGTTGGCGTCAGACGGGTTCCGGATTTTGCAGCAATACGGGCGACTTCGGCCGCGTCCGCAAACGCAGCCGGTAGACCTGATAACGTCTTCATCAACCTAAAATCGCGGCTTGAATTGGAAGCGCAATCAGGTAAGCGTTGCATAATCGCTGCGCTGACGGTGGGGTCTCGGGAGCGCTTGGGGCAAATTCTGAAAGATCATCATATTTCAAACATTACTGCGGTCCCGGATTGGGAGAGCGTCAGGGCCCTTGCAGCCAATGAAATTGCACTTGCACTATTGCCAACCGAGCGTGGCTTCTCTGGTAACGATGTTTTTTTCATCACCGAGCAGGATGTTCTTGGCGAGCGGATTGTACGACCGGAAAAGAAGCGACGACGGGCAGAAGACTTCATTGCGGACGTTTCTGAAATTTCACAAGGCGACCTAGTTGTTCATCTTGAACACGGTATCGGTCGGTATGAAGGACTGGAAACCCTGGATGTTGCTGGCGCGCCACATGACTGTCTGAGACTTTTTTATTCAGGCGATGACCGCCTGTATGTCCCAGTCGAAAACGTGGAAATTCTTTCCAGATACGGCTCCGACGATTCCTCCGCATCCCTTGATAGGCTGGGTGGGGCGGCTTGGCAGGCCCGAAAAGCCAGGATGAAATCACGTCTCCGCAACATTGCTGGCGAATTGATTAAAATTGCAGCAGAACGTCAACTTCGTGCAGCAACAAAGATTAGCGCACCCGACAGTTTATACCAGGAATTTGCAGCACAATTCCCCTATACGGAAACAGAGGATCAGGCCGACGCAATTGCCGATACACTTAGGGATTTGAGCTCCGGAACTGCGATGGACCGCCTCGTCTGCGGTGATGTTGGATTTGGTAAAACCGAAATTGCACTAAGGGCTGCGTTTGCAACCGTAATGTCCGGTGGACAGGTTGCGATAGTCGCCCCTACGACCCTCCTTTGCCGACAGCATTTTGCGACATTCAGTGAACGGTTTTCTGACATTCCCGTTCGCATAGAACAACTTTCCCGTCTGATTTCGGGGAAGGCCGCAACGGAAATCCGGAAAGGAATTGGCAACGGTGAGGTCGATATTGTGATCGGGACCCACGCACTTCTCGCCGCGTCAGTGTCTTTCAGGCAATTGGAATTACTTGTAGTTGACGAGGAACAGCATTTTGGAGTCACCCATAAGGAACGTCTAAAGAACCTGAAGGCAGATGTGCATGTCCTGACACTCACCGCAACACCGATCCCCAGAACCCTTCAGATGGCCCTGACTGGGGTAAAGGAAATGAGCGTGATTGGAACGCCGCCAGTGGACCGCCTCGCCGTGCGGACATTTGTAATGCCGTTTGATGAGGTGATGGTCCGGGAAGCAATAATGCGTGAGCATTTTCGCGGAGGACAAATTTTTTACGTTTGTCCGAGAGTTGCCGATCTGGATGATATTGCGACGGAGCTCCGGCATCTAGTGCCCGAGGTCAAAATAGCAATTGCGCACGGCCAAATGGGTACTAGGGACCTCGAAGAGGCTATGACACATTTTTACGAGGGTAAAACAGACCTACTTCTATCCACGCAGATTATCGAGTCCGGCCTTGATATCCCGAAGGCAAATACCATGATCGTGCATCGAGCGGAAATGTTCGGTCTTGCCCAGTTATACCAACTTCGCGGGCGTATTGGCCGCTCCAAATTACGCGCATACTGCTATTTAACCCTTCCCTCCTCCAAAAAGCTTACAAACGCCGCAAATAAACGTCTAGAGGTTATGCAGTCGCTCGATACACTTGGTGCCGGGTTTACCCTCGCCAGCCATGATCTGGACATTCGGGGTGCCGGAAATCTATTGGGAGTGGAGCAGTCAGGACAAATTCGTGAGGTCGGAGCAGAATTATACCAACAAATGCTTGAAGAGGCTGTCGCGGCCGCCAAGGGAGTGGATAACCATTCAGATCGAGAATGGAGCCCACAGATTAATGCCGGCATTGCCGTTCTAATTCCGGAGCAATACGTATCTGATTTGAGTGTTCGTCTCGGTCTTTACCGCCGAATCGCTGGACTGGAGGGTGCTATAGAAACCGAAGCGTTTGCTGCGGAATTAATCGACCGGTTTGGTTCGCTTCCAGAAGAAGTAGAAAATCTTCTCCAGATAGTTGCCGTCAAGAATTATTGCCGGACCGCTGGTATTGAAAAAATTGATGCTGGGCCTAAGGGGGCAACTTTTTCTTTCCGGCTTAATCAGTTTGCCAATCCAGCGGGTTTGATTCAGTTTGTCACGGATAAGTCGGAGCGGACAAAACTTAGACCGGATCACACGCTCGTAGTACGCCGGGATTGGGCCCATCCGTTCGCTCGGTTGAAAGAGATAAGGCAGCTTTCTGCAAGACTGGCTCAAATCGCTGAGGCAATACCCGGTGGATGAGGAGTGCAACATGAAGGTCCAACGACCATTGTTTTTCGAAGATTTTGAAGTTGGTCAGATTTATGAAACAGATACCCATCAGCTGAGGGCGAAAGAGATTTTGGATTTTGGACATAAGTATGCGCCACTTCCCTATCATACGGATATGGAAGCTGCGAAGGAGTCCAGTTTCGGCACCCTCGTTGCCGCAGGCTATCAAACTGCGGCGGTGACTTTTGGGCTTTTTGCACGAACGGGAGCTCTTAGTCTCAGCGGAATGGGTTCTCCTGGCGTTGACAGCTTGCGCTGGAAGAGACCTGTGAAGGTTGATGATACCCTGCGTGTACTGGCCAATGTGCTGGAATGTTCACCCGCCAAAAATGTGGGTGGTCGCGATGCTGTGCGAATTCGTTATGATACCCTTAATCAGGAAGACGAGATTGTCATGACATTGACTAGTCTTCATTTTGTTCGCCGTCGCTCATCCTGCACAATGTAATTGGAGAAAAGGAGAAACACATGCCAGAAATGCTTCCAATCCGCCTTGCGGCAGGTTCAGGCCCAACCTTTGGGGTAGATGATCTGTCCTGTGCTGCAGCAACGACGCTTGGTTTCTGGCGGGAAGAAGGGCTTGATGTCACCTGGACACCGGTACATGGCGGAGTTGCGGCCATTAATGCAGTTCTCGAAGACAGGGTAGACGTATCGTATGGCGGCCTTGGACCGGCGATAAAGGCGCGGGCAGAGGGCAATCCAGTGCGCACCATAGTATCCATGGCGCGCGGCCTTGCCCAGAACCTGATTGTTCAAAAAGATATTCGCTCGCCCGATGATCTCAAGGGGGTTTCCTGGGCGCTTGATGGAATAAATGCGTTGAGTCATCACATGGCCCGCTTAACCGTCCGTGCTCTCGGTATCGATGAAAAAGAAATTGATTGGCAACCGGTGGGCCCACCCCCGGAGCGAATTGAGCGTCTTTTAAATGGCACAATCGACGTCTCGTTGATCAGGGTAGAAGAAGCAATTTCCCTGAGTATTGAACATGCGGACAGAGTTCACAATCTTCTTGGTTTTTCGCAGCTGAAGGAGTTGGTGCCAGTCCAGCCCCACGGTGTTCTCTGCACTACCGAAGAATTTGAGACCTCACACGGCGAGGAACTCGCTCGCCTCACCCGTGGCATGATTCGGGCATCGCGTGCCCTTCATGATGACTTTGCAATTTTCAGGAAAGTGTATGATGCCAACGTTACTGTGCCGGTGCCCAATAAACTCGTTGAGGAGATTTGGCAACAGGAGCAGAAATCAGGGGGTTTTGCGGTAAACGGGGAAATGTCTCTGGAGCACTGGACGCGACAAATGACGTTGTATCGAGATCTGTATCCAGATCTCCGGGTAGTGTCACAGGAAGAGTTTCTGCCCCGAACCTTTGTTGAGGATGCGCTGGTGACCCTAGGTCATCATCGGAGTGATTTTGATAAAAGCTGATTATGCCCGCCCTCCTTTTGCAAACGCCGTTGTTGCAGCGTGTTGGCAAGCGCGCCACTTATCAGCGCAAAGATGCTCAGTGTTGTCACGACCTCGATTAACGGAAAGAATGTGCCGTCGTAAAGCGTCGATATGAATAATGACGCAAGGGCCGCGGCAATAAAATGCAGGAACATAACCACACCCGATGCCGTGCCGGTAAGTTCCGGTTCTGAATTGATCGCTGCAGCCTGGGCGTAGGGTAATGAAAGGCCCTGGGCAATCCCTAGCAATGTCCCTGGCAAAAACAATGCGACGGGAATATTTGGCATGAGAAGGAGCGATGTGGTCAGTAATTCGACCGTTATCATTCCAATAACGCCTCCCGCGAGGACCATGTATTCTGTTGAAAGACGGTTTCCAATGCGAGCGGATATGAAGTTGCCCGCCATAAACCCTGTCGAAAGAAACATGAAATATAGGCCGAACTCGCCAGATGTTCCCTTGTACAGGTCGTGCATCAGGAACGATGAGTACGCGCAGAGTGAAAAAAATGCGCCGGAAGTGAAGGCCGGCATAAGCGCATATCCAAGAAATACCGGATTTTTCAGAAGGCGCAAATAATCGCGTGCCAGCTTACCTTTGACTAATCTCTTGGTGCGCTTGTGGTGGGTCTCGGGGATAATGAACCCACCGATTAAAATAACTATTAATGATACTGCTGTCGCAAACAAAAAAACGGCATCCCACCCAAAAAATTCAGAAAGGGCTCCTCCAATTGGTGGCGCCAGCGTTGGACCAAGAACGTATGCGGCTGTAATATATGCGATTACCTGAGCAAGTTTTTCAGGTCCGTAAACGTCACGCGCAATTGCCCGCGCGAGGACAACTCCGCACCCCGCTGCTATTGCCTGCAGAAGGCGGCCTGCAATTAGAATTTCAAAACTCCAGGCTACAGCACACAAAGCGGAACCAAAAATGAATAAGAACAGGCCTGCCATGAGCACGGGTTTGCGGCCGAGTCGATCGGAAATTCGGCCATAGATTAGCGTCCCAAACGCCATCACAAACAGGACCATGCTGAATGTAAACGTTGTCATCGCTGTACTGACCCCAAACGCCTGCTGTATCGTGGGCATGATTGGAAGGTACATGTGAACAGCGAGAGGACCGACGAGGGTCACGGCAATGAGCGCAACGAGAAATAACCAGCGGTGCCTTATATGGTCGGTAGTATCGTCGTGGGAGGTCAGGGGGTCAGCTCCCGTCTCAGTATCTTGCCTACCGGGCTTTTTGGAAGGTATTCGGCAAACTCGATGATGTGGGGTGTCTTGTAAGGAGCTATTCGCATGCGGACGCTTGCTCGGATTTCTTCTGCCATGGCTTTTGTTGGTTTGGTCCCCGCTTTGAGAACACAGACAGCACGAATTCTATTTCCTATTTCACTATCGGAGCGAGGAACAACACAGGCCTCAATAATTGCTGGGTGTTGTCGAAGTATGTTTTCTATCTCATAGGGAGATATGAAAATTCCCCGGCTCTTGAAACAGTCGTCCTCCCGGCCGGCCACCCAGAAAAAACCATCCTCATCCTGCCAGGCGAGATCTCCTGTGTGGTACCAGCCATCGTGAACAACCTCGGCTGTTTTTTCGGGGTCCTTATGGTATTCAATGAAAAATCCGGGGTTCTGAGCGGCTATCATTAAATGTCCAATCTTGCCGGGTGGAACCTTCCGGTATTTCTCATCGAGGACTTCCACATGGGTTCCGGGAATTGTGACGCCGATGGAGCCTGGTCGAACAGGCTGCCGGGGGCCCTGCCCCAAAACCATCTGCATTTCCGAAACTCCGTAATGTTCCCAAATTTCGCATCCAATCCGGTCTTTGAATGCATGCCAGGTGGTCGCTTCAAGAGCCTCGCCAGTGGCATTGCAGCCCCTGAGGGAAGAAAAATCGTATAGATCTTCGACCTCGTCGATCGCCAGTATACGGCGATAGACCGTTGCGACTGAATACATCAGCGTTGGTCGATGGCGTTCGATTGTTTTCAGTACATTTTCTGCGGTGGGGCGACCTTCGAGGATGACTGCAGTGACACCATTTCGCATCGGAAATATTACATTGTGTCCCAGAGCACTGATGAAACTCCACTCACCGGTCGCATAGATTCGATCTTCAGATCTTACCGGTAACCGATAAATGTTTGCATTTCCGAGTGCAATAACCCAGCGGTGCGCGTGTACGATGCCCTTGGGCCGTCCCGTTGTACCCGAGGTATAAATCATGAAGGCCGGGTCATCTGATTTGGTCTGAGCTGTCGGGAATGGGTCTCCAGGATCATCGCCTGTCAGCATTTCGAACGCGTTTGTTCCTTTCGGAGCGCCACGAGCGACAAATACTCCTAACGGTAACGTGTCAATAAACTTCAAAAGTGGGTCGGTGAGTGATGAGAGCGTGAATGCGACCTGTGCATCGGAGTGCGCAATTACGTATCCCACTTCCTCGTCTCCAAGCTGGGAGTTCAGGAATATGGGTATTGCGCCAACTTTCATCACGGCAAGCAGTGTTTCCACAAATTCGTGACAGTTATGCATCCATACAAGAACACTCATCCCGGGCGTTACACCAGCGGTAGCCAAGCCGTGGCAAAGCCGGTTAACCCTGTCAGCAAGATCTCCAAACGTGACGCATCCATCATCCCACACGAAAGCTGTACGTTTCCCAAAACCGCGGGTATTTATTTTATCAATCAGTTCACCGGCAATATTCAGCCGATCCGGGATTTCACAGAACTCCGGAGGAAGTGAGGGGTTCGAAACAGTCATTTCGAACTGGGATCTCCGTAAGGAGTATTGTCGTAATACGGACCGCGATATTCCGGTGCGCGTTTTTCGAGGAATGCACGAATTCCTTCCGCACAGTCGCCCGTGCGTGTGATTTCCTGGATTGCCGAAAACTCGCGTTCCCAGCCTTCATCCGAGCGGTTGTGATTCCAGTACATCTTTACCAATTCCTTGGCATAACGCACGGATAAAAATGGATTCGAAGCAACCTGCGCCGCGTAATCCAAGGTTTCATCGAGAAGGTTATCATGCGGAAACACTTTCTCCACGAGCCCTATTTCGAGTGCTTCATGTGCGTTGATGATCCTGCCCGTCAGGATCATGTCGAGTGCTTTGCCAACGCCGATGAGCTTGGGAAGATTTCGCGCTCCACCGGATTCTGGAAGAAAACCAGCGGGAACAGCGACCTCACCAAGTTTTGCCTTGTCGGAGGCAAATCGGAGGTCGCAAAGTGTACAGATTTCCAATCCGATTCCAACCGCAGGACCGTTAATAGCCGCTATTACGATAAAGGGGAGGTCCTCAAATTTTTTAAATGCCCTTTGAAGGACTTGATGGCGAAGGTCATTAAAGAAATAGCTGGCGAGTTCCTTGTATGGACCGAAATTTCCAAAGTCGAAATCCTCCTGTCCGGCGCCTAATGGGTCAGCTTCGGATTTTAAATCGCCACCGGCAGAAAACCCTCTGCCCTCTCCTGTAATGATTATCACTTTGATGTTGTTATTGTGGGTAATTTCATCACAGAGGATATCGAGTTCGACCCGCATTCGAACATCTACGGCATTCAAAACCTCCGGACGATTTAATGTCAGGAGGCCTATCGACATTTCTCCTGGACGCCTTGGGTTTTCACGAATTTCCCATTTGAGGGCTCTGTATTCCATCACCATTCTCCCATTTCTATTTTGTCCTTTATTATGTCCCAACTTTCAGTGGTGCAGTGAGACTGCGCAGGGTCGCGATGACACTGAGCGCAGTGATTTTTCCTGTCCCGGGGTTTTCCGCGGATGGGACATTCTCAATTCCAAAAGTAAGTCGAGCACTGTCTGCTTCTACCTCTATGGTATGGGTGTTTCGATCGAGTTCGGGGTCAGCCCAGATTTCAAGTAGAGTTTTATCAGGTCCAACACCGGCAAGCCCGAGAGCAGCTGCAACGTTTACGTTGGCGGGGAATCCAGCGGCCCCCTCCCGGGCAGTGCCCTCAAAAACTTTAAGTGGCGTTGTCAGGTTTTCAAGATTTATAGCGTGTTTTGTTAAATATGGCGCCCCAGAGAGCGAATTAGGAGGTTTTCTGGTAACCATGCGCACTTCCTGAATTTCACCTTCTGCTGCGGCGCGGACTGCATCCAGACCCAACAGCGCTCCCGTCGCAAGGATGATCCGGGCATTTGTCTTACGGGCTAGATCAACAAGATCGGGATGATCCAACAGACCCGCACCGCTGACAGTGATCATCGTGCGTCCCGCCGTGAGGGTGGGTTCCGCTATCTCTCTGAAGGCGTTCTTGGGAACGCATTCGACGATCACGTCGCATGCTTCAGCAAGTTCGGCCGGAGTCACCACTGGGACTGGGCGACAAAGTCCGATCATGTTTCGCTCGGCCTTTATTCGGTCCCTTGAGCAGATTGCCGTGAGCTGAAGGCCTTCAATGCCGACGTGAAGAGCCCGCGCCACGGGCTTTCCAATTGTACCAAACCCCGCAATCCCTACATCCACACTCAATCTCCTGTTTTCTCGTGACTTCACACAGGCTTAACGCCAAAGTAAGCGTGTATCAAACCTTTCACTGACACAGACTAACATGGCGCTCCTTTTCATATGCGAAGGTGAGGATCCGGAAGCCTGGAAAATGGCCATACGGACAACGCTGCCGGAGCTTGATATTCGTGTGTGGCCCGATGCCGTGGGTAATCCTGATGATGTTGAAGTGGCGCTTGCCTGGCTGCCGCCACCCGGCGTATTCGCCGGGTTTGTACACCTGAAAGCGATTTTATCACTGGGTGCGGGGGTAGAACATATTCTGAAGGATCCTAAATTACCGGTTGGCATACCCATAGCGCGATTGATTGATCCAGGTCTTCGCTCTGGCATGGTTGAGTTCGTTACCATGGAGGTTTTGCGTCATCACCGAAGGGAACGGGACTATCGGGCTCAACAGAAAGAAAGGGAATGGCGGCTTCTTGGACAGACCCCCTCGAGGGATCGATGCATTGGCATACTTGGATTGGGCCATCTCGGCGAAATTTGTGCGATAACCTTAAAACGTTTTGGATTCCGCGTTTCGGGCTGGTCCCGGTCCGACAAGTTTATCGAAGGTGTTGACACATTGACTGGTGAAGATGGTCTCTTTGCAATGCTTGAACGGAGTGACATTTTGATTTGTCTGCTTCCTCTTACACCCCAGACCGAAGATATACTGGATGCAACGACGATGGGGGCGCTCCCCAAAGGCGCAGTTGTAATCAATGTGGGGCGCGGACAACATTTGGTGGATGAAGCATTAATAAAAATGCTTGATAGCGGGCATCTCTCCGCCGCCACTCTGGACGTTTATCGTGAGGAGCCACTACCGAACGAACATCCCTTCTGGGCACATCCTAAAATAACGATGTATCCCCACGCAGCGGCTTGGAGTCTCCCGTCCTCGGCCGCGCCGGTGATAGTCGACAACATAAGAAGGGTTTCAACAGGGCAGGATCTTTTCGGCCAGATAGACCGTATCCGCGGATACTAGGCTAACGCCCTTTGTAAACGGGTGACCTTTTTTCTCTAAATGCGCGCACGCCTTCTTTGTGATCGTCAGATGTGATCAAGACGGACTGCCCGATTCGTTCAAGGATGCGGCCGGATGCCATATCTATATTTTCACATGTATTCATAATTGCTTTCGCGAGGCCTAACGCCATGGGCGCTTTGGCGGTTAACCTTTTAGCCAGGGTCCGCGCCTCCTCTTGAAGATTTTCCTTCGGGACTACTCTGGTAACAAGTCCAAGGTCTGCTGCTTTTGCGGCGTCAATAAATTCTCCTGCCAGGACCAACTCTTTGGCCCATCCCGGCCCTATTAAACGGACCAGACGCGAACAACCACCCGAACCCGGTATCAGGTTAATGTTGCTTTCTGTAAAGCCGAAACGCGCATCTTCGGAACAGATCCGAAAATCACAGGACATAGCCAACTCTAGTCCCCCACATGCGCAAATACCCTGCGCGGCACAGATTACCGGTATTTCAATGCGTTCCAAACGGTCAAAGAAATCATGTATCCAGCGGTACTCAATTCGAAACCGTTCAGTTTGAAATTCCTGCTCAAACCAGGAAACATCAGCGCCAGCACCAAACGCTTTTTCTCCAGACGCATTGACAATTATGACCCGAATGTCGTCGTTTGCTTCAAGTCGCCTCTCAATCCATCTGAAATCTTCCTTCATACCCTCGTCGAAGGTGTTCAGCCGTTCGGGTCGGTTTAGGGTA
Source organism: Pseudomonadota bacterium (assembly GCA_036136335.1). Taxonomy (GTDB): domain Bacteria; phylum Pseudomonadota; class Alphaproteobacteria; order MPNO01; family UBA830; genus JAYZQT01. The sequence goes on from JAYZQT010000026.1 coordinate 17,523, forward strand.
ATCGTCAGAATTCGTTCTGAAATTTCGACACTTAAAGCATTAAACACGTGTTCAAGAATGACGTCGTTGCTCTCGGTAATCATTATACATCCTCATCCATATAAAAAAAACCGCCGACCGTGAAAACACGATCGACGGCTAAATTCATGAACCTTTAGCCCTATCGCTGCATTGATAAAAGAATTTCCCGTGTGCTGTCGGCGAGTTCGCATTTTATGTCCTCAAACTCCGACATTAACGGGAACATCAATCCTGTCCCCTCCATGTGTCCACGCATTTCGCCAAGATACCGGTTTACAATATTCTCAGTTTTGTTCCGCTTCAGCCCGTGTTCAAGACAAAAACTGTTGTCAGGACCCTCGAGACGGCCGAATGCCCGCTTTAAACAGTTAGGCAAAACACGGTCGAAAACTTCCTGAAATTCAGCGAGGCTGACCGGGTCACTGGCAAACTGTTTCATGTTTTCCACACCGTTGTCATAATGGTCTTCCTCATCTTCAAGTACTTCTTCCTGACTATCTCCCCATGGCAAATAACTCGACTGCCGGTATTCCATGATCTGATGACTGCCTGCCCTGTCCACGGTAAAGTTAAACACGGCGATATCAATCCATTTTTCCATATCGAGGCCCCAGAAAGACGACGCGTCGGGGCGACTGGCAATTATGGCTTCAGGGTCTTCACCAAGATCTGTCAACAGATCATACAGTCCGCGGCTGTGTCTTGCCTCCTCCGCCGCAAACTCGGCCGCAAGTTCCTTCTCCTGCCAGTTCGGGGCGACGCTAATCGCACGGCCGAAAACCTCTGCAGTAGCCGTTTCTGCATAAATCTGTCGCGTCATCAGGCGCACAAGCATCTCCTTGTACTCCCCTGTTGCGCCCTCTGGACCGCTAATGGTTGAGGTAGAGGTGATCGTATCCATTTCTCTTGCTCCCGTTGAGAATAGGTTCCATGCAAATCTGTCAAATGTTTAGATATAAATCAAATCACTAGTAAATCTCGATTGTAGCTTTCTAACCAAGCATCAACCGCGTACATTCAGAAACAATGATTCACAGGACCTCTGGGGAAATAGATGACACGACTGACGCTTGAACAGGCAAACACCATCGTTGTGCAATCTCTCAAAAAAGGGAAAGAAATGCGACTTAAACCACTTACTGTTGCTGTGGTTGATGATGGAGGTAACCTAAAGGCATTCTCGCGTGAAGATGGGCCCGGAGCCGCTTTGCGACCACAGATCGCAACCGGAAAGGCTTTCGGTGCTGTCGGAATGGGAATCTCTTCGCGGGCTATTAATGAGCGCGTTCTCGAGAGGCCGCACTTTGGTGTGGCTCTCGTTGGTGCATCAGAGGGTCGAATGGTCCCGGTTCCGGGTGGTGTGTTGATTAAAAATGGTAACGAAATTATTGGTGCAGTGGGTATTAGTGGGGATACATCCGATAATGATGAGGCCGCTGCGGTTGCCGGGATAGAGGCCGCGGGCTTAACCCCGGGCATTTAAACCGTAAAACACTTGGCCCAGGTTTCCTCTCTAACGGATGTTGACGCCCGATATCGTGACCGACGCGTAATTTCGCTGATAGGAGTCTCTCACGGCGCGAGCCATTTTTATCAACTAGCTCTCCCGCCCCTGTTCCCGCTCATTCATGCGGGAGAGGGTTTCAGCTATGCCTCTTTGGGGGTGTTAACTGCTGCTTTTTATGTTGCCTCTGCAGTTTTTCAACCAATTTCCGGGTTTTTTGTCGACCGTTTTGGCGCGCGTTCCGTGCTTTTGATTGGCTTGGCAAGTCTGGCCGGAACGACTGCTCTGATAGGTATGGTACCCTACTATTGGGTATTATTTGGCTTGTCAGTGCTGGCGGGGATCGGGAACAGTGTCTTCCATCCCTGTGACTACAGCATCATGAATGCAACGATTAGTGAAGGGCGTATCGCCCGGGCATTCAGTTTTCACATGTTCGGCGGTTATGTCGGTTACGTGGCGGCGCCTGTGAGTATGACTTTATTAGGAACGCTTATCGGCTGGCAACTCTCTATAATACTTGCCGGTGCAATCGGACTGGGTTTATTTGCGATTTTATGGAGTGGCAGTCGGGTTTTTCGAGATAGCACCGATGAGAGGGTTGACGCTGACATCGCAAATGAAACAGTAACGAATAGCCTCACCGCTCTTACAAGCCTGCCAGTCATCCTGTGTTGGGTATTTTTCTTCGTCGTTGCGATGGGGCAAATGGGTATGATGACCTTTGTCCCGACGTTGATGAGGGAAATTTACGCCTTCAACCTTGAGCAGGGTGGGATGTTTGTCTCGGTGATGATTGGTGCGGTAATGGTTGGCGTCCTGTGTGGAGGATATCTTGCTGACAATTTTCGTAAACCCGATCTGATCGTGACGGTTGGATATCTGGTAGCAACCTTCATCGTTATTGGTCTTTGGTATTTCTCCCTCGCCGTTTGGCAGCTTTACTTTGCGTTTGCGATAGTTGGGTTTATGTATGGTATCGTCTTTCCCTCGCGAGAGTTGCTGGTCCGTGCCGCTACACCAAAAGGTGCAAGTGGCAGGGTATTTGGTTTCGTGTATTCGGGTATGGACCTTGGTGCTGCGGTTACACCGGTGCTATTCGGCTGGTTTGTGGACACCGGTGTCCCTCGACATGCATTTCTGTGTGTTGCGCTGCTGTGGGCTCTTTCGATATTGATAATGCTTATGACAAATGCCGCGACCAAACGTCAAAAACTTCCAAAATCGGTATAATATGGGAAGTTCAACTCTTACGGCTGATCGGCGTGACACACGGGTAATTGGCGTCGTGGGACTTTGTCACTTCTTCAGCCATTTTTACCAGTTTGTACTTCCGCCGCTTTCCATCCTAATTCACCAGTCTGAGGGATACAGCCTGGAAAGTCTGGCGTTACTGGTTTCGGTTTTTTATGCCGCCTCTTTCTGCCTGCAACTTCCAGTTGGATTGGCCGTTGACCGGTTTGGCGCGAGAAAAATACTGATGACAGGTGTCGTCGTTCTGGCTGCCTGTACATTACTTTACGGTGTTTTTACCAGTTATCCCGCACTCGTCATTCTTACCGTCATTGCTGGGGCCTCAAACAGCGTTTTCCACCCGGCAGATTACAGTATTCTGAATGCATCCGTCCGAAAGGACCGTCTTGGCCGTGCCTTCAGTATCCATAACTTTGCCGGGTTTGCCGGCTACGGAGTTGCCCCGATACTAGTGGCGTTTCTGGGGTCTCTGTGGGGGTGGCAGACTGCAGCTGTTGTGACAGGCGGTGTGGGTTTGTTTTTTGTCGTGTTTGTTTTTGCGTTAAGCGGGGATTTCCAGGATTCTTCCCATGCGAGACAGGCTGAGGAAGCCTCCACTACCCTTTCAGAAGATTTGAAAATGCTTATGAGGGTTCCATTTCTAATTTGTTTGCTGTTTTTCACTTTACTAGCGGCTGGGCAACTTGGGGCCCAGTGGTTTGCCGATGATGTTCTCCATATTGGACATAACATTCCGTTCGTTGAAGGGAACAGCTATGTGTCCGTTTTTGTAATTGGTATCGCCGTCGGAATTCTTGTTGGTGGGATCGTTGCCGACAGGTCGGAACATCATCTCCTCCTGACGACCATTGGTTTTGTAGCATGCGGTGTCGGCACAATTCTGTTGGGCCTTGCCCCCCCTTTTAAGACAATCCTCTATCCACTATTCGTAGCTACGGGATTTTTGTTTGGATTTGGGTTTGCCGCGCGCGATCTCGTGGTTAGGAGTCTCGCACCCGCAGGCGCAAGCGGTGCTGTTTACGCGTTTGTTTTTTCAGGACTCGATATTGGATCTATGACAATTCCTATCATATATGGCTACTTCCTTGGCGTTGGGATGGAGTTTTACATATTTTATCTCGGTGGCATCCTTCTCATTCTGGCTGCCGGTCTGATAGGTCTTGCAGGAAAAAATATTGAGGAAAGCTAACGTGCGATGAATGGGATTTTTTTCGCCTTGGTACTGATTTCGTTCCTTGTAGCAGGCTGGCGTCAGGTGACATGGGTGCCACCACTGGCCGGCGGAACTTCCCCCATGCAAGTGCTTGCTGGTGGTATGATCGAGACCGCTGGAAGTTCTGTTACTCTGGCGATAGGTCTCATAGGTGTCATGGCATTATTTTTGGGCTTGATGAAAGTCGCAGAAGAAGGCGGAATGCTGACCATCATCGCGAAAACCATCCGCCCTTTAATGGTACGTCTTTTTCCTGAGGTTCCAGCCAATCATCCAGCCATGGGCGCCATGATCCTGAACATGTCGGCAAATGCCCTGGGCCTGGGTAATGCGGCAACACCCTTTGGGATTAGAGCAATGCAGGAGTTGGACAAATTGAATTCCGACAAAGGGACTGCAACAAACGCGATGGCACTTTTCCTAGCAATTAACACCTCGAGCGTCACTCTTCTGCCAACAGGTGTAATTGCCATTCGGGCCGCCGCAGGGTCCAGTGACCCAGCCGGAACTCTCCCCACGACCCTCTTCGCCACCGTTTGTTCGACGACGGTAGCAATACTGGTATGCCTTTTACTTCAACGCCGCTGGCACGCCCCATCCTCGACCGGTTTTTCCGATGTCAAGGACCACCTGTCACAACCCCGGGACATAGTTGTTGGAGATATGGAGAATTTGTCTCAGGCGGGCTCCGACTCTTATCCAGGCTGGATGTCGGTGATTGTCCTTGCCGGGATTGCAGCTCTCGTCCCTCTCACCATCATTTATGGCCGTATTATTTCACCCTGGATCATACCCGGTTTGATGGTCGGGTTGCTTGGCTTTGGAATGATTCGGAAAGTCAGAATATATGAGGCATTCGTGGAAGGCGCCAAAGACGGCTTCAATGTTGCTGTCAAAATAATTCCATATCTTGTCGCAATCCTCGTTGCGGTTGGTATGTTCCGTGCCTCGGGTGCGTTAGAGGTATTCATAGAGGGTATCGGACCGATTACGAGTATTGTTGGAATGCCTCCTGAAGCAATGCCGATGGCATTGTTGCGACCACTTTCCGGATCCGGGGCATATGGCGTTCTGGCTTCCATCATACAGGATCCGAGCATTGGACCCGATTCCTATGTGGGGTATCTGGTGAGCACATTACAGGGATCCACCGAAACTACGTTCTACGTCCTGGCGGTATATTTTGGGGCCGTACAAATACGACGGATCCGGCATGCCTTGGTAGCCGCATTGTGCGCGGACGCGGCCGGAATAGCGGCTGCAGTCTTTATCTGTTCGTTTTTATATAAAGGGCTTTGAAAAGAGCGGAGCCAACACTTGCGCTTGTTTTAACGGCTCCGCCCAGCACAAAGGAGTACAGGGAGGCATTGGTGGGACAACCAAATAGACTTCCTTTGTGGCGCGGATGCATCACGGTAAGGGAGAAAACCGCGAGGCAATCCAAAACACCATATATGGTGTTCTTGCGTCTAATGATAACACTTTTTGGTAATGTTTTACATGCCAGTATTTTTATTGAAAAATTGCAGCTGAAATGTTGTTAACGAGGTTTATCAATGTGTTACACTTATTATTCAATTAAAAACATTAAAATATAATCGAATCGATTCTAGTTTGGGTGCTAGAGAGCTTCTGAGTATGCCACAAAAGTCAATAGTAAAGATTTTCAGATTATTTAATTTTCAAGAGAAGTATTCGAAATCCATGTCACAAATCGCCGGGTACAATCCTGTCATAGGTGATCCATAACGGCACATTAACGTTATTGGTATACTGACCTAACTGCGTTTATCCACAAAACGTGGCGCTTTGACGCTACTTTCAAATTCTTTTGCCAGCGTTCCAATTTTAAGAACCTCAATTGTAGGGGTGACTTCAAAAACACGTTTTGTGGAGGTGATCAGAGTCGCAACGGTGTTGTCTACGTTGCTGCCTGGCTTGATCTCAATCGAAAGTAAAAAGTCATCGATGCCATCATTCCTGAGGCACAGTTCCGCTTTGAAATCATTTATATCAACATGATCGAAGACAAAATCTTCAAATTCCTGGTGATTAATATTAACGCCACGGATTTTGAAAAAACCGGCAGTTCGATGTGCATGCCGTATGATAGGAAATACTGAAAACTCTGATTCTGTTTGGCCTTTCTCTTCCCATGTCACAATATCGCCTGAGTTCCAGCGGAGAAAGGCGGCTCCATTGTTACTAAATAGCGGTGTCATTACAAGAAATCCGGGCTCCCCCGCTTTAACCGGTTGCAGTGTTTCCTCATCAAGAACCTCGATCAATGCGAGGTCCGTCCATATATGAAAGCCATCACGTTTGTCGCTCTCCGCACCCATCATGCTGCACTCGGTCATTCCGAAGCAATCGTATACATCGGCACCCCATCCCCGCTCCAATTTGGCACGCTTTGCCGCTGAAACAGGTTCGGCTGTGCACATAATCCGATCGACCGAACCATTACGGAGATCAATTTCGTTGGCTGACGCCAGATTTGCAAGATGAAGACCATAACTGGACATACCCATCCAAATTGTTGGTTTCAGGTTTGCAATCAATTCCAGTTGCGTTTCTGATGGCAGAACAGCACCTGCTCCACCCCAGAGCGCGCCAATGCCAAGAATTCTGGCGGCCCGCGCCCACATATGTCCCGCAGGATGAATCCCTAACGGAAATGAAACATGTGCGATGTTACCCGGTCTGGTATCGCTGCATTGAAACGTTCGGGCAAACCCAACCATGTTGTAGCGGATATCTTCATATGTCTTCGGATAGAACAACGGGCGTCCAGTACTGCCCCCCGACCGCCAGTATTCGCAGATGTCTTCCTGCTTCGCTGTGCAGAAATCACTATAAAATTCCTCCACCGACATTGCGCGAAGTTGGTCTTTGTCGAGAATTGGGATTTTGGCCCATTCATGGGGATCGTCAAGCTTGTTGACATTTACGTGTCCCAGCCTGTCATTCCAAAATTTCGAACGAAGTGCATTTGTGAATGCAATTGGCTTCCGGATACGTTGAATTTCCTGAATTGCTTCTGGGGTTTCGGGGACCCGCAGCGGGAGTACTTCAGTTCCAGAATTCATTTAGTGGTGTGATAACGCGGGGACCCGATCCAGCGTTTCTGTGTGTCGAAGTCCGCGGGCATAGTTCCCCCTTCTTCTGCCTTTAACATTTCGTCCAGGCGGGCCTGTTTTTCTGCGGTTGCTTCGGGCAGTTCGTCAAGAGAGTTTCCTATCATTCGATCGTAGTCATCTCCTACCGGACAGACATCCTGACAACGACGGCAGCCGGTAACTACCCCCGAGCCACGGAGGATGCTTTGCCATAGATTAAATGATTCTTCCGACCCCAGTAACTCAAGTTTTTCTGATTGCTGGGGTGCGTCGAAAATTTTTTGCAGGTGATCCGTAAGTTGGGAAAAACCGTGTGGCGAACGGTAACGGTCACAACTTGCCCAATCACGTGACCAGTGCCCCACTACATCGCCCGGGCATGTGGATAGGCAACGACCGCACTCTGGCCCCTTGCAAAGGGCTTCGGACATCGGAGCATCAGTATCGCATTCAACGGAGCACATAACCGCGGTTAACATTACCCGTGGGCCAAATTCCGGAGTTAGAAGCTGCAGGTTTAAACCCAGTGTTCCAAGACCAGCCTCCACCGCAGCGTGATTTAAGGATAACAATGTTGTCAGGTGCTCATCGGGATCATTCCTGTACGCCCATGGATCGACGTGGGTCGGCGGCATTATAATCGCCGGGTATCCGTTGTCCTCCAGCCAGTAAACAAGCGCTAGTGACACTTCTTCAAGCATCGTCAGTGTCAGCTCATCGTTGTAATATTTGTGCCTCTCATCCCAACGCGGGATCCGGGTAGTTCCACTGGTGTAGCGCTTGGCCAAAACTATCACCCGACCTGCGTCAAGGTCTGTTATGTCTGATGGTTTGTTCGGATAACCGGGTGGCGGGTTATCCTCAAGAACCTTTCCGTCCGCAATCCCAACAAGGTCGACACCCAACTCAAGGGCTTTGTTTTTGATTTGTTCGGATGTAACCGATGCCTGAAATGCGGATACCATTATTTCTAGTCCCTAGTCTTCCACGACATTGCTAAGTGCCGCTTCTTCTTTTTCACGCTGTTCTTTCTTGTATGCCTGCAACTGGCGGGCCACAATTCCTTTGTAGCCCTGCGGGCCGACCCATCGGACATTCCAGGCGCTGAGCCCATCAATCTCGGCATTGTTTTTGCGTGCTTCCTTGAAGCCTTTCGCTTTCTCCACCTTTTCAGGAGTTTTCTCTGGGATTATCTTCTGGTTATCCGCGAGAAATGCATGGTAGTCATTACCAACAGGGCAGACCGCGAGACAACGTGGACAATCACCAAACGAACCCACCACCCGCAGCAAACCCTGCCAGAAACCGAATATTTCCCTGTCTTTCAAAAGTTCACGTTTCTTGTCTTCATCAAGTCCGATGAAATGAGTCCAGAATTTGAGAATTGTGGAGAACCCGAATTCCTGCGCTTCGGTTGCACATTGTCGCTTGTCGATTCCGAAATGCCGGACTGCATCGGTTGGACAGGAGTAAAGACATCGACTGCAGGATTCGCCAATGCAGACCTGTTCAGTAATTCTTTCGTCTGCTTCAATCTCTGCTTCGGTCAGAATACCGGTCAGATATACGCGGGGCCCGAATTCTGGCGTTAGGATGTTTACCTCCAGACCAAATGTTCCGAGGCCGGCCTCAATACCAAGATGGCGTGTGCTTAGACGTCCATAGCTCGCTTTTTTGTATGCCCAGTCGGTCTCCTGTGCTGCCGTAACAAAAGACGGGTGACCCTTGCCTTCCAGCCATTCAGTGATTTTGAAGGCGCTCCTGTCCATCGAACGAAGGACCAGCATATCCAGGTATTGGGTGGGAATATTGGTCTTTGCCCTGAATACTCCGACAGGGATCCTTTTGGCGATAACGACAACACTTTTTACGTGTGGCGAAATTCGATCTGGCGTTTGTGGCCACTTTGGGTCGGGTGGAAATTCGTTGAGAGTAGCAGCGGATGCAATACCGACGAGGTCGGCACCAAATGTTTTTGCCGTTTCCTTGACGAGTGTTGCATCCAGATCAAAGGCCATGGCGATCAGGAGTAATCCCTGTATCGATTACATGCAAGTACCCTAATATAACCACCAGGCGCCATAGCTCGCCCAAATCTTTTAACTCCGGACCACCCAAGGGTCAGTGTTTACGGGAATTCGTAGATTTTCCGAACACACCCATTGTCGTCAAGCGGTTCCCGGCGTATTTAGTCTACGGAATATAGTAAGCTGTTTTGCCATGGCACGTGATCCTGAAAGTAAAAGTTTGTCGAAGTTCGAGTCGATTTCGGCTCTAGCAAATGTCGAGCGTGCAGCATATTAGCTGCGCTGTGGTCGGCCGGTATTCATAAATGATGATTCCCAGAAGGTTTCACTTGTTCTTGCAACCGAGATTGCGACCGAAACCCGCATAAACGCGCTTACCGAGCTTTCAGGCAATAAATTACCACACATTGTCCTGACACATCAGCGAGCGGAGACACTGAGAATAAGGTTGT
>JAYZQT010000027.1:0-31634 GCA_036136335.1 Pseudomonadota bacterium
GGTGTGATACCCTATTCGGGCACGTTTTTGATTTTTTCTGATTATCTTCGGCCAGCCCTGCGGCTGGGAGCCCTCATGAAAGTAAGGGCAATTCACGTACTTACCCACGATTCGATTGGCCTCGGTGAAGATGGGCCAACCCATCAACCGGTTGAACACCTGGCCGCGTTGAGGGCCGTTCCGAACGTGGATGTGTTCCGCCCGGCGGATGCGGTCGAGGCGGCAGAATGTTGGCAGGCCGCAATTGAACGGCATGATGGTCCGGCGGTATTGGTGCTGACCCGACAGGGCGTTCCCACTCTGCGCACCCAACACACTAAAGAAAATCTTTCTGCCAAAGGAGCCTACGTCATGGCTGAAGCCAGCAGTGAGCGTGCTGCTACAATTTTTGCCACCGGATCCGAGGTTCAAATTGCCATGGCGGCGCGCGATTCTTTGGAGGCTGAGGGTGTGCCGGCGGCCGTTGTCTCCATGCCCTGTTGGGAGCTTTTTGACACGCAGGATGAATCGTACAAAACAGCTGTACTTGGCGATGGCGTGCGGGTGGCTGTTGAAGCTGCAATTTCGTTTGGCTGGGAACGCTGGATTGGTCTGGATGGCGGATTTGTCGGCATGGATGGTTTCGGCGCCTCGGCACCCGCGCAAAAACTTTTTGAAACATTCGATATTACCGCCGAGGCAGTTGTCAAAGCGGTCAAGGCCCGGGTTTGACCACTCGGCAACTAAACAAACTTTGTTCTGGAACCCAGTAGCGGAGAAATAAAATGCCTGTTCGTGTTGCAATCAACGGTTTTGGTCGGATTGGCCGGCTGACGCTCCGCGCCGCGCTTGAATCTAAACGCAAGGATATCGAAGTCGTGGCTATCAACGACCTTGGCTCCGTAGAAATGAATGCGTTGCTCCTGCAGAACGATACCACGCACGGAAAATTCCAAAATAAGGTGAAAGTGACCGCGACGGGGATCAATGCTGGCAAAGGTGTGATCAGGGTGTTCGCTGAACGTAATCCGGAAGACCTTCCCTGGGGTAAACTAGGTATTGACGTGGTGCTGGAATCCACCGGTATATTCACAAGGCGTGAACAGGCCGCCATGCATCTTAAAGCGGGTGCCAAGAAGGTACTCATTTCGGCGCCGGCCTCGAATGAAGATCTGACGGTAGTTTACGGCATCAATGACGACAAGCTCCGTAAATCACACACTATCGTATCAAACGCGTCGTGCACGACAAACTGTCTTGCGCCGGTTGCGTCAGTGATGCACAGGGCTTTTGGTATCCAGCAGGGTTACATGACGACAATCCACGCCTACACTGGTGATCAGCGCATTCTTGATACGCTACACAGCGATCCGCGCCGCGCCCGCGCCGCAGGCCAGTCGATGATTCCGACCTCAACCGGTGCGGCCAAGGCCGTCAGCTTGGTGCTCCCCGAATTGAATGGAAAGCTTGACGGTACCTCTATAAGAGTTCCGACAGCAAATGTATCCGTGATAGATTTTACTTTCATTCCCAAGAACAAAACGACCGTCAAGGCGGTTAATGCGGCTGCGATGAAGGCGGCCACGTCGAGACGTTTGAAAGGTATCCTCAACATCAACTCGGCGCCACTGGTCTCGTCCGACTTTAACCATGATCCGGCTTCATCCACGTTCGACGTTACCCAGACACAGGTTGTTGAAGGCAAACTGGTACGGGTAGTCAGCTGGTATGACAACGAGTGGGGATTCTCCAATCGCATGCTCGACACCGCTGTCGCAATGGGAAAACTCAAATAGGCCTGAAGGTAACTGGCCTTTCATAGTTGCAAGATAAATCCCCTATCCCTAATTGGCCGAGTGACCGGATTGAAGGGCCACTGATTTTCTTTTATTACGGGTGAGGGATACCTATTATGATCAAGACCCTTGATGACATAGTTGTTTCAGGCAAGCGCGTATTTCTCCGCGCAGATCTGAATGTACCTGTGCACTTGGGTAAGGTGTCGGATACAACCCGGATTGAAAGGCTAAAACCGACCATTTTGGAACTTTCCGACAAAGGCGCGGTCGTGATAGTCGCCTCCCATTTTGGTCGTCCAAATGGAAAACCCGACCCTGACATGTCACTGGCCGCGCTGTCCGGGCCACTTTCCAAAGCAGTGGGCGGACGCAATGTGGAATTTGCAATTGACTGCGTTGGCGCCGAGGCCGAAAAAGTGGTGGGTGCCGCGTCAAGTGGCGATATTGTACTTCTCGAAAATCTCCGGTTTCATGCGGGAGAGGAAGCGAATTGTCGGGAATTTGCGGTTCAGCTAGCGGCACTGGCTGATATCTATGTGAATGATGCATTTTCTGCAGCCCATCGCGCCCATGCCTCGACCGAGGGACTGGCGCACCTTCTACCCGCTGTAGCGGGCCGAATGATGCAGGCTGAGCTGAAGGCGCTTGATACCGCGCTTGGGCAGCCGCGGCGCCCTGTTGGCGCCATTGTCGGAGGTGCCAAGGTATCCACAAAGCTGAGCCTGCTTGGCAATCTGGTTGGCAAGGTTGATATGCTGGCTATTGGCGGGGCGATGGCCAACACATTCTTGCATGCGCTTGGTACCGACGTTGGAAGATCTCTCTGTGAGCCCGATCTGGCAGAGACCGCGCTCGAAATTCTGGCCCAAGCCGATGATGTTGGCTGTCAGGTTATACTGCCATCCGACGCCGTTGTTGCTAAAGCACTCGCGGAAGGCTCACAAAGCGAAGTACTACCCGTCGCCGCGGTACCCGACGACATGATGATCCTTGATGTCGGCCCCGGTACCGCCAATGGTCTTGCTTTGAAGATCAGTGAGCTGAAAACTCTGGTGTGGAACGGTCCACTTGGCGCGTTTGAAGTACCGCCTTTTGATGCTGGCACTATAATGGTGGCTAGGGCAGCAGGCGATCTGACCCGCACCGGTGTGCTGAATACTGTCGCTGGCGGTGGCGATACCGTGGCCGCATTGGCTGCCGCGGATGTTCTGGATGAATTTACTTACGTTTCGACCGCCGGTGGTGCGTTTCTGGAGTGGCTCGAAGGAAAAGAGCTGCCAGGCCTTAAGGCGCTGGGTTAGGCATCAGTCCCGCTCGTTTTCGGCAATAAACGTTTTGATCTCTGATTTTGTCATCGCGCCCGGGAACATCTCGGCACGCATCGCGATGCGCTGGGCGCTAATTGCGTGGATAGCACCTTTCATGCATCCCAAGTCGTCATCGTTTTCAATCAGCCCGACACATATCTTTGCCTGCTCAGCATAGTGGTCTTTCTCGTCTTTATAGATGATTTCCATGGCGCGGGCAGTCATGTTGTTTACGGTTGATCCGGTGAGCTTTGCTCCTTCGCGGAACAGCCGCGCTCCGCCGCCCTCTGTAAACCCAACCGCCGCACGGAAAAGCGCGTTGCCGCCCTCCACATAACCACGCCGCAGATCACCAAGCTTTCTTTCTTCAGAGAGCTGGATGGTATCGTCAGCGGTGATCTTGCGGCCCATGACGTATTCGAAAATATCCGCAAGCATGACATAGTGGTTGAATTCCTCAGTCAGCTGGGTCAGCAGAAAATGGTATTCATGGCGGTCGATGGTATCATCAATCTCGGGAAAGCGGTCAACCAGATCCTTGAGTTCGCGATGCAGGCCGTTAAAAAATCCATCAACCGGATGGAGTTCTTTCCAAAGCTGCGCACGCAGGTAAAACACATGGTCCTCGTCTGTAGCCTTGGCGAAGTAGCGCTTCGCGATTTCGCCTTCACACTCCCAGTACGCCCAGGCTGTATCGACCAATGATTGTTCGATGTTGCCGTTCATTTTTAGCTCCAATTGCCGCATTATACTCAAACCCTCGTGCATCGCACCACATTGCGATCCGTCGGCGGATTCGTGACAATGTGGCGAGGAGAAGATGATCACATGATTTACCTTGATACCGACGTTCTGGTCGTCGGCGCCGGTGGCGCGGGCATGTATGCAGCGATTGCTGCAGCGCGCAACGGCGCGAACGTCATCCTCGCCGATAAAAGCATGATCGGCCGTGGTGGTGCGACCATTATGGCCCAGATGACCACCGCGGCGGCGCTTGGCGATCAGGAACCCGATAGCTGGGAACAACACTTTGAGGATACACTCGAAGCAGGGCGCGGGCTATGTAATAGGGAGCTATCCGGTATTCTCTGCCGCGAAGCGATTGACCGGATTCGTGAAATGGATGACTGGAATGTTGGCTGGGCGCGCAAGGATGGAAAGATAACAGGTGTCATGGCTCCCGGTCACAGCGTGCCGCGCTGCGTTTATGTTGACTTTCTTAATACCGGTCCCGCGGTCGCCAAATGTCTGCGCACCCAGGTTGCCCGAGCTGACAACATAATGCGGGTCAGTGGGCTTGCGATCAATGATGTCGTCGTTGATGATGCCGTTGTTTCCGGTGCCGTGGGCTGGAACCTGGAAGACGGGGAACCGGTTGCCGTCGCAGCAAACGCAGTGATTATAGCGGCTGGTGGGCTGACGCGGCTGTATCAGCGCAACAGCGCGTCGGTAAACATGAACGGGGATGGCTATGCCATGGCACTTCGCGCCGGAGCCGAACTGATAGATATGGAATTTCCACAGTTTTTTCCAATTGGGCATTTGGCGCCGCGTCTGGTCGGCATGGATCCTATAATGTGGGATCCGTTCCGTTATAAACTTGGCGGGCGCCTGTTCAATGCAGAAGGAGAGGAATTTCTTCACCGATATGGTGGTGAAGATGCCGATAAATATACCACCACACGCGATATCATTTCTTACGGTATCACGAAGGAACATGAAGCCGGTCGCGCCACCGAGAATGGTGGCGTGTATCTCAGCTTTAAGCATATTCCCGAGCAAATGCTGCGTGACGCGTTTGGGCCAGTGATCGACAAGTTGGCCGCGAATGGCATTGACTTGATGAGGAACACCATAGAGGTCTCCCCCATAGCGCATTATCACATGGGTGGCATTCGAGTGAACGGTAAGATGGAGACGAATGTTGCGGGGCTGTATGGTGCGGGTGAGGTCGTTGGCGGAGCAAATGGTGCCAACCGGTTGTCCGGAAATGCGATTCCCGAAGCGTTTGTATTTGGCGAACGTGCCGGGCGCTTTGCTGCAGAATTCGCCTGTGGCCGCCATTGCGGATGGTCTGACGGGGTAGCGTCAGACCATATCGACCGGCTCAATAGTATTGTTGGCCGCCAGTCGGATGAAGCCGGCCATCCTGCAGCCCTTGGCGAAATGTGGTTCCAGTTGCAGAAAGTGATGTGGGAAAAGGTTGGTGTGGTGCGGAACGGCGACAAGTTGGCTGCCGCATTGACTGGAATCCGAGACATGCGTGCTGGTCTTGATGCTATCGTCCCCGCCGCCAATACCGCTTTCAACACGGTGCTGCAGGATTGGTATGATCTGCGGTCGGCTCTGCTGACGGCCGAATCTGTGACCATGGCGGCAATAAACCGGACCGAAAGCCGGGGTGCGCACCAACGCGAGGATTTTGAGGGGATGGACCCGTGCCAGGAACATAACCAGCGGTTGCGTCTCGATGCCCATGGAACACTCGTATCCGATTACCTTCCGGTGGCGGCATGAGCGCGGACCTGACTGCGTCAATTACCATCCAGCGTGGTGTTGCAGGCGAGGAACCCCGTATGGAAGCATTTGATGTACCCTGGCGCGCAGGAATGTCGGTACTGGATGCTGTGGTCTGGATCCGCACGCATATCGATTCATCGTTGGGTTTTCGCTACAGCTGCGTTAATGCCAATGCCTGCAAGGAATGCATGGTTTCTGTCAACGGCAAAACCGAATATGCCTGCATCGCGCGTCTCCCTCCTGACGGAACGATTGTAGGTCCGTTAACCAACAAGACGCTGATACGTGATCTGGTCACGGACATCGTACCACCGAAGGAAAACCTTAGAGAGATTCTGAAGGTACAATATACAGAATGTTAGTTCATTTCTTTTTAAGGTGCGGGCCGTTTTGTACTAGTCCTTCTTCCGCTGCAATAAGGCTGTCTATCACGCGTCGCGCCTGCAGCACGCCTGCATCGGCATTGATATCAACAGATTTCCAACTCTCTGGTGCGCTACCGATGCTTTGCTGTTGACGGGCAAGTAAAACCACGTCTTCTCCAAATGCGGTTTCCGCTGCGATGGCGAGGGTTTTTGTCAGCGCGTCATCATCCAGACGAAAGTTCCGAGCGTGATGCCAGAAATAATGACAGGATGTTTCGGTTTCCGGCGTAATAGTGTGGTTCGAAAATACGGTGATGCCGCGTGCCCTATCGCCACTTCGTGCGCCGGTGTTGGAGTCCGCGCATCCCGCATCGATCACCACATGTGTTGGCGCATTCCAGGTAATAAGCTGCCAGCGGTCGACGGTGCCCGGAAAGTCGCGGGCTTTGGCAAACATTGCTGGCGGTGGCTTGTCCATGATCCAACGCTCGATCTTAACCCGGTCGCCGTCGCGGCGGGTGTCAAGCGGGGCGTCCGTCACTCCATCCGCACCCAGCGTGGAGGCATGTACGAACTGCACGTGGGACAGATCGAGCAGGTTATCAACCAGAAGTTGATGATTGCTTTTTACATGGAAATACCCGGTGTTTGAAATCCAGCCTGGGTCGTCATTCCAATGATATTCTGGAATTGAAGATTTGTTTGCAGTTGCAGGATCTCCCGGCCAGATCCAGATATACCGGTGGCGCTCGACGGCCGGATATGCACGAACCCTCGCACCCGGGGGTACCTTCGATTGCCCGGGGACGGCCACGCAGTTGCCATCTGAATTGAATTCAAGGCCGTGATAGCCGCACCGTACATAGTCTCCGGTTCGTTGACCCAGAGACAGTGGCAGATGTCGATGGCAGCAGCGGTCTTCGAGCGCTGTTGCCTTTCCCGCGCCAGTGCGAAACAAAACGACCGGCTCACCGCAGATGACACGGCTGAGCAGGCCGTCAGTTAACTCATGGCTTTCCGCGGCGACGTACCAGGAATTTTTTATAAATGTCATGAATGGCCCTTCACTGAGAACCGGAGCTGCGAACCAATTCAACGAGTCGCTTTGGTTCGATCGGCAATTCGCGAATGATCACGCCGAATGGCGTCAGTGCATCGTCGATTGCTGAGGCTATGGCCGATGTTACTGGAATGGTTCCTCCTTCCCCGGCGCCTTTTACGCCCAGAGGGTTCAGAGGTGACGGACTTTCCATATGGACGATGTCGTAATGTGGCACTTCGGGCGCAGAGGGCAGCAGGTACTCGCCTAGATTAGTAGTTAGTGGCTGTCCCTGGTCATCGTAGATCATTCGTTCGAACAGTGCGGAACCCAGACCATGTGTTGCACCACCAGTGATCTGGCCTTCAACAATCGTTGGGTTGATAAGCCGACCGCTATCATGAAGGATTGTGTATCTAAGAACCGCAACTTGCCCAGTATCGGGATCTACGTCTACCTCAGCTATGTGAACACCATTACAATAAGTCAGTGCATCGGGGGTAAAGGTTGCGCTTGCTTCCATCCCAGGGTCGACCCCACCGGGCAATGAAAAGCCAGGCATGCCCTGAACCGCCCGTGCAACATCGCCGAGGCCTACCGATATGTCGGCAACACCCCGTATAAAGATTTGGCCATGCGCAATTTCCAGATCCTGTTCAGCAACTTCCAAGAGATGTGCCGCAACCTTCAATGCTTTTTGCCGTACCTTGACTGACGCTATATGAACGGACGATCCCGCTGTTACTGCCTGCCGGCTGGCAAACGCGCCGAGCCCGAGGGAAACTGGTCCAGTATCACCGGTGACTACATCTATGTTCTCAATTGGGGCGCCGGTTTGATCGGCGCACACCTGTGCGAGGACAGTCTGAAGCCCCTGCCCCTGGTCGGTCGCACCTGTATAAACCACTATTTTTCCTGAGGGCTTGATCCGCACCACTGCAGATTCGAACGGTCCCCTTCCAGTACCCTCGACATAATTGGCTACACCCATCCCAAGGTAGCGGCCCTCCGAGCGCGCAGCAATTTGCCGGGCAGTGAACCCTTCGTAGCCCGCTCTTGCCAGTGCGGTGTCGAGAGAAAGCGGATAATTACCAGAATCATAGGTCATAATTGCGCCGTCGCGCGTCCTTATCTGGGTATCGTAGGGCATGGCTTCTGCGGCAATCAGATTGCGGCGACGAACCTCGATCCGGTTCATGTTGAGTTCGCGAGATATACGGTCCATAAGCCGTTCCATCGCAAAGGTGCCCTGTGGCCGACCGGCGCCGCGTACTGGTGTAACCGGTGTCATGTTTGTGAGCGCCAATTTCACATCAAGTGACAGCGTGGGCAATTTGTATGGTCCCAGAAAATTGGTTGCGGCATTATAGGGCAGGTTTACCCCATAGGGAGTGTAGGCGCCGTGATCATGCGTCATGTTACCCCGCACGCCCAGCAGTCGCCCATTCTGATCAACTGCAACTTCTAGGTCCCAGAGCTGGTCGCGTTCCATCGTGGTGGCCGTAAAATGTTCGCGACGATCTTCCACCCATTTCACAGGTCGTCTCAACTTAATTGCGGCTACAGGGACGACCACCTCCTCCTGGTAGAAGGCAAATTTTGGCCCGAACCCGCCGCCGACATTAGGGGTGATCACGCGCACCCGATCTTCCGGGAGGCCGAGTATTTGAACCAGGATACTCTGCGCGCGATGGGCCATTTGGGTCGCAGACCAGACAGTCAGGCCCCCGTTTATTGCATCGATACGTGCGACCACACCCCGGCATTCCATCGCGTGTCCCAGCCCCTTGTGCTGGTAAAGGGTTTCTCTGAAAACGTGCCTAGCATCACAGAACGCTGTTTGCGTATCTCCGTAGTTTAAAGTAAAGCCGGCCACGAAATTATTCTCAAACGTCGAATGTGCGGTGTTTGCGCCTTCGGTTAGCGCAGTCAGATAGTTTGCGGAAACCGGCAGCGGATCGTATGAAACATCCACAATCCCGGCCCCATCTTCTGCTTTATAGGGGTCAACAGCGATGACGCATGCGACCGGTTCGCCGACATGCCGCACCTCTTCATCGGCTAGAACAGATGGGCTCGCTGAGAGTTTAAGATAGCTCGAGGGCTGCTCTACCGGCATCACTGTATCGGTAAGGTGGGAGCGTATATCCTCAAGTGTGTAAACGGCGATAACTCCCGACAATTCCTTCGCAGCCGACACGTCGATTTCGGCTATTCTCGCGTGAGCAATTGGGCTGCGCACAAACCTCGCATGCAACATGTCAGGCAGGTGGATGTCATCCAGATATCGGCCTTTACCTCGCAGAAACGCCGGATCTTCTTTTCGCTTTACCTTTTCACCAAACACTAACGTTCTCCAAATGTGCCGTTAGAATACCGCTAGCACGAGGGAGCGTCATCTCTCAAACAAACGCCACCGACTTGTTTGCAAACCCGTTTTCTTGAGTGCATACGCTGGCTTAGACCTCGGCAAGATTATCAACACCTCTTTTTTTAAATGTTCTTGCCCCTTGCGGTTGGGGACTTCATCATCACCATATGTCACGAGATGCAACTTGTTCAGGCCCCGCGGTTCTGAAGGTGCCGGATGGCGATAACCGGGAAAGACTTGTTTGCCCGGATTGTGGTTTTGTCCACTATGAGAATCCCAAGATCGTTGTAGGTTCGGTTTGCAGCTGGGAAGGAAAGGTCTTGCTATGCCGTCGCGCGATCGAGCCGCGGAGGGGGTTCTGGACTATCCCGGCCGGATACCTTGAACTTAACGAAACCACCCTAGCTGGTGCCAAGCGTGAGGCTGCTGAAGAAGCTTGCGCAGAAATCGACATTGACGGCCTGATTGGAGTGTATACCATCCCGAGAATAAGTCAGGTCCAGCTTATCTATCGCGCAAAGATTCGTGACGGTGTATTTGCCGTCGGTGAAGAAACGCTTGAGCTGGATCTGTTTGACTGGGGGATTATACCCTGGACAGATCTGGCGTTTCCTTCGGTACGCTGGGCGCTGGATCACTGGCGCGCCATCAGGGACGCCGAGAGCTGGCCTCCATTTTCCAATCCGGCAGGAGAGAATGGAAACTACCAATAAAGACTAGGTGCGAAGCTGAATAGGTGGAAAAACACCCGCTTTGCCAATCATCGCGGGGATGTCGTGACCAAGTTGTTTCCCTATCCACTCACCGGCTGAAATTAATTTACCAATATCGATCCCGGTTTTGATACCCATACGGTCCAACATATAGACCAGGTCTTCCGAAGGAACGTTGCCGGTGGCTCGCGGTGCAAATGGGCAACCCCCGATTCCGCCGGCCGACGCGTCTATTGCCTGTACGCCAGCCTCCACAGCAGCATAACAATTGGCAATGCCGGTGTTTCGGGTGTTATGAAAGTGCGCACGAAACAGAGCTGACGGGGAAATATCCATCACCGCACCGAACAGTTCTGTCACCTGACTGGGAACAGCGCAGCCTATTGTGTCCGCCAACGCTATTTCGTGTGTCTCATCATTGGCGCATTCCTTGACGAGACTTATAACTTTCTCGGCGGGCACCTCACCCTGAAATGGACATCCGAATGCCGTTGATATCGTGAGGGAGCAGCGGACGTTCG
Source organism: Pseudomonadota bacterium (assembly GCA_036136335.1). Lineage (GTDB taxonomy): Bacteria > Pseudomonadota > Alphaproteobacteria > MPNO01 > UBA830 > JAYZQT01. The sequence continues at coordinate 10,615 of JAYZQT010000027.1, forward strand.
CTGCTTTTGAGACCTTGGAAATTTCGTTGTATACGTCGATAGCCTGCTTTACGGTCGTACCCTGGTTTCTTTGGCTGAACTCATCGGATGCGACGAGTGCGTAGTTAACCTCTTTGCAACCGGCATTTATGGCCCGGTCAAGGCCTTGACGGTTCAGGGCGAGGCCGATGTATGTTACGCCATCGTCGACTGACAGCGCGGACATGACCTCCTCGGCTTTTGCCATTTGCGGCACACGCTTGGGATGGACGAAGCTTACCGCCTCCATGCGCTGGACGCCGGCATCCACCAGACGTTTGATGAACTCAACCCGGGTACCTACGTCCAGCGTTTCCGCCTCATTCTGCAACCCATCGCGTGGCCCAACTTCAACAATTTCTACTTCTCGCGTGCCGCTTTCCATATTCGCTGTCCTGAATCGAGAACGTCCTCGGCATCTTATGGTATTTTAAGACCCTTGGCACTCCGTTCCATCAGCCAAAACAATCCATCCTAGTTTTAATCGGGAAATCCAGCGTAGACGGCAGCCTTGCAACGTCACTCGTGTTGCGGATGAACACGAGTGTCCCTGACCTGCTTGGTTTTCTCGGGATCTTTGCAATTTATCCGTATATCTGAGCCCCTCCCAAGAAATGAACGAGCCCCGTAACAACCACGTCAGGTCGTGCCTTTTAAAGAAATTTATACAACGGCTATGGTACCGCCTTGCTTGACCCGCCCATGGGGGTCGGCGACGATGCCAAAAAATTTGACAAGGAGAGTTGTGCTAATGGGGACGGAGACTGCGCCGCGCAAGGGGCCATTAACAGATATTCGGGTTGTCGAGATGGGAACCATGATCGCCGGACCATTCTGCGGTCAGTTGCTGGCGGACCATGGCGCTGAAGTAATTAAGCTGGAACAACCGGGGGTCGGCGACCCCATGCGCGAATGGGGAAAGGAAAAACCCCACGGCAAGGCCCTGTTCTGGCCGGTTCTCTCCCGCAATAAATTATCGGCAACCTTAAACGCCCGAGAGCCAGACGGACAAGCGTTGGTCAAGAAGCTGGTGAAATCAGCCGATATTGTGCTTGAAAATTTTCGACCGGGAACAATGGAGAGGTGGGGATTAGGGTATGAAGAGTTATCCGCCATTAACCCGAGGTTGATCATGATCAGGGTTTCTGGCTTTGGCCAAAGCGGGCCATATGCAAGACGAGCAGGCTACGGCGCCATTGGCGAGGCTATGGGAGGACTGCGTTATACCACTGGGGATCCGTCTTTACCGCCCAGCCGGGCCGGAATTTCGATAGGTGATTCACTTGCGGCCACCCACGCATGTCTAGGCGCCATAATGGCACTTCATCAGGTGCACCTCACAGGTCGGGGACAGGTAATTGATGCGTCCATATACGAATCGGTCCTTAACATGATGGAGAACCTGGTTACAGATTATGATGTTGGCGGGTATATCCGCGAACGGACCGGATCTTTCCTTCCGAAGATAGCGCCTTCGAACGTCTACCTGACCAAAGATGGGGTCTGGCTCGTAATCGGTGCAAACCAGGACACGGTCTGGGTTCGCATGTCCGAAGCGATGGCACGACCGGAACTCGGCATGGACGAACGATATGCCACACACACCGCGCGTGGAATTAACCAGGCCGAACTGGATGATTTGATCGCGAACTGGACTAAAGATTTCCCCGTCTCTGAGCTCGAGGCGTTACTAAATGAGCATGGCATTCCAAACGGAAAAATCTTTCGTGCACCGGAAATGCTTGATGACCCCCAGTTCCATGCACGTGACAGTATCATACGCGTCAACCACCCGGAATTTGGAGAGATGGCGATGCAGAATGTCACGCCAAAGTTATCCGAAACCCAGGGGGCAGTTCGCCATACAGGTCCTGAGCTTGGCGAACACAACAATTATGTGTGGGGTACAGTTGCCGGAAAATCGGATGACGATATTACAGATCTGAAGACCCGCGGAATTATTTAAGGACGACAGATGCTTAAGACTGGCAAGGAACATCTTGAATGCCTCCGCGATGGGCGAGTGGTCTATATCGGTGGAGAAAAAGTTGATGACGTGACTGCCCATCCCGCCCTGGCTGAAAGCGCAAAAACCATGGCGCGTCTCTATGATATGAAAGCCGATCCCGCGAACCGGGAACTGATGTCGTTCGAGGAAGGCGGTGAACGGTTTTCCATGTACTACCTTAGGCCCCGCTGCCAGGAAGATCTGCGACGTCGAATGCGGGCCCACAAGAAAATTGCTGATGAGACCTGTGGTTTATTCGGTCGTTCACCAGATCATGTATCCAGTTTCGTTACTGGCCTGGCAATGAAACCTGGGGTGTTTGATGCTGTTGGATCCGGTTATGGTGATAATCTAATCAAGCACTACGAGTATATGCGTGGGAACGATATCTACGCCGCCTACGCGGTTTTGCCTCCTGCGGGCGCACGCAACCCCGACTTCTATCACAGGCAGGCCCTCCCGGTACCTACCCTCCGTGTGGTTGATGAACGCGATGACGGGCTAGTCATAGCCGGAATGAAAATGTTGGCGACTGGCGGAATTTATGCAGATGAGCTCTGGATCGGCAATCTTTTACCCATTGCGGAGGGACAGGAAGCGGAGGCTGTAACCTGTGCCATACCCTGTGGTGCACCGGGTGTCACCCTTTGGTCACGCAAGCCGTTTGCGGAGGGTTTGAAAAATGATTTTGACTATCCGCTATCGGCTAAATTTGACGAAAGTGATGCCATGGTACTCTGCGAGAATGTTTTTGTGCCATGGGAAAAGGTGTTTGTTCATGCGAATACAGAGATGTCGCGGGGCATCTACGTGCAGACGCCATCCCATGCAATGGGAAATCACCAGTCGAACATTCGGTTCTGGGCCAAGATGCAACTGATGACCGGGCTGTTAAGCAAAATCGTTGAATCCTCCGGCAACAACCAGATTCCCGCAGTTGTCGATCAACTCGGCCGCATGGCTGCGCTTGAAGCAACGCTGGCTGGCATGATCCATGGTCAGATTGAAGGTTTTGAAGCCTGGCCCGGTGGCAAGGAGGGTTACGTAACTATCAATCGACGATACATGTACGCTGCGCTCAATTGGTGCACCGAAAATCATTCGATGATTATCGAAATGCTTCGGGAACTGATGGGTGGTGGGGTATTCCAGATGCCCGCCGACGTTTCGGTGATGCAGGATCCGGGTTTGCGCGAAAAATTCGAGCAGTTCTGGGCAACTCCGTTCCTAGACAGCTTTGAACGGATGAAACTTTACCGGTTAGCCTGGGATCTGGTTGGTTCGGAATTCGCAGGCCGGCATACCTCATATGAAAAATTTTACGCTGGCGCATATTTTGTTATTCGGAACCATTCCTTTCGGGAAGCCCCGTGGGAGGAATTTCACTCTATAGCTGATCGACAACTCAAGGCAATGACGTTACCAGAGCTTCCTGCGGAGGTTGGCGATTAATAAAAGTTATATTTTGATTGCAGTGTTCTGGACTTTTGTCTCTGATGTGGAGCACAAATAAAGTACAGTTGTGAATACCTAAAATCTACTTTTCACCTTCGGATCGCGCCAGCGCGTAGGTGCTGACAAAGATCGTGATAGCACCTGCCAATGTCCAGAGATCTATTTTTTCATAAAAAAAGACCCAACCAGCAGCGCCCACGATGGGCAATCTCAGGAAGTCGAATGGTACGACCGCACTCATTTCTGCGCTGGCGTAGGCGCGTGTTATGAACCAGATGCCGGCGGTACCTGTGATCCCCACGGCAGTGAGCAGGATGAGATCCGGGATTGAAGGCGAAATCCAGTAAAATGCGGCAGGGACGCCTGCCAGTGGACACATCAGGATGTTGACCCAGATTGTTGTCGTCACGACGCTTTCCGTTGAGGTAAGGTTTTTGATGCACATGTTCGAACAGGCGTAAGAAACTGCCCCTACTAAAACGACCACGGAACCAAATCCAATCTCCACAAAACCTGGCCGCAGGATAATCAAAACCCCCGCAAATCCGCCCGCTGTTGCGATCAAACGGATACCGTCCAGTTTTTCACCGAGAAGGATCGATGCCAATACGACGATAAACACAGGCTGAGTGAAACTAAGGGAAACCACATCTGCTAGTGGTATCTCGGCTATGCCGATAAACAGACCCAGCATGCCGACGTAGGCAAAGCCCGCACGGAGCAGGTGCAGTGGAAAACGCCGCGTTTTCAAAATTCTGTAGCCTGATATGCGCATCAACGGCAACAACAGGACAACTCCCACGATTGTCCGGATAAACAGAATTTGAAATGATGTGTAGTTGGTTGAAAGCGCTCGAACCATCAACATCATTGATGACAGCACGGCTACGGCTATGAGCATGAAGCAAATGCCGCGTAATGTGTTATTTAACTGTTTCGGCACGACCAAGGGGTGTGTGGGTGTATTAACTGAGCCCAGTCATTATGTGTTTCTGAAATGCGGGGCGGGTGCACAGACTGTCATACCAGCGCCTTAAATTTTTAAAATCCTCACGTATAATTGGCAGTTCGTACCAGCGATAGGCGATCGGTCCAATCGGGATGTCCGCCATGGTAAATTGGTCGCTACCAACATACTGATTTCGGGATAGATGATCATCGAGGATCCTCCACTTTTTGGACCAGATGTCGCGTGCAATGTTTATACCATCTAGATCACGTTCTTTTTCGGATTGACGTATTAGCCCGTGAAAGACGGGTACCATGCTGTCCACCAATTCAGTTAGCTGCCAATCCATCCACATTTCGCAGCGAGCCCGTGCGGTGGGGTCTGCAGGGCATAGATCACCCAAGCTGTGTGTGGATGCAAGGTAACGTACGATAGAGTTTGATTCCCACAACACCAAGTCACCATCTATTACAGTTGGGATCCGGCCGTTTGGATTCAGGCTCAGATAGGGTGTTTGGTTATTCTTGCCGAATTTCCCACCCACGTCCTCGCGCTCATATTCCAACCCTATTTCGTCCAGTGCCCAGAGTGCTTTCATAACGTTCGATGAATTCACCCGGCCTTTTAACTGCAGCATCCGGCCATCCCCCTTATTGAAGCCCAATATCGATAATATCCCTCTGGAACGCGGGGCGCTCACAGATCTGGTCATGCCAGCGTTTCAGGTTTGGAAATTCCTCCCGTTCGATAGGCAGGTTGAACCAGCGGTAGGTGAACGGCGACACCGGGATGTCGCCGATGCCGAATTTTTCACCTGACACAAAATTATGATTGGCAAGCCAGCCGTCCAGTACCCGGTTCGCCTGGGCCCACAAATCTCGGGAAGCCGCTATCCGGCCCATGTCGCGTTTTTCCGGGGGCGTTCTGATCAAACCCTGAAAGACTGGCACATGCCTTGGCGCGAGTGTTGAGAGCGCCCAGTCCATCCAACGATTGGCGTTGGCACGAGTTTGAATATTATCCGGCCAATAGTCCGTTCCCTTTGCAAATTTTTCTGCCAGATATCGAACGATGCTGTTCGATTCCCAGAGGGTAAAGCCGTTATCGTCGATGGTTGGCACTACACCGTTGGGGTTTAGCGAAAGATATTCGGGCTGGTCATTACCGCCGAAAGGACCACCGATATTCTTTCGCTCGTAGGGTATTTCAAGTTCGCTACATAGCCAGACAACTTTCTGCACATTGGAAGAAGTTGCGCGCCCCAGAATTTTCAACATCGTTTTCTCCGCTCAGTTGAGTTGTAGGAAAAGGCATTTGAGATAAGAACTTTCCGGCAAGTGCGGGTGAACTGGATGGTCCGGTCCCGCACCAGTTAACTGAAATACCAATGATGTCCGGCCTGCGTCTCTGATACCGCGACCAACCTGTTCCGCGAAGTTGCTGACGTCGATATGGTATGAGCAGGATGCGATGCACAAGATACCGTCGGGTTCTACAATTTCTGCGGCCAGCCGTTCCAGTTTTCTATACCCCCGCGCACCGGGTTTCAGATCTTTTTTGGATTTCACAAAGGCTGGCGGATCTGCCACTACCACATCAAATTTCTCGCCTTTTCCGCTAAGTTGTTCAAGGGCCGTGAATGCCTCTGACTTCTCAAACCGGCAACGATTTTCCAGACCTGAGCCCTTCGCGGTTCGCGCGGCAAGGTCGAGGGCGTGTTGAGACCTGTCCACGCACACAACCTCTGTTGCCCCGGCCGCGGCAGCCTGCAACCCGAACCCGCCAAGATAACAATAAATATCAGCCATCCGACGGCCAACCGACAACGAGGCCGCGCGGGCACGGTTTTCGCGGTGATCAAAAAACCAGCCTGTCTTTTGACCGCCGGTTACATCAACCAGATAGTCCATACCATTTTCCAAAATCGTCAGCGGCGAGGATACAGTACCCACAATTTCGGGCAGCGAACCATTTAGACCTTCAAGTTGGCGAATTTTTCCGCTTCTCTGAATGACAATTCCAACCGGTGACAGCGTCTGCTGCAATGCGGTAACGATTTCACTGCCAAGTGCTTCCATGCCGGCTGTATTCAACTGGACCACACACACATCGGCGTATTGGTCTATAATCAAACCGGGAAGCCCATCTGCTTCGGCGTTTACAAGTCTGTAATAGGGCCGGTCGAAGAAGCGATTTCGCAACGTGGAAGCTCGCGCAATTCGGCCCGCGAGCCAATCAGCATTAATGTTGACACCCATTTCCCGTGACAGTAATCGGGCGCTTATCAGTGGCTGGGGATTGAACATGGCTGTACCAATGGCGCCGCCACCGGTGTCAACCAGAGAAACGATGGTTCCCGGGGCCAAATCCTTTGCTCCGCCTGTCATCTCTATCTCGTTGGAAAATACCCATGGATGTCCCCCACGGACCCGTTTATGTCGCCCTGGCTGAAGCCTAATAACAGGGTGGATACCGGTTCCTTTTGGCTCAGTGCTGATGATGTCGTCCATTCTCCTATACTAGCCACTCGGGCTCCTGAAGGATATTGCTGCTCACCCCGGGTTTTGGACCTCCCGGACAGTACTGTAATAGCCTGCAGCAAAGATTATCAGGGCGCCGACGCAGGTCCATAAGTCAAGAATTTCGCGAAAAAGGAACCAACCCACGATCGCGGAAAACGGAAGCCGCATAAAATCAAATGCGATAACGAAACTGGCGTCTCCCTTGGCCAGAGACCGTGTGATGCAATAGTGCGTTGCGTAACCGGTAATTCCGAGTCCTACAAAAGCCGGGAGGTCCGCAAGTTTCGGAGTTTGCCATACAAAAAACGCCGGGATAGCTGAGTAAATCAGTATCGTAACGCTCATATAGAATACCACTGTATTGCCCGATTCGGTATCTGAAAGTCGTTTGGTGACTACATTTGCGCCGGAATAAAGAAGGGCCGCGAGAAGAATTACAAGAGTACCCGTTTCTATGGGTATCATTCCTGGCCGGATAATAATGAGCGCACCGGCAAACCCTACGGCAATAGCGATGATTCGGTGTCCGCTGATTTTCTCGCCCAGAAATGCTGTGGCCACAATCGCGGTGAAGAGCGGGGAGGTGAATTGCAGGGCAGCGACGTCGGCAAGCGCGATAAGCGTAACCCCATAAAACCAGGCGACGTTTCCGCCGTACAAAAGTGCATTGCGGAGCGCGTGCAGGCTTAGTTTTTCTGTTTGATAGACGGATTTTCCCTGCCGTAAAATTGATGGCGCCATAAGGATCAGGTTGATTACATTGCGCAGAAAGATCATCAACAGAATCGAATAGACAGGCAAAAATTTTATAAATACGGCCATCGTGGTCAGTGCCGCGGCGGCGCCGATCATCCACCAGGCGCCTTTCGCAGCGTTACTCATGTTCTAGTCACCTAACGAGATGCCTTCCCGGCGTCTGTCGGCACCGCCGTCCAGGCCAGCAGCGGTTACCCGAATACCCTGCAAGCCACTATTCAATGAGCGTATTCTGACTTCATGCCCCAATTGACGCAGCAAATGCTTGTGTTTTCCTATACTGGTTCCTTTTTCCAATTCTGTCACGCCATTGCGATTTACGTGTCGTGGGAGGTTTATGGCGGACTGCATATCCAGCCCCCAGTCCAGTAACCCTATCAATGTCTGGGTGACATAGGCGATAATTCGAGACCCGCCGGGCGAGCCCAACGTAGCGAACAATCTTCCTGAGCCGTCGAGTACCAGTGTGGGCGACATGGAACTGCGGGGTCGTTTCCCAGGTGCGACTGCGTTGGCAACGGGAAGCCCGCTTCTGTGTGGAAAATATGCAAAATCTGTTAGCTGATTATTGAGCAGAAAGCCGTGTATCATGAGCCGGCTTCCGAATGCCCGTTCAATACTTGAAGTCATGCTAACCGCATTTCCCGCACTGTCGATAACGGAAAGATGTGAGGTAGATGGAAATTCATCTGTTTCGCCTGCCGCAAACGCACCCTTGAAACTCCTTGGTGGCTTGCCTTGTTCAACAATGCCCATTGATTTGGTCAGCGAAATGCGGCGTGCGCGGACACGCAGATATTCTGGATCCAGCAAGCCGTTTGTCGGAACATTTACGAAATCCGGGTCGCCAATAAAGTGGTGCCGATCCGCATAGGCGAGGCGACTGGCCTCCGAAATCAGATGCAGTGCTTCAACTGACCCTGGTGCCATGCTTGACAGGTCAAACTTTTCTAAAAAACCGAAAATCTGAAGAATTGCTATACCCCCGGATGTTGGCGGAGGCATACCGCAAATGTGCCACTTTCGGTAGCTACGGCAAAGCACCTGTCGTTTTTTTGGCTTGTATCCCTGGATGTCCCAAACAGTCATCTTCGCTGGGTTGCGGACCGCGGTATGGATTGTTCTCACGATGTCCGTCGCAATTTCCCCCGTGTAGAACGCGTTGGGCCCCTCTGAAGCGATGCGTCGGTAGATATTGGCAAGGGGCAGATTTTTTAAAAGATGTCCTTCCGGGACTGGGTTGCCATTTAACCCATAGAAGTAGGCCTTTGCGGCCGGAAAGAACTGTAACCCGGGAGTTCGACGTATCATCTGGTGCAACCTTGGTGATACCCTGAAACCATTCTCTGAGAGTTGTGTGGCTCTTTCAAAAAGTTGGGCCCACGGAAGCCGACCATGTTCTTTATGAGCCATCGCCAGCATTCTCAACAGGCCTGGGACACCCACGGCGCCTCCTCCTCTACTGGTGTCTTTGAAAGGCCGTCGTTTCCCGTCGGTCGTCAGAAAGATGTTTGGGTGAATGCCGGCAGGAGCGGTTTCCCTGCCATCATACGCGTCAATCTGGCGGTTTGTGTTTCTAAAATGAAGTAGAAAAGCACCCCCACCAATGCCAGAACTTTGTGGTTCGACTAACGTTAGAACTGCCTGGGCCGCGATCGCCGCGTCAACCGCGCTCCCGCCTGCGCGCAGTATTTCGCGACCGGCATCGGAGGCAAGCGGATTGGCGGTGGAAATCATGTGGCGTTGAGGCAGGTTGAGTGCCGCACCAGAACCGGATATCAGCCCACTTAAAAACAGCAGGAGGCAGATTCCAGAAATTTGGAAACACTGAATTTTTTTGGATTTCAATTGATTGAACACAATTAAGGGAAGTCCTTTCGCGGGTGCGAAAAACGGAGTAAAACAGCTGCGAACTACCCGGACAAGCTCGTGGAGGGCTACGATGAGCACCCCTACCCGGATAAAACGAATTACAGCGCCGGAACTAGCAGAGCACAAGGGTGGTGACCCAATTGTGGTCCTGACCGCCTATACGTCTCCGATGGCGCAATTGCTTGACGAACATGTCGACTGTCTTCTCGTCGGTGATTCATTGGGCATGGTGGTTTACGGTCTGGATACGACGTTAGCCGTGTCGCTGGATATGATGATCAATCATGGTGCGGCAGTGGTGCGCTCCTCCCAGCACGCTTGCGTGATAATCGACATGCCTTTTGGGTCATACCAGGAATCGCCGGAACAGGCCTATCGCAATGCCGCGCGCGTGATGCAGGAAACGGGTGCTGATGGTGTGAAGTTAGAAGCAGGCCTGACGCTGGCGTCGACGGTCGAGTTTCTGACCCACCGCGGCATTCCGGTGATGGGTCACGTTGGCCTTATGCCCCAATCGGTGAATACCTATGGGGGCTTTCGCGTTCAGGGCAAGGAAACCGCCGCTGCCCGACAAGTAATCGACGATGCCCGTGCGATTGCTGACGCGGGTGCCTTTACGATGGTCGTTGAGGGCGTGATGGAAACAGTAGCCAGAGAAATAACGAACGTTGTTGCGATTCCTACCATAGGTATAGGAGCGTCCGCGGAGTGTGATGGCCAGGTGCTGGTTACCGAGGACCTTCTTGGCCTGTTCACGGATTTCACGCCCAAGTTCGTCAAACGTTATGCAGATCTCGGCGAAGAAATTGGCCAGGCTGCTGCAGCCTATGCCGGTGATGTTCGCGCCCGTCGTTTCCCTGCCACCGAGCATTGCTTCGGTGCTCTGAAAACTGACGGAGCTGAGGTTCGCCAACTTAAACCCTGACCGAACTTATTGTGCCAAAAGCAGAAGGTTTATCTTCGCTGACGATTGTTCGTAATGCTGCTGAATTGCGCGCAATTTCTGACGCTGCGAGGGCCAGCGGCGGGGTTGTTGGGCTGGTTCCGACGATGGGCGCTTTGCACAGGGGTCACCTGTCACTCCTGCAGACTGCCCGAAAAGACTGTGGGCTTTTGGTCGCGAGCCTTTTCGTTAACCCAACACAGTTTGGTGATGATGAAGATTTTGATTCCTATCCACGGGATGAATTACACGACATCGTGCTATTTGAGCGATACGGCGTAGATGTCGTTTATTTGCCGTCTGTCGGAGAAATTTACCCTGCGGGTTTGACGATAACGGTGACAGTAGATGGTTTGACGGATGGTTTGTGCGGTGCTTCGCGGCCTGGTCATTTTGATGGGGTTACCACGGTAGTATCCAAGTTGTTTGAGCAATGCAGACCAAACGCCGCCTATTTCGGCGAAAAAGATTACCAGCAGCTAAAGGTGATTGAGCGGATGGCCAAAGATCTCAAACTGGATATCCAGATTGTGGGTCTTCCCATAGTGCGCGAGAGTGATGGGCTGGCTTTATCTTCAAGAAACTCCAACCTCGACCCCAACGAGAGACGTATGGCTCCCGAGCTTTACAGGACGTTGTCTGTGATTGGGGGGGGGGAAATGCGCCCTGACGTAGGTCTTGCCGACCAATGCACATGGGGCCGCAATAAGCTGCTTGAGGCAGGTTTTTCAAGCGTTGACTATTTTGAAATTCGTGATGGCGCTACTCTTGAACTCGCCAACAGTTACAGATCCGGCCTTCGTGTATTTGCGGCGGCCTGGATCGGTGAAACACGGTTAATCGACAATCTATCCATTGACTATCTCAGTTAGGTATTTGCTTTGGACAGGCCCGCCCCTGATAAACGGGGGTATTGCAACGGAGGTAACATGTTCTACGAGACCGCTAAAAATGACCACGGTTTGCCCCACAATCCATATAAATCCATTGTCGTGCCCCGCCCTATCGGTTGGATTACAACCCTTGACACGGAAGGTGGGATCAATCTCGCGCCTTACAGCCAATTCAATAATCTTGGATACGATCCGCCATACGTCATGTTTTCTTCGGGATCACGCTTCGGCGATGGCGGACCCAAGGACAGTGCCCGAAATGCCCTGATAACCAATGAATTTGTCTGCAATATGGCAACATGGGAGCTTCGCGATCAGGTAAATACGACAGCTCAGATGGTGTCTCCGGACGTGGATGAAGCCCAACTTGCAGGCCTTGAGATGGTCCCGTCCAAGATGGTTGCGCCGCCGCGGGTGCGGGCCTCTCCGGTGCACCTCGAATGTCGATACCACACAACCCTGACCCTTCCTGGTAATTCGGTAGACAATATCGTCTATCTTGTTGTGGGTGAGGTATTAGGGGTACACATCAATGACGCCGTCATCACGGAAGATGGTAAGATTGACATACTTAAATGCCGCCCTCTCGCGAGAATGGGGTATTTTGACTACACCTCGGTCGAAAGTGTTTTTGAAATGGTCCCCGGGGGACCACATATTGAGCAGATAAGACGTGGACTTGGAGGGCGGGCAAGAGGCAAGACGGTTGTGGTTGGGTAACCTGAAATTTTCGTAGCTGTGTAGTGTATTCACAACAAACGGCTCACGTTTGCGGCCGTTATTTTATGTGTTTACCGCACATACAGGTGGACCTCACCGGTCTGCGCCGAATGGCTCGTCAACGCCGACAGGCGCACGCGTTCTAGCGGTAATCCCATGTCCGAAAGTGATCGAAGCACGGTTTCAGCATTTTTCTTTGATGAACTGGAAGCTAGAGCCACACGTGCGGCATTGCCGCCGCCCGGCGCTACCGCCACCAGGTCAAACATCGCATTCGGTCGTCGCTGCAATGCGCGGCTGATCGCGTTGTAAAGTGGTTGTTCGTATTGAACGTTGGCTCGGTCGAAACGGATAACGACGAGTGGTCGACGCAAGCTATCAGAGCTCATGCGGGGCGCAGCGGTTGGGCTGTTGCTCGCTAGCGGTGTAGAAGATGCGAAAGCCCTGTTGACCAAGCTAGCGCCAAGTATTTCTCCATTTTTTACTGCGAGAGCGAGCGTATTCAGATTTGTCCTCTCGGTGCTCAGATAGTTACTCTGCCGGCTGATGTCTTCGCTCAATTCGTTGAGTAAACGGTCGATCAATACCACTGTACGGTTGACTTCATCTTCAAGTATTGACAACTGACGGTGATCCTCGTCAACCGCCCCCGACAACCCGTAAGCAGCACGCGTGGTTTCTAACAGAAACGCCGACAGGGTCGATGTGCTCGCGACACCGTTAGCTAGCTTGTTCATTTGAGCTATGTCTTTTTCAACCTGCGCTAGGTTTGCCTGAGCAACATTCCACTGCGTGACAAGCGCGGGGTTGCCTGGTGTTGTGCCCACCTGAAGTCGCGCATTCATCGCGCCCACTGTGGTGTGATAGGTTCGAGAATGTTGAACCGTCAATCTTCGGATTTCCTGTAGCTGAACGTTCTGCTGGCCGATTTGTGATTGTAGACGTTTTAGCTCGCGGCGGAGTTCTACGACTCGCCGTCCCACATCCGTGCCTGTTGCTGAGCCGGCGGTCACGCGGGGGGGTACAAAATTTGTGCGCCCCAACGCGGGCGGTGGCGGCGGTGATAACGTTGGCTGGGAATTGGCTTCAGCGCGCGATATGGGAACCTGGGTCTTTTCGCCAGACTTGCTGGCAGGGTTTTCGCCAGTCAGGGATGGCCACATCACATCCGACGCAAATGAGCAGCCACTGACCATTGCACCAGCTGTTAAAAGGACCAAACAGGTTTTAGCAGTTTTTCTTCGGGCTTCTGTGCGGGCCATGTTTTAGGCCTTATCCCTAATCAATTTTTCATATTCAGCCGGTTAACCACGGAGCCGTCGACGCTACCCGCATAACGCGAGAACCACCTAATCCCCCTGACGGTTGCGTCATCTTACTTTAACGATTTCCCGTCCACAAGGCGATTGTCGGTCTTCCGGTTTTTCCGTTTATTCCAAATTGGAAAGAACGCATTGCACGAGCCAGACGCTTTAGCTATACCCTTGCGACCCGCGCGCCCGTAGCTCAACTGGATAGAGTGCCTGACTACGGATTAGGAGGTTGGGGGTTCGAATCCTCCCGGGCGCGCCATATTCTACTTTGCTAACCTGAGGTCGGTGCATGAATTCACTTTTTACAGGTAGTAGTGTTTTTTTGGTTGAGGGACGGAGACTGTAACCAACTGAACATCGAGTATTTTGATAGAGGAATTTTGATATCAAATGACCAAACCCCCATTTCGTGCCGAGCATGTCGGAAGCTTTTTGCGACCTGACAGTTTGATGAATGTCGTGCGATCGCACCGCGCAAATCTGATTGATAATGATACACTTGTCCGCGCACAGGATGCGGCAATTGCCAAGATCGTAGAGACACAGGAAGGACTTGGCCTAAGGTCCGTCACCGATGGAGAGTTTCGCCGCAGGGGCTGGTCAGCAGGTTTTATTGATGCTGTGGATGGATTTGGTTTGCGGGAAGGGGCTATTGGTTTCAAAAAAGAGGGTAAGGAGCAGAAAGCAGAACTTTCACCCTACGCCAAAGCCCGCCTTTCGCGAAACAGACCAATTGTTGCAAATGACTTGGCTTTCGTAAAATCTGTCTCCAAGACCGCTACGCCCAAAGCGACGATCGCTTCACCTCCCGTTATGCATTATTTTTTGGGTCCGCGCGCATTTGATGAAAACGTTTATGCTGACGTTGAAGAATATTTTGTAGACCTAGCGAGTATTTATCGAGATGAGATCGTTGCACTGAACAACGAGGGATGCACGTACCTGCAATTAGATGAAACTGCATTACCTTGCAATTGCGATGCGAGCTTCAGAGCCGACGTCGAGGCGCGGGGCGAAGACCCCGACGGGCTCACACGGCGTTATTCCCAACTAATCAATAGTGCCGTTGCCGGACGCCCCGAGAATATGACGGTTGCGGTCCACATGTGTCGGGGAAATCTGAAGGGTACCTGGATGGCCGAAGGTGGTTACGACCCAATTGCCGAGAGGTTATTCACTAATACTGATGTTGACGCGTGGTTTATGGAATATGACACTGATCGGGCAGGTGATTTTTCACCGCTGAGGTTCATGCCAGAGGACAAGGTGGTGGTGCTGGGGCTGGTGTCGACTAAGACCGCTGCCCTTGAAGCTAAGGACGATTTGAAGCGGCGTATCGACGATGCTTCCAGATATGTACCACTCGAGCGCCTCTGCATCAGTCCACAGTGCGGTTTTTCATCTGCTCCGGGTAGGGGACAGGTGATCACGGAGGACGATCAAAAACGCAAGCTCGCACTGGTTGTAGAGACGGCAATTGAGGTATGGGGCACCGCCTGAGCATGACGAGAACGTGTTGTAAAAGGCTACCTTCACATGCTTTAAATTCAAACGTGTTGTTCGATCCAATCCATTATCATAGGGCTCTGATGAGCCCAGCAGTCATGAGAGCAGTGCACTGTTCCACCGACTTTCGGGTCATCATAGAGAACCAGTTCCTTGTCCTTAGACCCTATCTCATCGAAGAGGCGCTTGGCGCCCTCCCAGTTCATCAGCCGATCATTCTTGCCATGGGTCATTAGTGTTGGGATTTTGATGTTTTGCGCTATTCCTTGCATCGTAAAGGCTTTCAGCTGCGCCCTTGCTTCCTCGTGCGTAACGCCACCCAACAAACGTTGCACGGTAGGTTGAAGGTGTTCATAAAAATCGTATAGGTCGTCGAGAACTGAATAACAGCCGGCCCAAGAAACCAAGGCTTTTATCCTTGTTTCAAATGCGGCAACCCTAGGTGCGTAGTACCCGGCCATCGATATGCCCATCAGACCTACCCGGTCGGGGTCGATTTCCGGACGGGCAAACAGGTAGTCGAAACAGGCCCCGCCCGGTACTTCATAATCGGCGCGGGTGGGAATGTTTTTCAGGTACATTGAAGACCCGCGGCCCGGCGTGTCCACGAGCAGCATAGCATATCCGCGCTCTGTCAATTCTCGGCCGGAAAAGTAAATTTCTTCCGCGAATGCGTCTGCACCGCCAATGAAGAAAATTGCTGGCCATTTACCAGATCCGGAATTTCTCGGGTGGCAGAAATATCCGTCATATTCCTCGTCGCCGCACTGCACGGTAATCACTTCAATCGGTGGAGCGTGAAGTGCGGCAGCGGCTCGAAAATTTTCTTGGCACTTTTTGAAGTATTTGGCTTTATCGGCGTTGCGTTCGATAGTCAGAAAAACATCAGCCATCCGCCAATACTGATTAGCTGCGAAAAAATATTGCATGGCCGTCCGCGAGTTGCCCAAGGTTAGCGCTTTTTTAGCCCGCCCTTCCGTGCTTTCCGCTTTATCCACCCAAGACTTTTCCCAACCCAATGCGTCCCCCCGCTCAATCTCACGGCAGACACGTGCAATCTCAAATGTATCGCCGCCGCCTTGGCTGGCCTCAGCGACTAGCCTCAACGTCTGTGATCCAAATGGCTCACTTGGGAAAAAGAAATCGAACACTATCGTTCCCCAGCTTCTGGCTAGCTCAATGTCCTGACCACTGAATTTTTATAATTGCACGACTAGGCGCAGTGTTTGGGTCTTTTCTGATCGATTGGATTGTTGCGTTGACTCGTTAAAGCTGCTCCCATAATCACACCGATGCCCAAAACGACAATTGAAGCAGCAAGAAATCCGGCAACGAAGCTGATAGGTGCTGCGCCAGCTATAGTTCCATGAGCTGCTCCGTGAAAAAATGCGAACATTGCAGTAACGATACCCGCGGTGCGCGTGCTTAGCCGAATAGAAATCGCTGCCAGCACAAAAAAGATGGCTACGGAAGAAAATACCACCGTTTGAATACTCGGCAATGTAAGCCCGTGCATGGTTATCGCGGCACCAAGTAGGGTGAAGGCTATGAAAATAGAGGGGACCCGCCATTTTATTTTGGATCCTGCACGTCCTGCCCAAATACCCACAGCGAGCAGTGCGAGAAGATGATCCAGGCCAGAAATTGGGTGCAAAAAACCGGCACCAATTGTGGCATCGCTGTGGGCCTGAACGGCCGTCGCGGACATGAGCGCCGTCAGAAGGGTGAGTGAAAAAATGCCGGTTCTATTTTTCATCGTTTGGCTCCGCAAAAATGGTGATGGAGATCGTCCTTAGTAAAAGCAAGGAGATTGTTCAGGCATAACGGTGTACGATCCCACTCAACCGTTTGCAAGGTCTCACATAACAAAAAAATGCAGAAGTTTCGGGTTGATCTGCAATGTTTATTTAGCATTTAATAAGCACTTTCGATGGGAATTCTCTTCGGGCACTGCTAAATTTGCTAAAACGTGGGGCAAATGTTGGCAGTGATGTAAAAGTACTGGAAGCTTGCAGTGATCGTTGCCGTGCGGCACGTACCAGGTAAAATTTTGCAAAACGACAGTCTCTGGAAATAAATATGCTGAGTGCCCAAGAAAACGAAATTCTTACAAGGACAGGATCCGGGACGCCGATGGGGCGTATGATGCGCCGTTTCTGGCTGCCTATATGTTCTGCACACCAGGTGGCAGAGCCGGACGGCCCGCCACTTCGGACGCAGCTTTTGGGCGAGCATCTGGTGGTATTTCGTGATTCTAGCGGAAATGTTGGGGTGCTTGACGAGTTTTGCGTCCACCGAAGGGCCTCTCTGGCACTCGGGCGCAACGAGGGTGGCGGGCTTCGCTGTCTGTTACACGGCTGGAAGTTCACCAGAGAGGGAACTATTCTGGAGACACCAAATCATTCCCTCCCGAACGTGCGAGAGAAGATCAGGCAACCGTCCCATCCGGTCCTTGACGAGGGTGGTCTGGTTTGGACCTATATTGGCGAACTGCAGCGCCAGCCTCCTTTTCAGAGATATGGCTGGTTTGACTCGCCCGAAGAAAATTACGTCGTCCTTCGGATAAACACGCCAGCAAATTACCTGCAGCTTTACGAGGGTGGAGCCGACTCTGCCCATGTCGGCGCACTACATATGAACATGATGAACCCGGGTTGGAAAAATACTGCCTTTGTCGATGGCAGAACGGACCAGGATGGAGGAAAGGGCTGGGGCGCAGATGACAGTGGTACCGGTCATATTGTCAGCAAGACTGAATTGTACATGTCATCTACGGTGTTTGAGCAGACGCCCAGTCTCGAAATCGAAGATACCTCCTACGGCTTTCAGTACGCGGCACTGCGCGAAGCCGAGCCCGCCAAAGATGGTTCGTCGACGTGGAGTGTCCGTATTACGCCAATAATGTTGCCAACTGGGCGGATAATCCCCGCCAACGCATTTCAGTTTTATGTGTTTGAGGTGCCAATGAATGACCAGTTAACGGCAACCTATCTTGTGTTCCACGGACCAGAGAAACAGGACCGGCAGGTAATCATTGATACAATGGGGCTTTCGGATCCAAAATTCTGGACCTATGAGGATTGCTACTTTCGTGCAGACTGGGCAGACCGACTAGGTCAAGATCGGACGAACATGGATCGGAATTGGTCAGGATTTGCCGGAATTGAACAGGAAGACTCCATCATCGCTATGTCAATGCAGCCGATTGTCGATCGGACAAAGGAGTATCTGGTGCCTAGTGACGAGGCAGTTATTCGATTGCGCCGGAGATTGCTTCAGTCGGTTGAGCTCAACGAAGTGGGAAAAGAACCACTGGGCCTTGATATAGAGGATTATTCGAACGTTGCCGCGGTTCCTGACACATTGATACCCCAATCTGGCCGTTGGCAGGACCTTGCTCAGGGCATCAGGAAACAGGAGCCCGCTGGCTTGGGTAGTGCGGCGGAATGAGAGAAGGGGCGGGCTCCGATGTCTTCAAGTTCATCTCGGTAGAACCATTATCAGATGGTATTGGCGCGAGGGTCACCGGCGTAAATTTGTGCGAGGGGCTGAACGATGAAGTGATGAGAGAGATCCGTCAGGCATGGATTGACCATTTCGTCATAGTCTTGCCCGGTCAGAGTCTTTCGAGTGATGAGCAGGTGGCGTTTACGGCATGGTTTGGTCCACGTCAGCCGGTAAGAACCGTACAACAGGTTGCCGGTGGATTGCAGAACTACATGTATGTTGCGAACAGGTGTGTAGACGGGATGGAGGGGGTCTTGCCTGAAGGTGAGATGCAGTATCACTCCGACCAGTGTTATTATGAAACGCCTTCGCGAGCTACAATACTCTACGCTCTCGATATTCCCGAAGCAGGCGGCAACACAAAATTTGCAAATGCGTATAGTGCCTACGAATCTCTTCCCCTATCCACAAAAGAACTGCTGACGGGTGTGTGCGCTCTCAACGTCTATGACTATCAGGCCAACCCAACCCATAAGAGGAATGAAAGTTCGCCGGAAGCGCCACGTTATGCACACCCGGCTGTAATTCGCCATCCGGAAACTGGCCGTGCAGTGCTCTACGTCAACCGGTTGATGACTGACCATGTGGTAGGAATGGAAAGGGCCGATAGCGACGTTCTGCTGGAACAGTTATTTCAGGTCCTTGAAAATCCGGCCCACTGTTATGAGCATGTCTGGAGGCGGGGCGATCTCGTAATGTGGGATAATCTGTGCACACAGCATGCCCGCACCTGGTTTGATCCGTCGATGACACGGGTGCTCCGCCGGACATCGCTAGCCGGCGGTGTACCTGAGGCTGCTTGACGCAACACCAGAACGCATAGGAGACTGTTGGATGAATATCTCTGACTGGAGAAACCCATGGCCGTGGTAACACCAATGTCAACAAAACATGACAATCTTTCGGATCTTGCATCCCGTTTTGTCGACGTGGAGGATATCCCGTGGAAACCGACGCCCTGTGAAGGGATCGAAATGAAGGTTTTAATGGAGGATGAAGAAAGTGGCATGATGACTGCCATGTTTAAATGGGCGCCGGGTTCAAAATTGACCTTTCATGAACATGTGGCGCTGGAACAAACATTTGTACTGGAAGGATCATTGGTAGACGATGAGGGGACGATAACTGCGGGTAACTATGTCTGGCGTCCTGCCGGCAGTCGTCACGATGCCTGGGCACCTGATGGGGCTTTGATTTTATCCATGTTTCTAAAGCCGAACATCTTTCTTGATGGCGAGCACGAAGGTGAGCAACTCACATAAGATCACCTAAATAGCAAACGGTATTGTTACTGGGCCATGGAATCCATCAGGTTGGGCAGGAAGGTCACGATGTCCGGGAAAACGGCCAGCAAAATCATGCCGACTAAGGTAAGCGCAACAAATAACCAGGATGCACTGAAAATTTCGCCCATGGAAACGTCGGGTGCAGCTGCTTTGACAGCGAACATGACATAGCCGAAGGGCGGTGTGATAGCGCCCAGTGTGATGTTCAGCAAAAACAGAAGCCAGAACCAGACTGGGTCGAATTCCAGAACTTTGAGAATTGGAAGGTATACCGGTATTACCACAAGCATCAGACCCAGCTGATCAATGAACATGCATAAGATGAATGGCAACAACATCATTATGAAGAACATTACCCACCGGTTGACCTCGAGTTTGGTGACAACCTCCGTGAGCGCCGACGTCGCACCAGTAAACGCCAGCAGCTGAGTAAACATCACAGCGCTACAAAGGATTAGAAGAATGACGCAGGCTAGCAGGCTAGCCTCGCCAATTGCTTCAAACATCATTTTCACGCTCAGGCGTTTGTAAGACGCGGCCGTTAGCACCGCCCCCAACACGCCGGTTGCTGCGGATTCGGACGGAGTGGCCACACCCAGCATGATCAGACCCATCACCATGAATATGATGATCGAAAAGGGAAGGAGTCCCCCCACCGCCTTGAGTTTTCCGATCGAACTGACCTTCTCGCCGCTCTCAACCTCAGGCGCAAGCGCGGGATCAATTTTCACCTTGATCATACAGGCAGTAATAAATAATCCAGCCAACAGCAATCCCGGAAGCACGCCGGCAATCAATAACGAGGCGATCGATACGTCCGCTAGCGTACCAACAATGATTGCTAGGATCGAAGGTGGAATAATTGGAGCGAGACAGGCCCCCGCAAGGATTGTTCCAATTGAAAGCTTGGTATCATACCCACGCTCTCGCATGATGGGCAAAAGCGAGCGGCCCAGCATTGCACCTACCGCTATTGCGGAACCAGAAAGGGCCCCCAGAACGGTCGAAAGTGAAATAGATAAAACGTATTGACGTCCTTTTATGCGACCGACAAGTTTGTCAATGGAGTCGAGCAGCACCTCCATACAACCCGAACGGAATAGTATTTCTCCCAACAGGATAAACAGGGGTACTGTGCCAAGCGACGCGGTCGTTGCTGTTTCATAGATTGAGTTTGCTACCATTCCAAAGGCCGCATCGCCCAACAGGAAGACAACGCCGGACACTATCATTATTAAAAAGGCGAGAAAGATCGGCGCGCCTGTAAGGAAC
>JAYZQT010000028.1:0-6074 GCA_036136335.1 Pseudomonadota bacterium
GGTGTCGTCGTACCACTTGGATTCGTATTCGTCGCCATAGGCGTTCTCGGTGTGGGTTTTTAGATGCAGGAAATAGGCGCCCACCGGACCGTAACCGTCCTTGAACCGGGTCAGTACAATCCGGTTTTCCATTTGTGTCATTTTAGCGCCGACTTCAATTGGAAGACCGTATGCCGAAGCACTACTCCATGGTGCATACCACGTTCGGCCCATTCCCTCACCGACCGAGCGAGGTTTAAATATGTGTGAGGCCCCACCAGCAGCGATAACCACGGCCTTCGCTTTGAACACGTAGAAATCACCGGTTCGAACGTTGAAACCGACAGCTCCAGCAGCCCGTGTACGGTCTTTCTTGTCCATAAGCAGATGGGTGACCATGATCCGATTGTGGATTTCACTCGCAGCCTTGCGGGCAGCTTCCGCCACGATTGGCTTGTAGCTTTCCCCGTGAATCATAATTTGCCACTTGCCTTCACGCATGTAGCGGCCCGTTTCCGGATCCTTCATGATGGGGAGACCCCATTCCTCAAACTTGTGCACCGTTGAATCAACGTGGCGACCTATGTCGTAAGCCAAATCTTCGCGGACCAGCCCCATCAAGTCGTTGCTGGCATATTCTACAAAGTCTTCCGGCTGGTTTTCACCCCACTGCATTCCCATATAACAGTTGATGGCATAGAGGCCCTGTGCAACCGCGCCGCTGCGTTCAATATTTGCTTTCTCAACACAGACAACTTTTAAATCGCGTCCCCAATATCGTGACTCATATGTTGCACCACAGCCGGCCATACCTCCGCCAACCACAAGAATATCGGCGTCGACGCGTATTGTTTTTCTGCCCCCGAACAGACCCATCAGCTCGACCTCTGCACTAGGTCGTCAGGTTTGAGGGCAGGAAGGCCGCCATCAATGTTTAGCGCTGTGGGTTCATGGGATAGTTCTTCCGATCTGAAATCCGCACCGCTGGGTGCTTCATATTCGGCGGGTCCCTTAATGGAACCCCACTCCGTGGTTCGGATCGGCGAAACAAAGTTCTTTTCCTCGCCATTTCTAAATTTTAGACGCCAGGAAATGGTGTTCTTTTCTTCTTCACGTAATACGCGAACGCTGTGGCCAAGCGGGGCGAAGTCCGCATAACCGCGGACGTCAATAGCATTCTGTGGGCATTCCTTGACGCAGGAATAGCATTCCCAGCACATATTGGGCTCGATGTTATAGGCCCGCCGGTGGGTCTTATCGATGTGCATGATGTCGGAGGGGCAGATATCGACGCAATGACCGCAGCCGTCACAACTGGTCATATAAACAAAGGTAGGCATGATCTTGAATTATCTCCTGTTACTGAAGTGCTATCCGGGAGTATTTAAAAGTTACGCGGCAAGCGACGCGCACTACCGAAAGTTTCGGGTTTGTCAGCTGGACCCGGCAGGTTCCGCCGGGTGCCGTTGGCTTCCTCTACCCGTTTCTGGAGCGCAGCTGCGGGCTTAAAGAACATGTGTGAAAATTTTGACCATGGAACTGAACCAAAGAGCACGGTTGTTGCAATCAGATAAAGGCCAAGGAAGATTGGCGACCAGCTGATACTCCATGCCTGCAGGATAGCCCATATTAAACCGAACGTGTTGCTGGCTAGGAGTGAAAGGATGAATAGATCGGCTCGAATGATACGGAAGGGTGAATTACCCTCGGCGGAAACATCGACCCGAATGAAAAACCAGAACCAATAACCTCCGATACAGACCAGCAGGCTACCGATATACCAGAGCTGCGGCAGTATGGCGGGCGTGGGTGCCGAATTGCTCGGGTACCAGAACACCATGATAAAGGTCGTGATAACGTATGCCAGAAACCCGTACATGCCCAGGAGATGGGCGATGCGCCGTTTTGCGTTGCAGAACTCCGCGGATGTGAGGCCCTCCACCAGCGCGGTCCGGACCGTCAGGGAAACCATTTCTCCACCACCAACCTCTTTATCACCTTTGTTTTTTACTTTGCGCCAATTTTGGAAAAAATACCTGGCGCTCTTTTTGTGAAAAATGTCAAAGAGTGTACCGCCTGCCACACAAAGGATCATGATAACGACATAGGTCTGCATGACGCTTGGTGGGACGAACGCGGAAAGTTCCGCATAAGGATTGATGGAGAACATCAACTACTCCATATTTCAGCTAGTTGCAGTCACGTAGGGGATGGACAAACGGGCAAAGGCGCGTGTACCAAACCTGGACAAATTCAAAAACAATTTTCGCGATCCTCGATCCATTGTGTTTAACAAGCCACGCAAGTCTGGATCTTCAATGGTTGATACAGCCTGAGCCCTCAATGTCCTAACACTTGGATAAATGGTTCGATTCTAGCAATCGGCAATGTGGCCGATTTGCGGTGCCGTATCAAGCCGTAGAAAGCAGGAACGATTAATAAAGGAACAATTTTGCCAATGCATTCCAGAGGGTGCCTGTGTATTTTGTAATTCCGTGCGGGGAGCACCGTGCCAACTGGATTAGGTTCCAGCTTATTAAACAGGGAGACAGATAATTATGTCGACATTAGTTCCTCCTCATGGCGGCGGTAAACTTAAACCTCTGCTTTTAAAGGAAGCGGCGCGGGCGGAGGAACTTAAACGGGCCGCGGAGTTGGTGAAAATACCAATCAGCAGCCGGGAAATATCGGATTTATTTATGCTGGCGATGGGTGCCTATACACCGGTGGGTGGATTTATGGGCGAGTTAGATTGGCGTGGCTGCTGCGAAAGTATGACTACAGAAAATGGGGTATTCTGGCCAATTCCAATTACAGTGTCGTGTGATGAAGACGCAGCAAATTCCATTTCTATAGGTGAAGAAATTTCCTTGGTCGATCCCAGCAACAGCGAAATACTGGCCACCCAAACCGTTACCGAAAAATACACCATCGATAGACACCTCGAATGTCGGGAGGTTTTTCGTACAACGGACGTAGGCCATCCGGGGGTCCAGAAGGTTATGCAGCAGTCAGCAGTCAACCTGGGGGGGCCGGTTGTCGCATTATCCGAGGGACACTATCCGAAAACTTACAAGGGGCTCTATTACCGTCCAGAGGAGACCCGCTCAATGTTCAAGGAAGCGGGCTGGTCCAAAGTGGCAGCATTCCAGACCCGAAATCCAATGCACCGCAGCCATGAGTATCTGGCAAAGGTTGCGATCGAAATATGCGACGGCCTCCTCATTCACCAGGTGCTAGGTGTTTTGAAACCGGGGGATATTCCGGCGAAAACCAGGGTAAGGGCCATCGATGTCCTCGTCGAAAATTATTTCGTTCCAGGCACCGTGATTCAGGCCGGTTATCCGATTGAAATGCGCTATGCCGGGCCACGGGAGGCACTATTGCATGCTGTATTCCGTCAAAACTTTGGCTGCACACACCTGGTGGTAGGTCGAGATCACGCGGGTGCAGGGGACTATTACGGACCGTTCGACGCACACCGGATTTTCGACACGCTTCCGCCTGGAAGTATGGAAATTCAGCCCTTAAAAATTGACATCACCTTCTTTTGTTACGAGTGCAACGGCATGGCGACTGGAAAGACATGCCCCCACGATGATGGGGATCGGTTGGCCATCTCGGGTACGAAATTACGCGAAATGTTTGTTGATCAGGAAAAAATTCCGGAAGAGTTCAGCCGACGCGAAGTAGTAAAGGTCCTGCAGGCTCACTATGACGGTTTGAACTGAGTGGTGAGGGGACCAATCCGATGAAGATTGCGCAGATCAGCGACACTCATATCCTGCCGAAATCGTCCGGGTTACCAGCATGCGCGAGCCGTGCAGAAAATCTGCGACGATGTATCGCTGCTATCAACCGAGATGCCGTGGACGCCGTCATCCACACCGGTGATACCGTTCATCAAGGCATAGCTGAAGAATACAAGCATCTCCGCGAGATATTGTCTGAACTCACCTCACCCCTGTTCCTGGTGCCCGGAAACCGTGACAACCGCGCTACGCTGCGCGAACATTTCAGCGACCTATCCTATCTGCCTCAGACCGGTGACTTTCTTCATTATTCGATAGATGACCTGCCTCTGCGTCTCGTTGCACTTGATTCAGTCCAAGATGGCGAACGGAAGGGCGTCTTTTGCAAGCGAAGGGTCGAGTGGCTGGACAAAACCCTCGCTGAACACCCTGATCGGCCAACCGTTCTTTTTATGCACCACCCGCCCTTCGACATCCAACCACATTACGTGGGGGGATATCGGCGGCAGCAGGAAGCCGAAAACCTGGCCGCGGTGGCAAGGTGTTATCCCCAGGTCAAACGGTTGCTGTGCGGCCACGTACACTGTTTGCATCGCCAGGTCTGGGCAGGCACTGTGGCGACCACCATGCCGAGCGTCGCGGGCGATCTCCGCAAGGGCCTGGATGAAGCGATCGGTGAAACACCCATGTATGTGGTGCATGAGGCCTCCACCGCGGGTAAAGTGGTCACCGCTCCCAAAGCAGTTAACGACTGACGAAATGGTAATTTGACCACTACAGGATGGGGTTCAACTGGTTCCGGCCGTTGAACGGTTCCGAACAACGTCGCTCTCTAGCCATTCGACGCCATTTCGCACCAATCAGGCAGATCACCTTCGCCTCGGGCGTTCACCCATCGCCCGCCACTTGTCCCGCTGAGATTAGCCCGCCGGTGGGTAACGCGCGCCACTTTGATCCAGGGGACTAATGGCTCATTGGTTTGGTAATGACCACGTGTGAGCATCCTTCCCGGTCCAAGGGCCCGGGCGTGGACATCATCTGCATTGCGGTTCGGAAAACCAAATGAATAGCCATCCTCTATTTCGATCGCTGGTTTCTGGGAGGCGAGCGCGGAGGTAAAATGCTCGCGCTCTGGCTATATTAACTTTAATAACATCGGCGGCCTCTGATTTTGCGGAAAGAACTGGGATGCAGCAATCCTGCTTTAAAAGAGGTAAGAAATTTCGCTCGGAAGTGTCAAATTTAACCGGTCGTTTGGAAGTAAAACAACCGGATATCTCATGCGGGAATAGAAGATGGTCGGATCACTCTTGTTTGGGCATTTTATTAGCCAGCCTATTTTTCCGTATGGTCGGAAAATTGCTTGTGATAATGGTTTTCAAAAATGAATCAAGCGTCTGGGTACCGTCGGGAGAATAGCGCTGTTTTCCCGAAACATCCCCCTGCTCTGAATTTTTTGTGAGGTCTTCAGAATTTATTCTTTCTTTACGATTTGTTCATATCCTTTAACTATTGCCGCCGCAGCGCCAAATAAACCAGCTGTATCGCTAGGTATGATCAATGCGTTATTCGATGCTCCCAAACTGGCGGCAACACTTTCTTGCGCTCTCAAGGCCTCCAGTGCCACGATTGCGTTTGGGTCTTGAGCAAGCGCTGAAACGATCGCAGCAAAGCCCTTTGCTTCTCCTTCCTTCGCTCTGGATTCCGCAAGAAAGCGACCCTCTGCCTGGAGTTTGTCCTGTTCAAATTCTCCTTCAGCCTTTAAAATTTGTGCCTGCTTCTCGCCTTCTGCTTTCTTTATAGCTGCCTCTCTTTGACCTTCCGCTTCCAGGATTTTAGCTTTTTTGTCAGCATCCGCTAATAATATCTGTTGCTCCGCTACCGCTTGTTTTTCAACGAGTTCTGCCCTTCTTATAAGCTCTCTTTCTCTTGCTTCAGACAGCTTTTGAGCAACTTCAGAATTAAAGTGTATGTCCTCTATTTCAACACGTATTACTTGAATTCCCCAATTCACGGCAGCCTCTTGCAACGCGCTGCGCAAATTTTCCCCCATGGTATCCCTTGATGTGATTATTGTATCGCCGTCCTGTTTGCCCACTTCTTGACGCAGGGTGGTCTCAATTAGACTTGTAAATGTCGCCTCGAAGGCGGCAACGTCGTAAACGGCCTTCATCGGTTCTGTAATTCGAAAATAGGCTACAGAATCTACAAATATTTCACTGTTATCCTTTGCTAATAACCTAAGTTCGCGAGGGTCCATTCGTTGTTCGGCGAGTGAGATGTTTCCTTTTCGCGTCCATAGATCTTGCGAACGTTCTTCCCCGCCCTTGACCATGACAGAAA
>JAYZQT010000029.1:0-10883 GCA_036136335.1 Pseudomonadota bacterium
CAGAATCCTTGAGATGGGACAGACGCGCGAAATTGCATTGATCTGGTTTCGGGCCACACGGCCCGCACCTATTACGGCCAGAACTTCACTGTCTTTCCTCGCCAGAAATGTTGCAGCCAGGCCAGTTCCGGCTCCGGTGCGGAGATCGGTCAGGTAGCCGCCCTCCATTACGGTAGTCGGGTGTCCCGTTTCCCCATCAAACAGGCTTACGAGGGAGGACATTCGTGCAATTCCACGATCTTCGTTTTCGAAAAAATCTGATACCACCTTGATACCATACCCGCGCCCTGACTTGAGGAACGCCGGATTGAAAATGGCGATGCCAGGTGGAGTTTGTGATGTTGCGTAACTGCGAAGCCCTGAAACGACGAGATCGTCTCCAATTAATCCAAATGCGTCTCGCTGGATGTCAATGGCATCGTCCATGTTGATGATCTGCCGGATGTTATCTTCGCTTAAAATCCTCAGGCGCATGTAAAAAGTATCCCGGGCTGATATTCTGTTGTTCAAATACGAAGGACGTGTAACACCGGTATAATACAAGCGTAAGAAAGGTTCATTCGAATAGTGGCTAAACTCTGCATACATAATGCCACCATTGTTTCGGGGTCGGGGACGAATCCAGGTGGGATAATCATCCGGGATGATGGGAAAATAGCGCGCATTACTGCGCCAGAAGAAGAACCGGTTCCTGCTGATAATGTCATTGATGCAGGTGGTTATATGCTCTTTCCGGGGTTTATTGACGCTCACGTACATATGCGAGACCCGGGCGCACCGCAAAAAGAGGATTTCAGCTCCGGCACTGCATCCGCTGCCTGCGGCGGTGTCACTACGGTGATGTGCATGCCAAACACCAACCCACCAGTAACAGACCTGGCGGGATTCGAGACAGCGGTTAACACAGGAAAAAGCAACAGCTATGTTGATTTCTGTATCCAGGCCGGACTGAACGCCAGTAATCTGGGTCACGTAAACGAACTGTGGGAAGCAGGCGTTACCTCTTTCGAGGCAATTATGTCGGATGCCGCCGAAAACGATTTGCTGGACCTGTCCGGATATCTGGAGGCTGCAAAAAAAGTAGAAAAAACAGACGGCGTTCTCGGGGTCTATACCGGTTCTCGTGAACTTCTCGAACAGGCTATGAAAACTCTCAAGAGACAGGGTAGCGGCAAGCACCGTTTTCGGGAGTTTGCCAACACGCGCGAACCCATAGGGGAAGCGCTGGGCATCGTATCGGTGACAGAAATCTGCCGGTTTACCAGGGTTAAAACCGTCCTGCGGCAGACCTGTACCGCGAGAGGCTTCGAGATCGCCCGTACGGCCAGGCAAGATGACCCCTCTCTGCCCCTTGCAGTAGAGGTGACACCTCACCACCTTCACCTGACAAGCAGGCTGCTGGATTCGATAAACGGGTTTGCCCACATGATCCCGCCTCTTCGGACACGAGAGGACTGTCAGGCTGCTGTTTCCGCGCTCGCCGACGGGACAGTGGATTTTGTTGGATCCGATCATGCTCCACATGAAGAGACGCTGAAGGCCGGTAACGATCCCTGGTCGGTTCCAGGCGGCGTGCCAGGGCTTGATACCATAGTTCCAGCTGTTCTCGACCTCGCGGCGAAAGGAAGCATTTCATACGGAGATGTGGTCCGCGTACTTTGCGAAAGACCTGCTGAAATTTTTGGCCTTTCTGACCGAAAGGGCTTTCTGAAGCCGGGAGCTGATGGGGATATCGTTCTAGTTGATCCGGAAATAGAAAGGAAAGTTGAGCGAAGGGACATTATCTCGAAAGCGGGCCGGTCACCGTTCGAAGGTTACCCACTTCGCGGGAAGATGGTGGCGAGCTTTCTGAGGGGAGATATCATTTCGGAAAACGCTCAACTGAAATCAAACATTCCGACAGGGCAATTTGTTCCGCGCGGGAACATACAGTGGAAAAAGTCCGATGCCTGAACCGCGACATAAAATCGGACTTATTGTTCCGGCCAACAATACGGTCATCGAACCTGAGCTCTGGTCGCTGTCACTGCCTGATGTTGCATTCTACGCAACCCGCATCATGGCCAAGGGAAACCTGACCGGGGCAGCCGTATTGCAAATGGAAGAAACGGTTGACCGCGCCGTAGACGAGCTTGTCGCGACCGGAGTAGACGTAATTGTCTATGCAGACATGGTCACAACCTTCATCATGGACCGAAACTGGAACGAAATCCGGACAGCAGAAATAGCAGACAGGGCGGCAATCCCATGTGTTTCAGCGTGGACCGCTTTACGGGATGCGCTTGAAAGACTGAAAATAACACGATTTGCGGTCGGGACCCCATACCCTGCGGACATTCATGACCTTGTATCTGATTATTTTACAGACAAGGGATACGTGATAACTGCAGATGCGACGCTCGATGTGCTGTCCATGAGGCAGGTTGCAAAAGTAAAACCCGGGTCAATCGTCAGGGTTGCCCGATCTATCTCGCCTGCGCCGGCAGAGGCTGTGGTTTTTCTGGCAACTGACCTGCACACATTTGATATACTGGATCAGATGGAGAACGAATTGGCGCTTCCCGTTCTGTCGTCAAACCAGACAATTCTGTGGGCCGCGCTCAAGACCATAGAATATTCCGGTGAAGCCAACGGACCGGGACGGTTATTTGCATGGTAGAATTTCCGGGTGACCCGCTATTTGGGTAATTTTCATCTTTGTTGCAAATTTTATGATAAAGCAATGCTTTCAACTGATCCTGCAAGTACCTGACAACCAATAATAATATTTTCATCTGACGTATCTTCGGCTTCAGAGTGGCTCTTGCCATTTATGCTGGGGATAAAAAGCATTGCGGACGGTACGTGGCGGGATAACACCATTGCGTCATGTCCCGCCCCACTTGGCATCTTCATGTTGGACGCGCCAATAGCGTTGGCTGAGTGCAAAATATGATCCGATAACCTGGTATCCATTGCGGATGGAGGAATATCTATGGTTTTAGTTACCAGGTAACTGATATCGCCATCCAGAGAAATTCTTTCGGCGGTTTCATGAATAGATGATTCCATTGAATTCAGTATGGCTGGTTCCAGATCCCGGATTTCGAAAATTACTTCCGCTCTAGCCGGCACAACGTTTGCCGCGCCGGGCTCGAACTGCATGGAGCCGGCATTCCACACGGACTCGGGTCCCTTAGCCTTTTCAACGGCTTGAAATAGCGAATGTAGCAAGCCTATCGCAGCTGCACCCGCGTCTTTTCGCATGGACATCGGGACTGTTCCCGCGTGATCCGCTTCACCGGTGACTTCGAGCCGGTATCGTCGGATACCAACTATTCCGGTGACGATACCGATCTCTTTTTGGCCGGCTTCAAGCCGTGGGCCCTGCTCGATGTGAGCTTCAAGATATGCGAGGTGTCTCGCTGGATCTATCTCTATTACAGGGTTTTCGCCAAACCCTGAACGTTCCACGGCGTCGGGCAAACGTTCTCCGGAAGGGCTTTGGCCATTTGAACGCTCTTCATCTCCGAGTTCCCGGCAAAAACTCTTGCTACCGAGACAGGCGAGGTAGGTGCCTTCTTCATCCATGAACGAAATAACGTCAATCCCGATATCGCTTTCCAGTCCGGATTCCATGACCGAGCGGGCAATCTCGAGCCCGTAGATGACCCCAAGAGATCCATCAAGCCATCCACCTACCGGCACGGAATCAGTGTGCGAGCCGAGGATTATGCTCCGGGCGTCGGTGTTTATCCGACCGTGAACATTGCCGACTGCGTCGAATTCAGCGATGAGCCCTGCACCCTCCATCCGCGTTTTCAGCCATTGACGGGCCTGAACATCGGATTCTGAGAAAGACACCCGGCTGACGCCTGTCGTCAGTTTTCCAAACTGCGCAAGGTCCCGCAGGTCTTTTAGCAGTCTTTCGGGTCTAATCTCAATGTGGCTGGTTTTTTTCATGAAGAAATACCGTCATATGCGGGGTGATTTTTCGTTGCCTGTTTCCTCTGAGACAGCACTGGAGTGAGACGGGCCGGCCAGTCGAGAGAGGGTCACGTCTTTACGACCTTCCTCTTGACGAGCGGTAAAACGCGTTCTGCGATCCGTTTCATCATTTCAAGCTGGTTCGGCGAAGCTATTACAAGCTGGAATACGGAAACACCAATATCGATATAACTGTTTATCTTAGCTGCAATCTGTTCCGGCGTGCCGGATAGCGCCCAGCGATCTACCAGATCGGTGGAAGCCTTGCTTTTGCCTTCGGGTGGCCCGTGAAAATCTGTCAATTGATTCTGGACGCCCTCCCATGCCTTCTTTGGATCATCGTCACAGTTGGTAAACCAGTTCATCCCCAGAACCCGGCCACCCCCGTAACCCGGCTGTGACGCGGGATCTTTACCGATTTTGGTGGCCGTCTCACACACGTCGGACCAGATTTCCTGGTACTCGTCAGCTGTGGGATGGACGGCCAGCCATCCGTCACCCTGATCTGCTATGATACGCCGGATCTTTGGACCCATCATCAGGCTGCCCGCGAGTTCTTCACTCCAGTGGTAATGGTGAGCGCCAGTACCCTCAACAGGTATATAGATGCCCCCGCCAACGAGGATCGGTGGTTTTTCCGTTGGCTTCGCGATACCGAGTGTCATTGGACCAAACTTGTAAAACTTTCCATCGTAGGAAAGTTTGTCTTCAGTCCAGAGCCGGTTCATGACGTCCAGACATTCAGCAAATAGGGCTGTCCGCTGGCCGAAAAATTCTGCCGGCTTAAGGGAGTTTTTTTCTTTTCCGCGAACTGCGGTCAGGGCGTCAAACTGGCGTTTGTAAATGGTGTTTTTCCCGGCGCCTGTGCCGGCACCCATAACGGCTCTGCCTTCTGATATCTCCCATAAGGTTGCCCATTGCTGGGCGACATGGACCGGATTTCTGATCTGGGGGATTAATATTCCGGTCATCAGCCTGATTCTTTCAGTTCGCGTCGCACAGGCGGTGAGCGCATTGATCGGGCAGAACGCAGCGGTTGTCCGTCTACCAGTAAAGCCGTCATGTACCCACACGCCATCAAAACCCATCGCTTCCGCTTCGACGGCCGCGTGTACCAGCTGTTTCAAATCATATTTCTTACCGGTGATACCCATCGTATTGTTGATAGAGGTACCGATTATAACTTCATCACCTAGTGCCATTCTTCCTCCAGAAAATCAAAATCCGTAATTCATATAACCAGCGGGTTACTCGTGAATGTTCATTCGCCAAGCTCCAGCCGCCGTAATTCTGATCGCTGTAACTTACCAGTTATTCCCCTGGGCAGTGACCCTACGTATTCAATTTTTCGAGGATACATGAATGGTGGGCCATTTTCCTTGAAATAGGTTTGTAACATTTCGGTAAAGTCTCCGGTCAGCTCATGTTCCTTGTTCAAAACGACAAATGCCTTTACGACATGGTTCCTCTGCCGGCTATCATCAGGAGAAGCGACGCACGCACATTCGGCAACTGCCGGATGGCGCACCAGCACCTGTTCCACGTCAGCCGGTGCGACATTGAAACCGCCGGTAACAATCATTTCATCTGCCCGTGCGACAAAATGAATATATCCTTCTTCATCCTTCCAAACGGTATCTTTCGCTATGTTCCAGCCGTCACGCACCATCTCGACCTGTACCTCTTTCGGGCTCCAGTAGGCAGTTGAAGTGGGTCCTTTCGAACACAAAAGTCCATGTTCGCCATCTGCCTTTTCTTCAAAAGTGTCGGGATCCCTCACGGTGACTTCGTATCCCGGTATGGCTTTACCAAGGACACCGACCCTTGGATTGTCTACACCGTGTCGATAGCCGATATAAATGTGAAACATTTCGGTAGAGCCGATAAACTGTTCCAGGTGGAGGCCGGTCAGACGGAGCCAGCTTTCTTCCAGTTCGGAATAAAGTGGCTCACCACCCACCAACGACATCCGTAACGTTGAGAGCTCAATGTTCTGTTCCTGAATGTAGGCTATGAACTGCTTGTAAAAAGTAGGGACCCCGATAAAGATTGTGGCCCCGTGTTTGTTGATGAGATCAGCGTATGTTTGTACCGACTTGTCAGCACTCAGAATGGCTGCTGCTCCAGAGGCGAGGGCGTAATATATGAAAAACGCAGATCCCATTGTAAATGGCAGGGACGGGGGGCCAGCGAGTATGTCATCCGGGGTCGTGCCGATACAGTGTCGACCATAGGTATCGGAAGCAGCCAGAAGATCGCGATGACAATGGGCGGTACCCTTGGGCCGGCCGGTGGTACCCGAGGTGTATGCAATCAATGCCAGGTCGTCGGAATCGGTTTCAGCGAATGTTTTATCCGTATGGACTATCTCCTCAAAATCACTCAGTGTCCTGAACTTTCCAGTCGGGTCTTCCGGAAGGGAAACAACGGTTCGTAATGAGGGACACGCCACCTCGACTTCAAGAAATTCTTCGGCAAATTCCTCACTCACCAATGCCAGAACCGCGGAAGTATCCTTGACCCGATAGACCAGGTCGGCGACCCGGAGTTGGGCAAAAGCAGGTACGGCAACGGCTCCTATCGACTGTATCGCAAGAAAAGCTGTCACTGCATCAGTTGAATCCGGACAGCGAATTAGCACGCAATCACCCCGTTTTACGCCAGCCGTCACCAACATACCCGCCCAGAGTTTTACCCGAGCAAACAGTTCACCATAGGTAATGCTTTTACCATCACAGTAGATAGCAGCATTTGTCAGCCATTCCCTTTCCATTGCCCTTTCATAAATGACTTTGACGACGTTGAGAGAGGCCGGATAGCTCAGTTCATCCAGAGGAAAAATCAGTTCTGGAATTGCCTGGCTATATTCGATGAGATCGGGTTTTCTCATTTTCTTTCCGCATATTCTCCGGGGAAGACAGATTCCGCCAACATCAAATGTTAGCAGATTTTTTTGAAAGCCCACCCATCATGCCTCTACACTATAACAGTGTCACCGTGGGGTAATTGTTATTATTACAAAACATTCTATTAGAAAAGTCGCTGTGCTGGCTTGCATTGTGCTCACAGGATGGGCAGGGTCAAACCTGTTTTGTGTGACGGAAATAAAAAAACGGGCTCAACTCAACCAGTCGGTTCAAGACCCGTTGTCTTGACGTGTTAATTATCAAAGGAGAAAGCCATGAGGAATATTAAAGGTTTTGCGAGGGTAGCCGCGTTTTCCGGGCTCATCGCTATGGGAACGGTCTTTGCATCCGGCGGCTCTGCGCCAGTAATGGCCCAAAAATATCAATTCAAACTTACATCATACGTACCTTTGAAGTCTGGAACGTGGAACAATTATATGCAGCGTTTTATTGATGCGGTGCATCTGTTTACAAATGGCCAGGTAAAAATAAAAGGTTATGGTGTTGGCGTTCTTGCCGGGCCCTTTGACGCCTGGAAGGCCGTGCAAAAGGGTACCGCTGACATCTGTTTCTGCTATCCCGGATTTGCGTTAAATACTGACCCGGCTAACGGTATTCTGGGTGGCATGGTCGGCGGTATGCCAATGGAAGAATTTATGCATTGGTATATGGCCGGCGGCGGGACAGAGGTCCTTCAAAACTTCAGAAACAGTACACAGAAGTTGCATCCGGTCATTACTGGGATGGGATCGACAGAGTTCTTTCTGCATTCGCACAAAAAAGTTGAGAAACTTTCTGACCTGAAAGGAATGAAGATCCGGACTGCTGGAGCATGGGCCGATATTCTGAAACAGGTTGGCGCATCGGCAACTGTTCTGCCACCTGCAGATATTTATACAGCTCTCGAACGGCGCGTTATCGATGGAACGGAGTTTGTAACGCCTTCTACGAACATAAAGCTAGGGTTTCATAAGGTTGCCAAGTGGATCATCATGCCTGGTATTCATTCTCCTTCGCATATGAATGAGGCTGTATTCCGCCAGAGTGACTGGAAAAAGTTGCCCAAGAAAATTCAGGAACAAATAACGGCAGCTGGTGAGTATTCAGCGCTCAAGACAGCAGTGCATGTTGGAGTCGCAGATCTGGCCGCGGTTAAAAAATTACGGGCGGGACCAAATAAGTGGTCTATACTCGACAAGGCTTCCCAGTTGAAAATTGAAGAACTGGGTCGTGCCTGGTCTGCAGAGGCAGCAAAGAAGCAAACCGCAAAAGGTAACCCATGGATGGCTAGAGTTCATAAGTCATACTGGGACTTCTACGCCAAGTGGAAGAAATACGGAGACTATCGTCATAACTAAGAAAAAGACTGGATAAACAGTGGCACCGCGATGACCACGTGGTGCCACTTTCCGGTCCATAATGCGAATGACCCGTTGTCTTCATATAGTAGACAGAATTTCAGTGATGCTTGCCTTCGTGGCGATGTTGCTGCTGTGTGTTCTTATCGTGGACATGATGTACGAGGTCGTCTCTCGGAGAGTTTTCTCTGCACCCACATTGTGGGCTTATGATATTGCGTACATGGCAAACGGTGTTGGGTTCCTTTTGGCCGCTGGCTATACATTGCGTCAACGAGGACACATTCGCATCGATTTCCTTTCTGCACGACTTCCGGGTCGCTATCAGGATCTGATAAACGGTTTTGTATATATCCTGCTGGTTTTCCCGGCTTTGACCTTCATGTTGATTGGAACATATACCGGGTGGATAGAAGCTTACATGACGGATCAACTGGATCCCGTGAGCCCCTGGAAGCCATTGCTGTGGCCTTTATTTGCGGGGATGTTAATCGGCGTTGCTTCTTTCTTTTTGCAGACGATAGTAGAATGTATCAGGCACTTTCGCAGTGTTTTGGGGTGGGATATTTCACCGCTTCACCCCGTGGAACAAGATGAGGTGAATGACCCACGTGGCTGATATTTCACTCGCCGTCTTTATGTTTCCCATGCTGTTTATCTTGGTATTTGCCGGAATACCGGTTGCACTTAGCCTTATAACGACGGCTTTCCTGTTTGGGTTATTTGAATTTGGATTGAATTTACCCACGCAGTTTCACAGTAGAATGTATGATGTTTCATCCAATTTCATTTTAGCGGCAATTCCACTTTTCGTATTTATGGGTGCAATGCTGGAACGGGCAGGCATCGCCGCCAAACTTTTTGAAGCAATTAAAATCTGGTTTGGCGGATTCCGTGGTGGGTTGGGGATAACTACAATAATCATGTGTGGCATTTTTGCGGCATCTTCGGGAGTGGTTGGTGCAGTCGAAATCGTGGTGGGTCTGATGGCCATTCCAGCAATGATGAAGGCTAAATACAGTAAAGATCTAGCGGCGGGTACTGTGTGCGCTGGAGGTTCATTGGGGACGACGATCCCTCCATCCGTAGTGATCATTGTTTATGCATCGATTACAGAGATGTCGGTGGGGGATTTATTTGCCGGCATCGTTATACCGGCGGGGGTTATTGTTGCCCTGTTTCTAATTTACATAATAGGGCGGTGCGCCCTGCAGCCTTCCGCTGGGCCCGGTCTCGATCCCTCTGAATTACAGTATTCCATCGGTGAAAAACTCTGGCTTGCCTTGACTGCCCTGATTCCTGCTGCACTGCTCGTTTTTGCGGTTCTGGGCAGTATTTTTGCCGGGGTAGCGGCGCCTACAGAGGCCGCCGCGGTGGGTGCCGTTGGTGCAGTAGCTCTCAGCATTGCCTATAAACAGTTCAATTTGAAAGTGCTTTTTGAAGCTTTAAGGCAAACGGTAAAAATCACCTCCATGGTGATGTTAATCGTGATTGGGGGAATCTTTTTTGCCAGTATTTTTATTGTTCATGGTGGAGATGACTTGGTTTCACGTGTCGTTGAGGGGAATAATCTTGGTTCCACAGCGATCATCATCGTTTTCCTTATTGTTGTTTTCATACTTGGGTTTGTTCTCGACTGGATCTCGGTACTTATTATTGTCCTGCCCATATCCGATCCAATTATCCGTGCGGCAGAGATTGATCCACTCTGGTTTGGCGTAATGGTCTGTATCATTCTGCAGACCTCATATCTGACACCACCCATGGCGCCCTCGATTTTTTATCTCCGTTCGATCGCTCCGCGAGAGATAAGCTATATTGACATGTATAAAGGCGTTGCGCCTTTCGTCGTTGCCCAGCTGTTCACTCTCGGTCTTGTCGCGCTGTATCCGACGATGGCGACCTGGTTGCCCAGTATATTATTTGGATTCTAGAGTTAGACTGACGCCTTGGGGTTTGATCTCGCTGACGTGGCTGGCTGCACGCGTCGTCTGCACTTCGATAACCAATCGAGCGGGCTATGCTACCGGCACAATTTCCTCAAACTCCATCTTATCAGCCAGGCGAACAAGGTTCAAAATTTGGGTCACATGGCCTTGTGGGTGACGTCAACCGTCGCAAGTGCGTCCGCGAAGGCGAGATTGGTGCTGTAGGTTCCCAGCTTAAGTTTCCGGTCGTTGCACAAGGGACTGGTTTTTGGGCAGTTTTTTTCATCATGCCCCCACGCGTCCATAATGCGCACCGTATGTGGCGTCCACGCACCCACTATGTGAAAAAAACATGCCGAAACACTATCGGGCACAAATTATAATAAAACAGTTAAGTTCGGCGTTTTTAGTTAACCGTTTTGTGTTCAACAATCCACAAACCGTTGTTTAATTCGTTTTTCTTAATATGGGTTTTGGTCCACGTTTTGGAATAATTGCCTTTTCACAATCATCTTTTCCGGGATAACCGGCGGTGTATCTGCCACCGCGGGTTTTCCAGATTACAACAGCGATAAAGATCCCCTCACCAGCCGGCTGAAACATTGCACAGCCATGCCTGTCTGCGCCGGACAGGACATATTCTGTTTTGGGTTTGGTGGCGAAACAGCTGCTTAAGGAAACACCCACCAACAGCAGCAAGATATGTTTACCAGCGCAGCGTATAG
>JAYZQT010000030.1:0-69262 GCA_036136335.1 Pseudomonadota bacterium
ACCAAACTCGGAGTTTTGCGTTTTCCGTCCGCCAATCGTCATCCGGGAAGGTCTGGTCCACAAATGCCAATGCAACCCCGACGGAAATCGTGCCAACATCGATTATGCCAGAAAATGCCGACACCTGCTCTTCTAAAGCTGTTATACCATTAAAAACGATATCTTTATTATGAGACAGCATGCCAGCGGATCGCCGTTCGGGCTTTTTCAAGCTCTCCACGAAACAGGCCACCATACTCGTGATCATACCATCAGCCAAAGCCTGCAGGGTTAGTGCGGCCCAA
Organism: Pseudomonadota bacterium; assembly: GCA_036136335.1. Taxonomy (GTDB): domain Bacteria; phylum Pseudomonadota; class Alphaproteobacteria; order MPNO01; family UBA830; genus JAYZQT01. Next base: position 285 of record JAYZQT010000030.1, read on the forward strand.
CGTTGCTCCCCCGACGCAGCTAACATTCTGGGACCGCTGCACTCCAAATCTAGGTATTCCATTATTACCGGAGAATCATAAATCGATACGTCGTCGATCGTGATAAGACAGGGAATCTGACCAAGCGGATTAGGCGTGTTCTCCCGGTCCTCACGACGAAGAGGATTGGACTTTTCTTTTTCGATCAAACCTTCAATGCCTTTCTCCTTCATCAACACCACGACCTTTCGGACGAAGGGCGATGTGGGAGACCAACAGAGTTTCATATGAACCCCTAGAAATTGTCTTTGCGGGTCCGGGCTTCAGCAAACACATCGATTGGCGAACTGTTTTCCATACCAAGAACAACCGCAAAATTTGGGTCGTCAGCCCTTAGGAATGGATTTGTCCGTCGCTCGACTCCCATCAGCGACGGGACCGTCGACACACCGGCAGCCCTGCGTGCTTGGATCTGTCTCGCGTATGCATGAAGATAAGAATTGCCGGGATCAACGTGGAGCGCAAACTTGGCGTTGGCCGCGGTATACTCATGAGCGCAGTATACCCAAGTTTCGTCTGGCACCTCCCGGAATTTAGAAATCGAATTGTACATCTGTTCGAATGTGCCCTCGAAAACACGACCACAACCCAGCGCAAACAATGTATCACCGCAAAACAGTGCCTGGCTTTCAGCAAACCAATACGCGATATGTCCTGCCGTGTGCCCCGGCACATCCCAGACCTTCGCCTTTGCCTCATAAAGTTCGTAGGTGTCGCCGTCAGCAACTTCGATATCAATCATTGGTATACGATCACGATCAGCCTTCGGTCCGACCACTTTGCACCCAGTTGCTTGCTTGATTTCCGGCACCCCGCCCACATGGTCATCGTGGTGATGGGTTGCCAACACATGGGTGAGGTTCCAACCAAACATGTCGAGTGTTTCGAGGACAGGCGTTGCATCTGAGGGGTCCACCACAGCAGCGTTGCCTGATGAGCTTTCGCGCAGAAGGTACACATAATTGTCAGAACGGGTTGGAATTTGGTGGATTTCAAGCGTGGACATCGGTTATCGCCCCCCGGCAGATTGATGGTCATTCGTTTTAAGAAACTAACAAAACCAAAGCCTAGCGCCAACAGAGCCACGAGACTTTCTTTCTCTTTCAACAATTTCGGACCATATTAGGTGTATGTATAATGACGTAATTGACCTGCGTGATTTCTACAATACCCCGATGGGCCATACCGCGCAGAGTTTGGGCAGGCGACATATTCGAGCAATTTGGCCGACTGTCGAAGGTCTAAATCTGGCAGGAATCGGATATCCAACACCTTATTTGCGCCCATTCCTGGGTGAGGCCGAACGGGTAGTAGCACTAATGCCTGCTCAGCAGGGTGTGGTCCATTGGCCTGCCGATAGCAAAAACGAGGGGCGGAATATCGTTTCGTTGGTTCCAGAAGACGATTTGCCGTTAGGTGATCTATCTATGGATAGAATTCTGCTGGTGCACGCCATAGAGTGCTCCGAACAATCCCACAAGCTTTTGCGCGAAGTCTGGCGAGTTATGGCAGGTGGCGGCAAATTACTGATCGTTGTACCAAACCGTCGGGGAATTTGGGCGCGGATGGATCACACACCTTTTGGACACGGACACCCATATACGCACCGGCAGGTGTCACGTCTTCTGCGCGACAATCTTTTTCAACCAGGGCATTCAACCGCCGGGCTTTTTGTTCCACCTACGCGTTCGCGAATGGCTTTGGCGTCAGCACGCGCAATAGAACAAATAGGTCTTCGCTGGTTTAAAACTGTCGGTGGGCTGTTATTCATTGAAGCACAGAAACAGATTTATGCTGGCACATTATCAACGCCAACTCCCGCTAGAGCACGGCCATACGCCCATATTTTACGCGACACAAAACGCGGCTTGATACAGGCAAAGAAAAAAGATTTATTCCCGGTTCAATAAAAAAATTGCTTCCTCACCGAAAATATTGGCTATAGCACCGGTGGTTTTTAGCTGTCTTGCAGACCCCGTGCGAGACAATGATAGTGCGCGATTCACCTTTAATCCCAGTTGATCGCACATCATCGAAAAATCTCGAATAGTGCACAGGTGTATGTTTGACGTTTCATACCACGACCTTTCATCATCACCAACAACAGGCATCCGACCCCCAAACATCATTCGCAAGCGCAGCCGCCAATGCCCGAAATTCTCGAACGAAATGATTACGTTAATGCCAATCCTAACTGGGTGGGAAACAACGACTCGGGGGTTGCGCGTGGCTTGAAGCGTCCGGGTTAGTACAACATAGTCGAATGCGTCATTCGGATAATGCTCCAGATCGGTATCTGCATCACCCTGAATTACAGAAAGCCCCTGTGCAACACACGCGTTCACACCCGTCTGACTTAACTCGATACCTCGACCATCAATACCTTTGTGTCGTCGAAGATAGTCGAGGAGGGTACCGTTTCCACAGCCTATGTCGAGTACCCGGCTCCCCTCTTTGATCATATCAGCTATGATTTCCAAGTCTCGGCGCGGCAGTTTTTCCGCGTCGCGTGTTTTTGTGTTGTCATTTCGTTTAAAAGTCACTTGTTTGGCAAGCCCCGGTGTTCAGCGGCACCCTCCAAGAAACCCCTAACCGTGAGTGACAATTCCGGTTCGTTCAACAAAAATGCGTCATGTCCCTTATCGGTATCAATTTCGACGAAGCTAACATTTGCCGCAACCGCATTCAGGGCCCGAACGATCTGGCGACTTTCTTCCGTTGGAAAGAGCCAATCACTTGTAAATGAAATAATACAGAATCGGACAGGCGTTCCATCGAATGCATTTGCCAAGACGCCGTCATGTTCGGCGGCAATATCAAAATAGTCCATAGCCCGGGTTATATAGAGGTAGGAATTGGCATCAAACCGTTCCACGAATGAACTACCCTGATGGCGGAGATAACTTTCGACCTGAAATTCCGCATCAAATCCAAAACTGATGGTGTCGCGAGCTTGCAGCCTGCGACCGAACTTTCGGTGCAATGCGGTTTCTGACATATAGGTAATGTGTGCAGCCATTCTCGCCACCGAGAGTCCCCCCCTCGGGATCACATCTTCATCCAGATAGGCACCTTTATGCCATTGGGGATCGGCCATTATCGCCTGGCGACCCACTTCATGAAAGGCTATGTTCTGTGCAGAATGTCGGGCCGCACCCGCAATTGGTATAGCAGCGAAAACACGCTCAGGAAACTTTGCAGCCCACTCAAGCACCTGCATCGCCCCCATGGACCCGCCAATAACACAAAACAACTGGGCTATTCCTAATTTGTCGAGTAACAGCGCCTGGGCGCGAACCATGTCACCGATCGTAATAACCGGAAAATCTAGCCCCCAGGGTGCTCCCGTGGAATGATCAATTTCTCGCGGTCCGGTAGACCCCATGCATCCGCCAAGAACGTTGATACAAATAATAAAATAGCGATTTGTATCAAGCGGCTTATCCGGCCCAACCATTAGCTCCCACCAACCGGGTTTACCGGTCATCGGGTGTGGGTCGAAAACGTACTGATCTCCGGTCAGTGCGTGACACACTAAGACCGCGTTGGATTTATCCGCGTCTAGCTCACCGCAAGTCGTATAAGCAAGGGAAAAAGGGCCAATAGCCTCTCCAGAATCGAGCTGCATGGGAACATTGCGCGCCAATTCCAGCTGGAGGCTAGTTGATTTTGTGGGGTCTGAGACAGTCCCCTCGGATATTTCGCGGATAGCCATTTTTTTTGTCGATCATCTTACCGCTTAAAATGGAGTGTCTAGCTAGGGTTGCCTCCCCGCTATGTCAATGTTTTGTTTTGCAATTACCCTTACCTGCGACTACAAATTAGCGCCTCCCGACGATGACGTTCTTTGTATTTCTGCGTTGGAACAAACTACCCGATTTTTGGCTCCAAATTTGGCTAGCATATGTCAAAAGGCGATAAACCACTTGCCGCATTGCGGGAAGAATTGAACCGGATCGACGACGCGCTCCACGATTTGATAATGGAACGCGCGACAGTCGCTGAGTATGTGCGCGCCCAAAAGCACAATAATGCAGTGTGGCGACCGGCCCGCGAAGCTCAGATACTGCGTCGTCTGCTAATGCGTCATGAAGGCCCGTTTCCGCACGCAACAATCGTTCAAATTTGGCGCGAAATTGTGTCCGCAATGGTCCGTTTGCAAGACGAATTTAGGGTAGCGGTGTACAGCACTGAAACAAGCCTAATCTGCCGTCAACTGGTGCGGGATCATTTTGGAAATGGGACGCCGGTCCTCCCATACACATCGACCCAAGCAGTATTAAAAGCGGTGGAGGAGGGCGCCGTGACCATTGGTGTTCTCCCGATCCCTCAGAATAAAGAAAAGGAACCCTGGTGGACGTCTTTTGGCGATAGAGCGGGAGGAGATTTAACAGTATGCGCCAAGCTTCCGTTTGTTCAGAACCCGCAAGAAAATGAACACGCAGCACTTTGCGTTGGTAACATACCGCCCGAAGAAAGTGGCAAAGACAAAAGCCTATATATTTTTCGGACTAAAACGGCAGCAAGTCGTGAGAAGTTGGCCCAGAAATCCGCCGCCGCGGGTATCAAATTTGAACGTCTTATTCACCACAGATCGTCCTTTAGTGGTTCGTCTGTTTTTCTAACTGAACTAGACGGATATGTGCCGCCTGGTGATCCGCGAGTCGCGCGCCTCATACACTCGGATACCGTTGCAGCCGACGCAGTGGTCTTTCTCGGCACCTATGCGGCACCACTCGAACTCTCCGATTTCATGGAGGAAAAGAGGACCTAATGTCTGACCTCATGCCGCGCCCAGGCATTATGAAAATGACACCCTACGTGCCTGGTGCCTCCAAGATTGATGGTATAAAGAAAATCATCAAACTATCCTCCAACGAAGGAGCATTCGGTCCGAGCCTTAAAGCGATTGAAGCCTATGAGGCACTCTCCAAAACGCTGCATCGTTATCCGGACGGGGACTCTGTGGAACTACGACACGCAATCGGCAAACGGACCGGCCTTGACTCAAACCGGATCGTCTGCGGTGCTGGATCAGACGAATTACTTGGCTTGCTAGCCAAGGCCTACGCCGGGCCCGGCGATGAAGTTTTGTTCGGTGAGCACGCGTTCGTAATGTATCCGCTATTTGCACTCGCAGCAGGGGCTACCCCCGTGAAAGCACCGGAAACCGCCTACACTGTCTCGGTGGATGCGATACTGGACAACGTAACACAATCTACACGGATCGTTTACATTGCGAATCCAAACAATCCCACGGGCACAATGGTATCGAGGGACGAAATGACGCGCATGCGGGCCAGTTTGCGCGATAACATCCTCTTAGTGATCGATGCCGCTTACGCCGAATATGTCACTCGCGACGACTACTCTCCCGGTATTGAACTTGTTGACGCCGGTGCAAACGTTGTTATGACCCGCACATTTTCAAAGATTCATGCGCTCGGCGGGGTTCGTTTGGGTTGGGCGTATTGTCCAGACGTAATCGTCGATGTGCTCAATCGAATAAGGCCACCGTTCAATGTAACAAGCGCAGCGCAAGCAGCCGGTATCGCTTCTATGAACGACATTGATTTTCTCAATCGCTCGCGCGATCACAATACATCGTGGCAGTCTTGGCTTACAGATCGGTTGGCTGAGTTAGAGCTCAATGTAGTACCTGGTGTTGGCAACTTCGTTTTGGCCCGCTTTCCAGATAATCTTATTCACTCGGCAGAGGCCGCAATAAAATTTCTCGGATCACGGGGTATAATCGCTCGAGGTACAGGCAGTGCGGGTATCCCGGACGGCCTCCGCATAACCGTGGGCCTAGAAGAGGAAATGCGTGCGACGGCTGCGGCCATTAGCGATTTTATGGAAATGTCATGACAGAGCAACTTTTTAAACGGGTCGCGCTGATTGGTGTCGGCCTAATCGGATCATCAATCGCGCGGGTTATCCGTCGGGACAAACTAGCCGGGTCAATAATTTCCTGCGCGCGCACAAACCAAACGCTCGACGCAGTCCGCCGACTCGGACTCGCAGACGAAACAACCAAAGATCCTGCGGAAGCCGCCTGCGACGCCGACCTAGTGATCATCTGTACACCTGTATCAACTTATGGCGCCATCGCAAAAACGATGGCGCCAGCACTTAAGAAGGGAGCAATCATAAGTGATGTGGGATCGGTGAAGGTGGCTGCGATTGAGGCCGTTACGCCGCATCTACCCGCTGGTGTCCATTTCATACCGGGGCATCCCATTGCGGGAACCGAAAACTCTGGTCCCGAGTCAGGTTTTGACACTCTTTTCGAAGGTCGCTGGTTCCTCATTACACCGCCGCCGGGTACGGATCAGGTCGCAATAGATAAAATTGCGGAACTGTGGAAGCGTGCCGGAAGCAAAATTGACTATCTTGAGCCTAAGCATCACGACCAAGTTCTCGCGATCACATCCCACCTGCCCCACCTGATAGCATACACAATCGTAGGCACCGCAACTGACCTAGAGGACCATATCAAGTCAGAAGTGGTAAAATATTCAGCGTCGGGCTTTCGAGACTTTACCCGCATCGCTGCATCGGACCCTGTGATGTGGAGAGATATTTTTATCGCTAATCGTGAAGCGGTTCTCGAGATGCTGGGGAGGTTGTCCGAAGACTTGGCAGGTTTGCAGCGCGCAATTCGGATGGGTGACGGCGACACGCTAGAAGCACTGTTTAGGCGCACCCGCGAAATCCGTCGAGGCGTTGTTGAAGCGGGGCAGCACATCCCACCGGTTCCAGAAGAGGAGCCAGCCTCTTAGGCCAGCGGAGCTGATTTATTTCCATTGCAAAGGGCGGAACTTTAGAACTTGAACCGGCCCAAGATACAATCGACTTTTCTGAATTCTGAGTGGAAGGCTAACGCTTTTGCCACCGGATGTTAAGGCTCGGTTTGCAAACTTAATGGCAAAAGCTGTCCGCGCATCGATAACTCCCGCCGCGCTCAGCGCCTCCGTGGCAGGATCAATCCCATCGATCTGTGCGGTCATCGCACCTTGGGGCTGAAGCATTTCATCAAAAGAAAAGGTTCCCTCGGCGCGCAGTGACAGGGGCTTCCAGTCAATATCAAACGTTTTTATTTCCAGCGTTCCACCATTATCTCGCCAAGACTCTAGTGCCGCTGTCCAACCACCTCGAAACGGAATATCATCAATAGTCATCACATCTAATGATATTTTGGGAATTTTATTTCCAAGTGGTGAACGCCAAGCCTTTGGTAAAACCACTTGCCTAACTTCGGTTTGCACGCGAACGCCACGTCCGAGAGCATTGTCGTTCTCTTCCTTGAATACATTAGACCGGACGCGAGCCTTTATAAATTCCGCCTTCAATTCATTTTCGTCGGGAAATGCCAACTTGATCCCGCCTAGGTACAGAGCTGCTTTTTGGAATTGTCCCGAGGCAAAATCAACATTCAATTTTGCCTGGTTTAACTGCAAAGACCGCTTACCATTCGGTAGGTTTATAACGTGAACGCCCGGACCCGTGATTGCCACCCTTCCTAAAGCCCAGGGTCTGGTCGACGCCTTAACGTTTGGCAGAGCCCACCGCAATTTATTATTTCGGCTAGTAAGCTTCGGTTCATCAAAACTAACCGTGATGAGAAACGGAAACCCCGAGATGTTTTGTTTTCCAAGAGATACATCCCAACCATGTGCCCTCTGCTCAATGGCCCACCGTTTGATGCCGTCCTGAACGCGACTCATCACGGAATACCAAAAGAGAGAATAACCCATCGCAAGCACGGCCATGAGGCCGCCGGAAATTATAAGGATTCTGGAAGACCACCGGGTCATAAAAGCGATATAACCCGAGCATAGGGCAAAGTCGATTCTTGCTCTTATTTCAGTGGAAGCAGGCTGAATGCTGAGACTGGCAGAAGCTACCCATAAAACGTGGCTGGCTTTTTGTTCATTGCGCCAGTATCAAAAGTGAAATGATCCCCAGTCCCCCATTAAAAACAGCCATCAGCCCAATTCTTTTTACTGCGCTCGCAACGCTGTTCATATTTCTTTGGGCGAGTGGATTTGTTGCCGCCAAGTATGGTTTGCCATATGCGGAGCCGTTTACGTTGTTAGCCGCTCGTTTTCTGGTGGGCTCAGTTATTCTAGTACCCGCGTGTTTCTTTTTGAAAGCTCAATGGCCTAAAACAAGGCATGCCATCATCCACATCTTGGTTGCAGGATTTGGCGTGCAGACTCTGTATTTGATTGGTGTGTATTACGGAATCTGGCTCGGAATCTCGACCGGTGTCGCCGCGCTGGTTGTCGGCCTGCAGCCTTTATTGACAGGTGTTTTCGCCGGGTTTGTCCTGAGAGAAACCGTTACCCGAGGAAATTGGGTTGGGTTAGCTCTAGGATTTATAGGTCTGGCGTTAGTTGTCTGGGACCGGGTGTTGTCGCCAACCGACGCGTTTTGGGGGATTGGCCTTCTATTTATTGGACTAATTGGGATAACTCTGGGCACCCTTTACCAAAAAAAGTTCTGTGGTCCCTTCGACGTTCGATGCGGGGTGGCACTTCAGAATGTCATGTCTTGTATCGTCATGCTAGCACTCGCAGCAACTTTCGAGAAGATGAAAGTTGACTGGACGCGGGAGTTTATTTTTGCCGTTCTATGGTCTGCCATTGCCCTATCTGTTGTTGGAATCTGCCTATACTACTGGCTCGTTCAACGGGGCGCCGCAGCACGCATTACCAGCTTAATTTATCTCAGTCCCCCGACAACCGCAGTAATGGGTTGGGCCATGTTCGGTGAAATACTTTCCTGGCGGGCAATCACTGGGCTATTTATTGCAATGGTCGGCGTAGCATTAGCGGTGAAAAAAAATGATCAGTGAACGATCAACGCTGCTTCGCGTCGCACCTTTTGTATTTATTCTGGCCTGGTCATCGGGTTTTCCGATTACACGCTGGGGTCTGGAGTACGCGGAGCCGTTCACGATCCTGTGGATCCGTTCAGCCGCGGTTGTTGCGGTTGTCGGCGCATATACTTTGGCCATTCGGGTGCCATGGCCGGGCGGGAAAGAGTTGGCGCATATTGCAGTGGTCGGCGTCACCTTACAGTGCCTTTATCTGGGCTCCATGTTCATGGCTCTCGAAAACAATGTTAGCCAAGGCGTTGCAGCACTTATCGCAGGCATGCAACCGTTGCTCACGGCTGCGGTCGTAGGTATTGCATTAGGAGAACAGATCAATCGCATCCAATGGATAGGTTTTGCACTTGGCTTTTTTGGGCTTTTCGTGGTGCTTTCTGAACGGCTAGGGATTGGCGCGGCAACAACCACGGGATTTATTTTCTCCGCAGTCACCCCTCTTTTCATTACCGCGGCGTCTCTTTATCAAAAAAAATTCTGCGCTAATTCTGATTTGCGTATTGTCATGATCGTGCAGCAAACGGCGGCTGGAATTTGCAATTTCTTGATCGCCATGGCCGTCGAAACTGGTGAAATCGGCTGGAGTCTGGACATCGTCTTTGTATGGGCTTGGCTCGTTTTCGTTCTGACTATAGGCGCGACCAACCTATATTACCTCATGTTGCGATACGGGAAAGCGGCGCGTGTATCCAGTCTGTTTTACCTTACCCCACCAACGACAATGCTATTGGGCTGGATAACCTATGGTGAAACGATGGGATTTGCGGCGTTAATTGGATGTGCCTTATCGGTAACGGGTGTGTTTCTCGTGACACGGTCGCCCAGAAATCTCGCATGACCTATTTTCGTCGGCTGAATATCAAAAACCGCAATGGTTTATGGATATTCGCTTATGGCTCATTAATGTGGGACCCACCTTTTCAGCCAACAGCAACCAAACTGGCTCGCCTGTATGGTTATCACCGCTCATTCTGCGTCAGGTCCGAAACCTATCGTGGAACACCCGATAGGCCCGGTCTCTCGCTTGGCCTCGATCGAGGAGGGTCATGTACAGGACTAGCCCTACGCATAGGGCCAACAAAACAGGGGCGGGCAATTGATGAAATTAATAAGCGGGAGATAGTAAACGACCAAATTTACTTATATCGCCGCATGAAACTGCACTTGCCGACCGGACGAGTGGTAGGATACGCACTCATTGTTAACCGCAACGATCCGGCCTACGAGGGAAGTTTATCCTTTGAAGAAACCGCTCGCCGGATCGCTTCCTGCTCAGGAACCCGCGGATCAAACATCGATTATCTTTCCAATGTTATTTCACGCTTGGAGGGGTTGCGAATTTCAGAGAAACGGCTTCGCGCACTTCTCCTGCGGACCGAGGAGATAGCCAAAACCGGCTAATCCCGTTGGCAGAAGCCACCTAACGCGTTAAGAGAACCGATAGCAAATATAAAGGAGCTTCTTTGTGAAGTTGATAAGCTACCGGCACTCCGGGCGCGAAGGGTACGGAGTAGTAAAGGATACCGGCATAGTAGACATGACCGTCCGCCTAGATTATCCGAACCTCAAGCTCGCCATCGCAGGCCTTTCTGTCGGCAAAATGGAAACACTAGCATCATCCGCTGATCCCGACGTTTCGCTCGACGAGATCGAGTACATGTTCCCCATCACCACGCCAGAAAAGATATTCTGTATAGGGAGAAATTATCGTGCTTATCACGAGGTCATAGAAGACGGAGGGCCTGAATGGCCGAGTATCTTTCCCCGACTCGCATCGGGTTTTGCACCCCACCGTGCTCCAATTATTCGACCAACCGTCTCCGAACAACTCGACTATGAAGGTGAACTTGGAGTGATAATCGGAAAATCCGGACGACATATCCCAGAAGAAGTGGCCCTCGATTATGTTGCGGGATACTCAATTATAAATGAGGGCAGCGTGAGAGACTGGCAATCGAAGGGTACGCAAAATTGCCCAGGTAAGAATTTTCACCAATCAGGTGCAATCGGGCCCTGGATGGTGACGCGAGACGAAATAGAGAACCTTGACGCATTACGCATAAAGACTGTTGTTGATGGTAAAACCCGACAAGATGGTGGTACCGATATGATGATTTTTAAAATTCCGTACCTTATTTCGCATATATCAAAATTTACCTGGCTTGAAACAGGTGACATGATCTCAACGGGCTCCCCCGGCGGCAGTGCCGTCGAAAGCACGCCACCAAAATGGCTGCGCATTGGTGAACAAATAAGTGTTTCAATTTCATCTATCGGAACGCTTACCAACAACGTGGAAGCAGAATAGAAAGAAACGGACAATGAAACTCGTTAGTTTCACTATCGGAAACCATCAGGGCTACGGTGCTATTACCGACCAAGGGGTAATAGAATTGACTGGTCAACTATCGGAAGGTCAACGAAATCTTCGTGCACTTTTAGAGACTGATGCCATCGATGAAGCCCGTGCCGCAGTCGAGGGCGCAATACCAGACTATACTCTAGACCAAATCACATTTGACCTGCCGATTCTTCAGCCTGAAAAAATTTACTGCGTGGGGCAGAACTATCGGGAACATATCCTTGAAATGGGATTCGAAATACCCACCTCACCAAGTATTTTTTCACGTTATGTACGCACTTTTGTGCCCCATAATGGTCAAATGACAATGCCGTCACATTCGTTGGACTTCGACTACGAAGGTGAAATGACGGTGGTGATAGGTCGCCCAGCGCGACACGTGTCAGAGTTAGATGCTCTGAGCTACGTGGCTGGCTATACCATCTGCAATGATGGCAGTGTCCGCGACTGGCAGAAGGCCGGGCCCCAGGTCGCGCCAGGAAAAAATTGGGAAGGGTCTGGTATGCTGGGTCCTTGGATCGTTACTGCGGACGAGGCAGGCGATCCTTCGGATATGTCCCTAAGAACGCGCGTGAACGGAGAGGTGCGCCAGCAGGCAAGTACCAGCGATCTCGTATTTTCAGCAGCCTATCTTGTCAGTTATATCTCAACGTTCATTACCTTGATGCCGGGCGATATGATTACAACTGGATCCCCCGCTGGTGTTGCCGTTGGTTTTGATCCGCCCAAATGGCTCCTACCCGGTGACCAGGTTGAGATTGAAATCGACACAATCGGCGTGCTATCCGCAGTCGTTCAAAAATAATATTAAACCGAAAACCGCCGCAAACTGTGATTCAACCTGTGGATAGATAGCAAAACCCGGCATAATTAGGTCAAACCTCGTTAATGGACATTGGCAAACCTCAGGTATTTCTGATTTGGCCAATCCTACTAAAATCCATCGGCACCCAAACATACTGTATATTAGGGCAAGTGGCGAAATAACGATTTTTGGGTGTCAGATTTGCAAAACTTCAGTTTTCAAATTTGGCGAGAAAAATGACACAATTTGTTGGTTACCAAACATTCTAAGCAGGAAAACAATTCTCTATTTGAACAGGTCTACGTTCGTGTGTTGTTTTTCCAACATTGAGTTGGCACAGGGTTTTAATTCGACTTAAAAACCATAATGCAAAAAAATAGTGGTCAAATTTATTTTGAAACCTTCCCCGGAAACGGGAAAATCCGTGTAGGACATTGGCGGCCTGAAACGCCTGCAAATGGAACCGTCGTCCTTTTGCATGGTCGAACGGAGTTTATCGAAAAATACACAGAGACGATCATAGAGCTTATTCAACGTAGGTACGAGGTCTGGTCTATGGATTGGCGTGGACAGGGTTTGTCCCAAAAAACATTCACCAAGCCCCGAAAAGGTCATATAGATAAATTCGAAACATATTTACTGGACCTTGAGTTTTTCCTGAACAGAGTCATCAAACCACAAGGCATACCACCCCTCCTTCTGGCTCACTCAATGGGAGGCCACATTGCGGCCAGGGCATTACTCGAGGGCCACACAAAATTTCGTGGATTAATTATCACCTCCCCGATGTTTGACCTGCCCTTTAACTGCGCGAAAAAGAGTTGTGTCAAGCTGGCCGTGAGGTTGGGAAATATGGTCGGCATGGGCGAGAAGTTTGTGACAGGTACGGGAGAGTATAATTCTAAACGCATACATTTTGATGGAAACGCGCTAACCGGAGATCGAGCGCGCTTTGATGCTGTCCATCAAACAATTTCAAAACAGCCAAACCTAGCATTGGGCGGACCAACGTTCGGCTGGTTAGACGCCGCATTCCGCAGTATAAAATTATTAAAATCTATTCCACCACCTCCGACTTACCCGTGTCCGGTTTTGGTGTGCACAGCGACGAGGGATACTGTGGTTTCTGTTGGCATGCAGGCCGAACTATGTGCCAAACACAAATGGCAACAGGTGCATTTCCCAAATGCTCGCCACGAATTATTACAGGAAACAGACCCAATTCGAAACCATTTCTGGAAAACTTTTGACCAATTTACTGCTTGTATCTAATGGCCACGTGCTTCCCTAAGCAACCGCTGGTTACCGCTATGTATTCGTTGAGTCAGCAAGGTATCGAAGGTAGAGCCGTCACAACCAGGAACGATGGGTTCCTGAAACTCAACAATTATAACACCCGGCTTCTTGATAAAACTCCGCCGTCCCCAGAAATACCCCGAGTTCAAAGCAACGGGAACGACAGGGACTCCGCAACGACGATATAGCGCTTTGATCCCGGATTTCAGCGGCGCGATCTCGTCAGGTGCCGACCGCGTTCCACCTGGAAAAATTATGACAGATTGGCCATTTTCCAAACGTTCTTTTACCTTTCGGATCATTCGACGCACTGCCCCGGCCCCAGCGGAGCGGTCTATCGCAATCATTTTAAGGCGCCGAGCGTAAGCTGCAAACATGGGCACCCGGTAGAGTTCTTTTTTCAAAACATACGCCGGATCGTCCGTGATCGCATAAAATGCTATGGTATCCCAAGCAGACTGATGGGCAGAGGCAATAATGAACGGTCCGTCGGGTAATAACGACTGCCCACGAAACTCGAATTCGAGTTTGAGCAGTCTTCGCTGGAGGCCAAAGATACTGAAAACCCACAACCTAACGGCCTTAACCAGCAGATGACGTGGCATCAAAAGTACGGGCAGAAGTGCTATTAATACAACAATAGTCCAGCAGAATAACACCAGATTGAAAATCAGAGACCGAAAAAAAATCACCCGGGTTTTGCTTTCACATTAGTTTCATTTCTAGGATCGCGATCAAATACTTATGGTATTCGGAAATTGCTAATCGAGCGGAGCCGCGCCAACGCCACCAATTGCCCGGATAAAAATCTGGAGGAAACACCGGATGCACCACAATCCGAACGACTGTCGGGAGCACACGATGAAATTCAAGCAGACTCCGCGGCATATGATAACTTGCCGTTACCAACCGAATCGACGAGATTTTCTCGAGCCTTATCCAGTCTGCAGTTTCCATGGCATTGCCACGAGTGCTGTCTGCCACGTAACCCAGCGCGATGCAGCATTCCAATTCTCCAGGCGCACGCCTCACCAACCGGCGAAGAGCCCGCACGTCGACGCCCCTGTATACACCAGATACAAAAAGCTTTCGCGCAAACCCCTTTTCGAGCAGCGATAGCCCCTCTCGGACACGTCCCGCACCCCCTGTTAGAACGACGATTGCGTCAGTTTTATCCTTAGCGATGTGCCCGGGCTCCGGTATTAGTGAGGCAAAATGATATAGGCCCCCCATCCACGCCAACAATACAATAGAGATCACGAACGCGCCCCGCCGACATCTTTTAGCCCATCGCCGTCTATCACGCCGGGTCACATCATCCGTCCAAGCGAGCGACGAACCGTTAGCCCAACAGTGAGACATACCAATAGAACGGCCGCAATCGGAAGTAGAGCCAATCCCGCCCAATGCAACCAATCAAGCGTTAAGTCGGGCAAAAGATTGTCGCTAAATGTGCTACCGTATACTTGGAAGAACAAAATCACCCCAGCACCTGCAGCGAACCCTCCTACTGCGCCTAATCCTGAAAGACGAAAAGTGTGAAACTGGAACTGGTGCGCAATATATGAATCCTGCGCACCGATTAAATGAAGCACCTCAATTACATCGCTATGGACCTCGAGTCCGGCGCGGGTAGTGACAAAGACCGTGGTCATAACAACCAATAGAATGATTGTTATTATTATGAAAGAGACAGTCACACCCACATCAACCATATTAACCAAGCTGCTAAGCCAAACCGCGTGGTTATCAATTACTGCACCAGGCGCCACCCGCTCTAAACGCGACGACAGGTCTGACAGGTCAACAAACTCCCCGGGGCGTACCGCGGTGTCAATTAACACCGGCATTGGCAAATCCAAACTGAACACATGCGCACCGAGCCACGGCTCCAACATGGTAGCAACATCCTGGTCTGTAATTCGAGCCGCAGAAGTTATCCCAGGGGTCATTTTCAATAGTTCGATAGCGGCGTCGACATTTTGCGATTGTGCTACGCCCGCAGGCACCTGGATGGTCAACGTTCCCGACAGGTTTGTTCGCCACGCATTACCGGTTGTAAAAAGCAAAACCCCAGACGCTAGGGCCAGAGTCGCCAGAAAAACCTGCATTCCGACGATCCAGGGAAGAAGTTGGCTGGCCAATCCAAGGTCCAAAGGAACGTTACGACCAAAGCCAATCATCCCGCTGGGTCCCCCTGTCCCCCTTGTATAATCTCTATAAAGCCTTTCTCGATGTGTATCTGCGGATGTGTAAAACGTTCAACCAAGGCCTCATTGTGGGTGGCAACTACAACAGTAGTCCCTATCTTGTTGAGTTCTTCCAAAAGATGCAAAAGTCGAATTGCAATTTCTCCATCAACATTGCCCGTGGGCTCGTCAGCTAGCAGCAGGTCCGGGCGCGCTATGACCGCCCTCGCAATCGCAACTCTTTGCTGCTCGCCGCCGGATAAGGTTGCGGGCTTAGCATCGATACGGTTTTCCAAACCAACCCATCGCAACAATTCGGTCACATGCTGTCGAACCTGGTTTTCCCGTACACCCGCTATCCTGAGGGGCAAAGCGACATTTTCGAGGGCCGACAATTGATTGATCAACCTGAATTCTTGAAATACTACACCAATACGACGGCGGAGTGCAGTAAGGTCTTTTCTCGGTACTACCGAAATGTCCCTCCCAAACATTATTATTTTACCTGCTGATGGTCGGTGTGCGAGATACATCAACCGCATCAGCGTCGATTTTCCAGCACCACTGGCCCCTGTTAAAAAATGAAAGGATCCGGCGTTGAGCGTGAAGCTGGCATTTTGCAAAACTTCGGTACTAGGCAGATAGCGCATTCCCACATGCTCAAACCGTACAATATCGTTTTTGCCCTTGTGCAAATCTCAAATCCCTAGCGGTTGATCGTTCAAAAATCGCACAGGCGGCAGGCCTCCGTCCAGAAACGTATATCGTCGTTTCACCTGTCAGAATCGGAGGCTCTTAAAACCACGGCCCCCATAGTCTATTAAGAAACGGATGATAATCACCTGTCCATCCTGCTCCACCAGATACATCGTTAATCCAATCGATGTTGGGACAAATTGCCGTTCGGTTAAATGCGCAAAGTGCGACACCACGTGGCCTCAAGTGTTTACATCACGAGGGGAATCGCAAGGGACAAACGTTAATCCATCTGCAACATCTTCATCTAAAACATCACAACGTGATAATAAAGAAGAAACGCAGGGCCAAAAATCAGCGACTGGTAGTAGACCGGAGCACACTTTTTTAACAAAAAATAAAAGTGACACCGACAAGCCGACAAAACACAATAGTATGGTGGGCTCTGATTACAGTGTGACCTTCGCTTCTCAGAACGTCTGGGAAGCACCCTTTGCGC
This sequence comes from Pseudomonadota bacterium, assembly GCA_036136335.1. Classification (GTDB taxonomy): domain Bacteria; phylum Pseudomonadota; class Alphaproteobacteria; order MPNO01; family UBA830; genus JAYZQT01. The sequence continues at coordinate 17,067 of JAYZQT010000030.1, forward strand.
AACGGAAGCCCACGGCACTTACGCTTCGACCAAATCAATTGGCTTTAAGGGTAGCTTGGCTAATACCTATGTTGGTAATTTGCGCAACAATAGGCGGTGCGATCGCGTTTCAGCAATCAATCATCGCGTCATGGCCCTCCTCAAAACAAATATACGAAGTTGCAGGTCTGGCGCAAGAACCCATCGATGAAGGCCTCGTTATAATAGACCTCCAATACGCCTATTCATCTCCAGAAATATTAAGGGTGACTGGAAAACTCACAAACCTAACGACGGCACGACTGGAAATTCCAAGCATGAAAGTTCGTATGTTCGATAGACTAGGCATTGTAGTCATGACTCGAAAATTTTTTCTTTCGGAAAAAGCAATTTTATCGGATGAAGTAATAAAGTTCTCAACAGAAATACGACATCCTCCAGCCTCAGCCGAACGCATAGAAGTCGGCATAAGTAATCAGTAGTGGTAAAATGAGCTGATGAAAACTGAGGTTCCCGAAATAGATGTGGTTTTTAATGCGAAAACCATCGCCGACCGGATAGAAGCCCTGGCAAGCGAAATCGCGGCAAGGTTGGATCCTGACGTGCTTATAATCGTTATTCTGAAAGGAAGTTTCATTTTTGCCGCAGATTTACTTCGTGCGTTGGACCGATCCGGGATGCAGCCGAGAGTCGACTTCATAACCCTATCAAGTTATGGCGCAAATGTTGAAAGTTCAGGGGCTGTTAATCTAACTCGCGATATTTCGGAAGATGTGCGCGATCGTTCGATTCTCATAATCGACGACATTCTCGATACCGGCCGCACGCTTGCCTACGCGACGGACCTGATGGCTGCACGCGGCGCAAAAGAAGTCCATACATGTGTGTTATTGGACAAACGCGAAAAACGCGAGGTGGACATAGAAGCTGACTATTTTGGATTTCCAGTGGATGACATTTTTGTCGTTGGATATGGAATTGATATGGCACACCTTTTTCGCAGTCTTCCATACATAGGTGTGGTCCGCGAAAGTTGAGCAAAGATCGTCGCTTACTACCAGTCGGGCACGATATCTTGTTCAATAAGCCTGTCGTAAGTGGCACGGGGTCGGATCACGGCGAACTGATCGCCATTAACCATGACTTCCGGTATCAACAACCGACTGTTGTAAGTTGAAGACATTACCGCTCCGTACGCGCCGGCCGATCTCACGGCGAGCAGGTCACCGGGGATCAGTGGAGGCAGAGCACGTTGCGCAGCAAAAACGTCACCGGTCTCGCAAATAGGGCCCACGATATCAATTGGCACCTTTGCAGACCTTTCGGCAGACAGAACGACGGGATCAATATCGTGCCATGCCTCATAAAGCGTTGGCCGTATAAGATCGTTCATAGCAGCATCGACCACAGCGAACCGACGACCACCACTTTCCTTTAAATAAATTACCTTGGTAACAAGAATACCCGCATCTCCGGTCAACCGTCGCCCCGGCTCAAGGGTGAACGCTACGCGAAGTTTGCCTAGCACCTCCATAACGAGCTGAGCATATTTCATTGGCGAGGGGGGTTTTTCATTTTGATATGTGATTCCCAGTCCACCACCGAGGTCAAGCCGGTCGACGGTATGCCCTGATGCACGAAGTTTCCGGACCAAGTCCGCAATTTTCTCAAATGCCGCACGAAACGGTGCTAGCCCGGTTAATTGGGAGCCAATGTGAATTGCAAGGCCAGTAGGTTTAATACCCGGAAGAGAAGCCGCGTGGTGATAGACGTCCAAAATCCGGTCAAACTGAATTCCAAATTTATCGCCGGAACGCCCTGTCGAAATCTTATGATGGGTTTCGGCGTCAACATCCGGATTTACGCGCAACGCAACAGTCGCAGTTTTTCTGTTCTGCGCCGCAACCTCAGCCAACACTTCTAGCTCTGGCTCTGATTCGACGTTGAACTGTCCACACTTGGCGGCAACCGCCGCCGACAATTCGGCTCGGGTCTTGCCTACGCCAGAAAAAACGATCTTTTCCGGCTCTATGCCCGCCGCTAGAGCACGGCGCATCTCGCCCTCGGAAACAACGTCCGCACCGGCCCCAAGGCCTCCAAAAAGTGCGATAACCGCTTGGTTGCTGTTTGCCTTAACCGCATAGCAGATTTGAATATCCATTTGGGAGAAGGCATCTGCAAACTCAATATAGCGGTAACGAAAGATTTTGGCGGAATAACAATAGAACGGCGTCCCTACCTCTTTTGCCACGTCACCAATTGCCACATCTTCCGCATGGAGATTTGCGCCCTGATATGCGAAGCCATTCGTCACCGAAGATACCTCATCGCGACGTAGGATAAATGGTGGGGTATGCAGAGGTGCTTTCCGATGCCTTCACGTCATTGGGCTTCTTCCCGCACCCAACTCCGGCGACCGCGAAAAAAATTAAGACAACCCAACGAATGGTCATAACAAAAACCGCTTCCTCGCCCGCACAATCTCTGTCCGCACATTCACGGGCGAAGTGCCACCATAACTATTTCGGCTAAGAACCGATTTTTCGACCGCCAATACCTTGAAAACACCCTCTGTGATCCGTGCATCAACCGATTTTAGGTCCTCCAAAGAAAGATCTTCGAGACCGCAACCCCGTTCCTCCGCGATAGCAACCACCCGACCCGTAATATGGTGGGATTCACGGAACGGCACAGCCACCTCCTTAACCAGCCAGTCGGCAAAATCAGTGGCCGTCGCGAAGCCTTCCTTGGCCGCTTCAGCCAGCCGATGGCGTTCAAACGTAAGATCACCAATGATACCCGTAGCTGCAGCGAGACACATTGCCAATGTAGCCGCCGCATCAAATGCGGGCTCCTTATCTTCCTGCATGTCCTTGGAATAGGCTAACGGGACACCCTTCATCACAGTGGCGAGGGCGACAAATGCACCAACGACCCGTCCAGTCTTGCCCCGGATCAGTTCCGCCGCATCCGGATTTCGCTTTTGCGGCATCATCGATGAGCCCGTAGAAAATGAATCTGAAAAGCGTATGAAACGGAACTGCGCTGATGCCCAAATTACCAGTTCTTCGCCGAGGCGCGAAAGATGACCGGCACAGATAGCCGCGGTCGATAGAAATTCTAGTACAAAATCCCTATCCGATACGGAGTCAATAGAGTTTGCCATTGGACGGTTGAAACCGAGAGCGGCCGCGGTTGCTTCCCGATTTATCGGAAACGAAGTACCAGCAAGAGCACCCGCGCCCAGAGGCGATTCATTCAAACGGGCCCGCGCGTCGGCAAGACGGCCCCGGTCACGACCAAACATCTCAACATAAGCCATTAGATGGTGCCCAACCGTCACCGGCTGTGCGGCCTGAAGGTGTGTAAACCCTGGCATGACCCAGTCCGCATGCACTTCCGCTTGATCTACCAGAGCAGTCTGTAGCGCTGCCAGCCCGTCGTCAGTCGCATCAATTGCATCACGTACCCAGAGTCTATAATCGGTAGCTACCTGGTCGTTGCGAGATCGGGCGGTATGTAGCCGTCTCGCAGGTTCGCCAATCAACTCCGCAAGTCGCCCCTCAATGTTCATGTGGATATCTTCAAGTTCGGTTTTGAAATTGAATTTGCCAGTTTCGATCTCTACACAAACGGCTTTCAGCCCTTCACATATCTTAGTCACATCAGCATTTGAAAGGATACCAGCATCCCCAAGCATTTGTGCGTGCGCAATTGATCCAGCAATGTCATGGGCATAAAGTACCTTGTCAAAACCGATGGAGGCATTAATGGTTTCCATAAGCGCATCCGGTGCGACGGCAAAACGTCCTCCCCACATCGGGTTGGACCCGCCCCCCGCATTCTGCGCACCATCAAGATTTTTCTTTTCGCTCATGATCCTATTCATTCTGGCACTCAAAGTAACAAGAAACGACGCACTCGTTTCCCGCATGGCCGCGATAATGGCGATTATTGTGGGAGTTTCAAGCACATACGCGTCAGTGGAAGCAAATACAGGACCCGAGCGCACCGGCTGGATGGTCAACTTTGAGCCAACTGAACCTCCAATCCCTGCTCCCAGCCAAATGTTCACTAATGTTGACGGTCGACGATTTACCCTAAATGACTTTCGGGGAAAAGTCGTTCTCTTAAACTTTTGGGCCACCTGGTGCGGTCCCTGCATCCGAGAAATGCCTTCTCTTGAAGGCCTGCAAAACAAGCTCGGGGTATCAGATTTTCTGGTAATAGCACTCTCAGAAGATCGAAAGGGCTGGGAAAAGATTAGTCCATTTCGAGAAAGGTTGGGGCTGGACGCCCTACCCCTGTATCATGACACTGACTCTCAAATGATGTTCGCCAGCAAGGTACGGTCGCTACCTACATCAATTCTCATCAACCATGAGGGTATAGAACTAGGCCGCCTGACGGGACCCGCAGAATGGAATTCAGACGAAGCCCTCGCGCTTATTCGCCATTATATTGGTCGCGGATTAACTACCCGCCGATAGACTTTGATCAGCGCCGGACAACCTAATATCGGCACCCACCGCCTCAGAAACAGATGAAAATCCATCTTTTTTCAACAAAATCGCAAGATCCTCCTTGATCCGCGGTATCAGCTGCGGACCAAAAAAAACCAGCGCTGTGTAAAGCTGTACAAGTACCGCACCCGCTCGGATCATCCGATAGGCGTCCGCACCAGATGAAATCCCACCACAACCAATGATAGGGATTTTTCCATGCGTCCGCCGGTACATGTCGCCGATAATTTCCAATGCGATTGGAAACAGCGGAACGCCGCTCAAACCCCCGACCTCGCTGGCTTGGGAATCTAACATCTGCGACGGACGTAGAACGGTGGTATTAGCCACTGTCATCCCATCGACTCCACTCTCTATGATGACCGCCGCGATATCGGCACGTTCACCGTCGTCCAGATCAGGGGCTATCTTTACGATTAATGGGGGCTGCTTTTCCTTTTCCGGTACCGCCCGGGCGCGGGCGCCCAAAACCCGGTAAATCATATCAGCCAGTTGTTCCCGCCCCTGCATGGCCCGCAGTCCTGGCGTGTTGGGTGACGAAATATTGGTGACCAGATAGCTAGCGTAGGGAGCGACCGCCTCTATCCCAATTTCATAGTCAGCAGCGCCGTCCTCTGTATCCTTGTTCTTTCCAACATTTGCGCCGAATGGCCCAAGCCCGGGACCGCGGCGGGCGATCCGCTTTACAAAAGGCGCCAGTCCCTTGCCATTGAAACCAAGCCGATTGATTGCGGCGTTGTCGGCGGATAGCCGGAACATACGGGGCTTGGGATTTCCGGATTGGGGTAGCGGCGTAACAGTACCGGCTTCTGCAAACCCGAAACCCGCCCGCATCATCGCATCGGGAACTTGCGCACCTTTGTCGAATCCAGCCGCGAGGCCAACTGGATTTCCAAAACGAAGGCCCCAAACCTGCGTTTCCAGAACCGGGTCATCCAGCGTGCGGTCAATAGGCCCCAGCCCCATGCCCAGCGCGCCGACGGTCAATTTGTGGGCGGCTTCGGGCGGCAACCGCCGAAGCATAGAGAGAAAATGTGAATACATACCAGTCACACGGGGCACCTTTCAGAGTGGTGTTCCTTTAGACTATCGCGAATCGACAGGGTGAAAAATTTGATTTGATCGGATTGATCAGGCGCCAATTCCTGATTATATCCACGCGATGACCGAACATCCAGCGATAGACAAAACCACCAAGGAAATCGTCGATGAATTCGAATTTTTCGATGACTGGATACAGCGCTACGAATACATTATTGAATTGGGTAAGGCGCTGGAGGGCCTGCCAGACGAAAAGAAAGATGACGCCCATAGGGTCCCGGGTTGCCAGTCGCAGGTATGGTTTTATGCACGTCAGGAAGATGGACATATCCATTTTGATGCCGATTCCGATGCGATGATTGTGCGCGGGCTGATCGCTATGTTGTTGCGGGTTTATTCCGGCCGCACGCCGGAAGAGATAATTGGCACGCCGCCGGAATTCTTTGAAGTCCTTCAACTCGGCTCGCATCTCAGCGGTAGCCGCGCAAACGGACTTCATGCGATGGTCGTCCGTATACATGCCTATGCAAAGGCATTCCGCGAACAGCAGTCCGGAGACACAATAGATCCGGACGCCCTGGCTTGATGGAACGCGAGTCCTTTACCTGGAAAAATGGTGACTGGTTCAAAGGCAATCAACCCATGCTTGGCCCGATGAGTCATGCCTGGTGGATGGCTTCTTCGGTATTTGACGGCGCACGGTCATTTGGCCGCCTAGCGCCGGACCTCGACCGGCACTGTGCACGACTAATAGAATCCGGCAGCGCATTCCAAATGACAAGCCCCGTCACAAAGGAAGAGTTGATCGCGCTGGCCTGGGAAGGTATCGAAAAATTTCCAACAAACGCTGAGCTCTATATTCGTCCGATGATGTATTTCGAAGAAGGGTTTGTCGCGCCCAACACAGATTCGACCCAATGTATCATGACCGTCTTCGAGGCCCCGATGCCTGCCTGGAGTGGTGTGAGAGCGATGATATCAGGTTTTCGCCGGCCGAACCCCGAAATGGCGCCGACTAACGCCAAGGCATCGTGCCTATATCCAAATGTTGGCCGAATGTTGGCGGAGGCGCGGGCACAAGGCTTCGACACTACTGTGGTGCTCGACGGCGTGGGAAACGTGGCGGAGTTTGCCACCAACAACCTGTTCATCGTGCGCAATTCGGTGGTCCAGACACCGATGCCAAACGGTACGTTCCTGTCGGGTCTCACACGGCGACGGGTGATCGAACTACTGGTCGAAGACGGACACGAAATTCAGGAATGCACGCTGACACTGGACGACCTTGCAAAAGCCGATGAAGTATTCCTGACCGGCAATTATTCCAAGATCCAACCCGTGATTCAGGTTGCCGACACACATTATGAGATTGGCCCGGTCGCATGTCGAACCCGCGAGCTATATTTTGAATTCGCAAAACGGGACGGTGACAAGAAAATTCCATGAACGACGAAAACGACACCAAGCGTGACCACTGGAAGGAAAGGAGCAAAGCTTGGACAGCCACTGCCGCAAAAGGAAAATCATCTGACGACACGCTCAATCAACTTTTAATCAAAAACATGGGTATCAAACCCGGCGAGCGGGTGCTCGATATAGGCTCTGGCACAGGAGACCCAGCTATCAGCATTGGACTGACGCTGGATGGCGTCGGCTCAATCACCGCCAGCGATCTAACACCGGAAATGCTGGTCACTGCACGAACGAGGGCGGTCAATCTAAGGCTCAAAGAAATTAACTTTGCCGCGTCGGACATGACGGTTCTGGGTTTCAGCGACAACAAATTTGATTGCGTCACCTGCCGCTTTGGCCTGATGTTTCCCAAAGACAGGATCGCGGCCGCGGCGGAAGCCCTGCGCGTGCTAAAACCGGGGGGACGGGTTGGCTATATGGTGTGGGGTCCATACAACGAAAACCCGCCGTTTTTTTTTATCCGACGTGCCGTTGCAGCCACAATGGGCGAAAATGAGGGCCCCATCTCACAACGACACTGTCTGAGCGCCCCGGGATCACTAATCAAAATTCTTGACACCGCGGGTTTCACGCGAACCGAAGAACGCGAAGTGCGTTACATGCGCCCGGTTGACGATCTGGACAATTACATCAACCGTGCCCTTATCCGGGGTTATTCCGACGAGATCGAAGGACTTGACAAACAGGCCCAGGAAAATTTGATGGATACGCTGCACAAGGCGTTTGAGCCCTATCGGAAAGACGGCAAGGTTTTTATGCCGAACTACGCCCGTCTGGGGATTGGCTGGAATAGAAACTAACCGAGATCCAAAAACACACTCCTCGCCAAACTCCTGAATAACGGCCCTTGCGGTTGGGGAGAAAGCGAAAGAAGCGTTAAATGCGAATTGCGCCTATTTCCCGGCAGCACTTTCACCGGCCAGCACGCGGTCGATCAGGGCAACGCTTTCGTCCTTGCCATAAAGCGCGACGAATGAGCCGAAACGGGGTCCCTGACTCTGGCCCAGAAGAACTTCATAAAGTGCCTTGAACCAGTCCCGGAGATTTTCAAACTCGTGGTTCTTGCCGATCTCGTAAACCTTGGTCTGGATGGTTTCGGCATCCACGTCGGCGGGCAGGTTGGTTAATGACGAAACCAGATCTTTTAATGCAGCCCGCTCCATGTCACTCGGAGCACGATAGGTTTTGTTGGGTTTTACGAAATCCCTGTAATAGGCGATCGAATAGCCAACAAGTTTGTTCAGGATGGGCGCGGTCTCTGGCGTCACGTCCGATGCATAGCGGCTGATAAAGCCCCATAGCACGGCAGGTTCTTCGGTATTGCAGACGCTTGCAAGGTTTAGCAGAAGTCCGAAGGAGACATGGCTTTCAGGTGCGGGTGGTTCGCCATTATGAATGTGCCAGCTCGGGTTTTCCAATTGCGCCGCGTCGTCCTGCCCAACATATTTTTTCAAATGCGTCAGATAATCATCGACATGCCGCGGGATGGCATCAAAAAACAGGCGCTTGGCCTTTCTAGGCGAGTTAAACATGTAAAGTGCGAGACTTTCCGGGGTAGCGTATTCCAGCCAATCCTCTACCGACAGCCCGTTGCCGCGGGACTTTGAAATCTTCTCACCGTTTTCATCGAGAAACAGCTCATAGGTAAACCCTTGCGGCGGACGGCCGCCAAGAATCTGACAAATACGGCTCGACAGTCGAACGGAATCAATAAGATCCTTGCCGGACATTTCGTAATCGACCGACAGCGCTGTCCATCGCATCGCCCAGTCGGCTTTCCATTGCAGCTTGCAGTGGCCACCGGTAACAGGTGTTTCGACTAGAGTGCCCTCTTCATTCCTGTAAACTATGGTACCAGCATTCACATTCTGTTCGGTTACTTTGACCTCCAGCACGCGTCCGGTTTTTTCGCAAACGGGAAGAAATGGACTGTAGGTTGCCTGGCGATCCGGACCCAAGGTCGGCAGGATGGTATCGATTACCGAATCGTAGCGCTGCAACAGCGCAAGCAGGGTATTGTCAAACAAGCCAGACCTGTAGCATTCGGATGCACTTTTGAAATCGTAGTCAAAACCAAACGCATCGAGAAAAGACCGCAGTCGCGCGTTGTTGTGGGCACCAAAACTGTCGTGAGTGCCAAATGGGTCGGGCACGCTGCTCAGCGGTCTTCCAAGATGTTCCATCATCATATCCTGCTTCGGCACGTTTTCAGGTACCTTTCGCAGCCCGTCCATATCGTCTGAGAAAACAAATAGCCTGGTCGGAATATCGGAAACCGCCTCGAATGCGTGCCGCACCATTGTTGTGCGCACGACCTCGCCGAACGTGCCGATATGCGGCAGCCCCGATGGTCCGTAACCGGTCTCGAACAGCACGTATCCTTTATCGGGCGTGGTTTCTTCAACACGTTCGACGATTGTGCGTGCCTCCGCGAACGGCCATGCCTTAGCGGCCGCCCCGAGTGCCTTGTGATCGGCCAATTGCGCGATCCTTTTTCATGTTTCAGAGGGGCCGAAACCTAAGGGCCGAAACGTTAAGCGTCAATCGAAGTCATTTTTTCCGACACTGAGATCGGGTAGTCTATGAATCCACGAAACCGGGCGCGCGGGTGACGGACGGCCTCGTTGGTCGGTTCGATTGCGCAAAACCGCTGCACGAAGCCCAGCAGTGCAATGCGTGCTTCCATCCGTCCCAGCGACATGCCAGCGCAAGCATGAATGCCCGACCCGAAAGAAAGGTGGCGATTGGGTTCTCGACCAATATCCATGATATCGGGATCGGAAAATTCCTCCGGATCACGGTTTGCGGCACCTATACAGAGCCATATGTAGTCGCCCTTCTTCATTAACACACCACCAACTTCGGCATCGGCCGTGAGCTTGCGATTGTTGAGCTGGACCGAACTTTCTAACCGCAAAACTTCCTCGATTGTGGACGCGATAAGATCCGGGTTAGCTCGCAATACCGCCATTTGATCTGGAAATCGCAGCAGTGCGTCAATACCATTGGTTACCGTGTTTGCCGTGGTCTCATGCCCCGCGTTAAGCAGGAAAATGCAATTGTGCAGCAGTTCCCCCTCAGTCAATGATTTCCCGTCTACGTCCAACCCAACCAGTTTGGATAGCACCTCGCCCGTATCGCCTGATAGAGGGTTTTTCTCTCGCTCGACGATAAGCCAGCGTAGATGTTCTTTAAAATCGTCTACGGCCTTTGTAGCGTTATCGCGCTCTACCGGCGACAGATCGGCCTCCAGCCCGCCAAAGATGGCCACCGCCCAGGGTGACAATTTTGGCCTATCTTCCGCTGGAACGCCGAGCATGTCGCCAATCAATTCAATCGGCAGCCTCATGGCATAGTCGTGCAACAGGTCAAATGATTCCATTTCCGCGACCTCGTCCAATAACGTGGCGACGACTTTTTCCACCCGCGGTACCAATGCCCTCAGTGCACGCGGTGTAAATGCCGGGGCGAGGCGTTTTCGTACCCTCGTATGCCGCGGTGGGTCACTGAAAACGAGGCTGGTTGTATGGTGTTCGTATAGCGACGTTTTGCCCATTGTCCTACGGAAATCGACTGTCTTGTCCGAGGAAAACAGGACGGGATCGTGATAGGCGGCATCGAGATCCGCGTAGCGGGTTAGGAACCAGGCCCCTGACAGCATTCTGTGGACCGGCGCATAGCGACGCAGTGCGTGAAAGATGGGATAGGGGTTTTCATAGAAATTCTGATCCAAGGATGTAATATCGAATGCAGCAGCGGCGGTAGGCCCGGCCTCAACGATCCCGGCATACAGGTTTTCATTCATGCAACGCAGTCTTCCTTCATCATCTTGGCCGCTTTTTCTGCGATCATGATTGTCGGTGAATTGGTGTTGCCGGATGTGATCGTGGGCATGATAGACGCGTCTGCGATACGCAGACCCTGCAGGCCCCTCAAACGCAAGTGATCATCTACCACGGCCAGATCATCCCGACCCATTTTACAGGTTCCTACCGGATGAAAGATCGTAGTCGCAATATCCCCGGCCGCCCTGGCCAGATCTTCGTCACTCGCAACCTGCGGGCCGGGCAGATATTCCTCTGGTTCGAATTTTTCCATGGCAGGCGCGGCGACAATCCTGCGCGTCAGCTTCAGCGCGTTCGCAGCGATCTGGCGATCTGTTTCAGCTGACAAATAGTTGGGGCGGATCGACGGGGCGGTGCGTGCATCGGGGCTAATGATGCGAATTTGGCCGCGGCTATCAGGCCGCAGGTTGCACACCGACGCAGTAATGGCCGGGAACGGATGCAGTGGACCACCAAACCTGTCGAGGGACAGTGGCTGCACATGATATTGCAGATTTGGTGTTTTCAGGTAATCGTCCGACTTCGTGAAAACCCCAAGCTGGCTGGGTGCCATCGTCATTGGTCCACGTTTTAGGAATAGGTATTCCAGCCCCATCCCTGCCTTGCCGAATAGACTGTTGGCCCTTTCGTTGAGGGTTTTTACATTCTGTACCTTGTAAACTGCGCGAATTTGCAAGTGATCCTGCAAATTTTCCCCAACCCCCGGTAGTTCATGCACGAGACCTATACCGTGTTCCTTCAAAAGGGCACCGGGACCTATACCAGAGAGCTGCAAAATTTGTGGCGAGCCGACCGAACCGGACGCAAGCACAACTTCGCGAGCGGCATCCGCATGGGCGTCCACGCCGTCGAGCCAGAAATCCACACCGGTCACACGGCCATCCGAAACCGTCAACTTTTTTGCCTGAGCGTGGGTGAGGACTGTCAGGTTTGCCCGGTGTTTTACTGGGTGAAGAAAGGCATTGGCCGCACTCCAACGGACGCCGCGCTTCTGGTTAACCTGAAAATAGCCAACACCTTCATTGGTACCCTGATTGAAATCACTGGTACTGGAAATGCCTACCTGAACACAGGCTTCGTGAAACGCATCGAGAATTTCCCATGAAAGACGTTGTTTCTCCACCCGCCATTCGCCGCCCACGCCGTGCAGGTCGCTCTCGCCGCCAAAATAATCCTCCGAGTACCGAAATGTGGGTAGTACGTCCTCCCACCCCCAGCCACTGTTACCCATCTGGCGCCACTGATCATAGTCACTGGACTGACCTCGCATATAGATCATACCGTTGATGGCGGAACAGCCTCCCAGGGTTTTACCCCGCGGATAGGAAAGTGTACGCCCGTTCAGTCCCGGTTCGGGTTCAGTCTGCAAACACCAGTCCGTGCGCGGATTACCCATCGTATAGAGGTAACCGACAGGAATTCTGATCCAGATATAATTGTCCTTGCCGCCAGCTTCGAGTAACAGAACGTTCACATCCGGGTCAGCGCTCAGCCGGTTCGCCAGAACGCAACCTGCCGTGCCCGCGCCTACGATGACGTAATCGAAGTTATCGATTGTTTTGACGCCAGCTTCAAGCATCGGGGAAGTTCATCTTGATTACCCTTATCGCTACCAGCGACGATTGTAATTCCAGGTTCGGTCTAAACAGTATTGCAGACAATCTCTGGGGAAGTCATTAGAACGCCGCTATCAGGGCATCAAGTGTCTCATCCGGTTTCTCAAGCATCATCATGTGGCCACAGTTTTTAACGACTACCGTTGTCACGTCGTCGATGGCCTCCGCAACCGGCATCGCGGCTCTTAGTGGGGTCATCTGATCTCGATTTCCCGACACGACCAAAGTGGGGCAAACAATCTTTGCCGCAGCAGAAACCGCACCCTTGTAGGCGTCGCAGGCATTCATATCCTTGCCCAGCACCCCATCAGCGCTTCGTGCCAGCAACGAACGTCCGCCACCCTGCATCCACAAGCCAGGTGCGCGATTGAGGCCAAAATGAGCGGGTTTGCCAAAACCCCACGACACAATCATATCCCAGGCCGCAGGATTATCCTCTTTGGCCGCAGACAGAAGATCAGGATGCACCGGCATCTCTGCGCCTATGCCAAGTAGAGCAAGCCTTTTAATTCTCTCGCCCGCATCGGCTGTGGCCGCAAGAACCACGAATGAGCCCATAGAATGCCCAGCAAGTGAAATGGTTTTTCCCCCGGTTGCCTCTATGACACGGTTTAACCAGGCCCCCATTTCTTCAACAGAACCAAAACCAGGTCCCTCCGACTTTCCATGCCCCGGCAGATCCAGGGCCATCACTGAATAACCGTGCCACGCAAACCAGCGAGTTTGCATGGCCCAGACGGTATGATCCAACCCTGCGCCGTGAACGAAGATCACCAGAGGCAAGGTCGGGTCAAACGGTTTCCCACCGGTTGCAGCAAACACCACTTTGCCGTCAATCTTGAGCCTCATTTTTCAGACGCCTTTACGCGGGTGGCACGCTGGGCGGTTTTGAGCGCCTGATCAAGATCTGTGATCAAATCATCAGCGTCCTCGAGGCCGATGGAAAGACGCACCAGATCTTCCCCGATCCCCGCCGTCTTGAGAGATGCCGCGTCCATCTGCTGGTGCGTAGTTGATGCAGGATGAATTACCAATGACTTTGCGTCGCCTACATTGGCGAGGTGCGAAAACAGATTAAGCCGTTCGATAAATTCGCGACCGGCTTGGCGTCCGCCTTTGATACCGAATGAAAAGATGGCGCCAGGCCCTTTGGGCAACAGAACTGCCGCAAGCTCCCTGTCCGGATGCTCGTCCCGTTCCGGCCAGGTCACCCAGTCCACAGCATCGTGGCTACCCAGAAAACTGACTACCCGCCGAGCATTTGCAACATGCCTTTCCATGCGCACATGGAGTGTCTCGACCCCCTGGAGGATATTAAAGGCGTTGGTGGGACTAAGTGTTGCGCCAAAATCGCGCAAACCCTCGGCTCTAGCCCGCATAATAAACGCGGCGGGACCAAATTCCTCCGCAAAATTCAGTCCGTGATAACCCTCATAGGGCTCGGTCAGGGTCGGAAATTTACCAGACCTTTCCCAGTCAAACCCCCCGGAATCAACTATCACACCAGCGACCGATGTCCCGTGCCCTCCAAGAAATTTGGTGGCTGAATGCATCACAATATCGACCCCATACCTGAAGGGCTGACATAAATACGGAGTTGCGAACGTATTGTCGATCATCATCGGAATACCGTGTTTGTGGGCAATCTCTGCGATCCTCGGCAAATCCATCACTTCAAGACCGGGGTTGCCTAGTGTTTCCCCAAATATCAATCGCGTCTCTGGCCTTATTGCTGCTGCAAATGCGTCCGGTTCCCGCGGATTAACGAAAGTTGTTGTTATCCCGAAGCGTGGCAGCGTGTGATAGAACATATTGTAGCTGCCACCGTAGATTGAGGAAGAGGATACCAAGTGCCCTCCCTGCCCCATCAGCGTTACAATTGCGAGGTGCAGCGCCGCCTGCCCTGAAGCGGTCGCCACTGCGCCCAACCCGCCTTCGAGGGCAGCGATACGTTCTTCAAACACTGCAACAGTGGGATTGGAAATCCGTGAGTAAATGTGGCCCGCACGTTCCAGATTGAATAACGCCGCTGCCTGGTCAGTATCCTGAAAAACATATGACGTGGTCTGATAGATCGGTTGTGCGCGAGCGCCGGTAGCAGGGTCCGGTTGCTGGCCCGCATGCAGGCTGAGAGTGTCAAACTTGAAGAGCTTGGGATCAATCATCGTTCCCCCGTTCCGGGTTGGTTAAGCAGGCCCATTTAGTCGCCATCCATCGCGAGACGCGGCCACAGTTTAATTGGCCAACAGATTATCGAAAACCCGCCAAGATTATCCCGGTCAATACCGTACTGAACCCCGTGTGCCTGCAGAACTTTGAATGGTTATTAATCAATTTCGGTCCGAATACGCCGCTTGAAGCGCACCCAAAAATTGGACCCCCTGCTTAATAAAAAAGTGAGGGTAAAACCTTTAAGTGGCTTTTCATAATTTTTTATACCGAACAATCGGGTACAGGTCTTTACTGTCTGTGCCAAAGCATGCGATTTTTTTACCGGTATAGTTAAGAGGGCTACCTATGGAAAAACTCGAAGGCAAAACGGCAATAGTGACAGGCGCCGCGCAGGGGATAGGCGCTGCCTACGCAAGGGCGCTGGCAAATGAAGGGGCCCAAGTCGCTGTCGTTGACGTGCTTGAATGCGATTCCGCTGTACAGCGGATTGCCAAAGATTTGCCGGACGCAGAGATCGCGGCCTTCA
This sequence comes from Pseudomonadota bacterium, assembly GCA_036136335.1. Taxonomy (GTDB): domain Bacteria; phylum Pseudomonadota; class Alphaproteobacteria; order MPNO01; family UBA830; genus JAYZQT01. The sequence goes on from JAYZQT010000030.1 coordinate 32,242, forward strand.
AATGCGATATAAGCAATGAAAAAGCGACCCTTAGGCTTGTCGACCAAGTGGTCGCAAGGTTCGGAGGGCTCCACATACTAATTAACAACGCTGCAGTTTTTGGAACACTACAGCCCCAACCGTTTGACCAGATAGACATGGATCTTTGGGACAGGGTGCAGGCCGTGAACGTCCGTGGCATGCTGTTGATGTGTCGAGCGGTAGTCCGCGTGTTTCGCGACCAGAAGTATGGCAAAATCATCAATATTGGGTCCGATACCATTCTAAAAGGCGTTCCCTTCATGTCCCACTACGTGACGTCAAAGGGTGGGGTCTTTGCCTTAACCCGCGTTCTGGCCCGAGAGCTTGGTGACGACAATATCTGTGTAAACACCCTGGCGCCTGGTTTGACGATGAGTGAAGCGGTTATTGACTGGGGCCCCGAAGGTGATCACGACAAGAGCTTGGTCATCGCCTCACGTTCCATAAAGCGTGAACAGGTGCCGCAGGACCTGACCGGTACGATGATCTTTCTTTCTTCACCAGAAAGTGACTTTATGACCGGCCAGTATATAGCGGTAAATGGAGGCGATTGCTTCAGTTGAACCCGTAATACTTTTTACATGGATGTCAGGCAGAAGGAAGTTGGGGGCAACAATGCGCCCAACCAAAAACCAGGACAACCAGAGGAACCACCGCAAAGGAAAAACTGCATGAAACTGTTTTATACAAAAGGTACCTGTTCATTCGCCCCACACATCGCTATGCGGGAACTCGGTATTGACCCCGAACTAATCGCCGTAAACCTACGAGAAAAAACCCTTCCGGATGGCTCTGACTTTCTGGCAAAAAATCCGAAGGGTTATGTTCCCTATATCGAAACCAAAGACGGAATAGGAATAAGTGAATGTGGGGTAATCCTGCAGTACCTCGCAGATCTGGTTCCTGATAAAAACCTTATTTCCGCCGCGGGCACAATCGAACGCTATAAAGTACAGGATTGGCTCAGCTTCATAGGTTCGGAGTTACACAAGAACCTACCGCCGCTATTTCTTCCAAACATTCCGGAGGAATACCGGCCGGTGGCACGAGCGCGCCTTGATGTTCGGCTGGATTTCGTTAATGACCAACTTGAAGGCAGAAATTACCTGATGGGCGACCGGTACAGCGTCGCGGATTCCTACGCCACGGCAATCCTAAACTGGACCAAACCAGCAAAATACGACCTTTCCAGCCTGCAAAATGTTTCAGCGTATTATGATCGGTGTAGCGCTCGGGACAGCGTCGCTACTGCCACTGCCGCGGAGACTGCGGATATGCCCTAGTAATTGGTGCCGGGGCGACCAAGGCTAAAGCCACCGCCCCACCAACCCTTATTCCAATAGGGTACCCAGCACGGTTAAATTTAAGAAGTGAGAGATTGAGGAAATGTTATGCATATTCATCCGACCGGCGCTTTCTCAAACCACACGAAAGATTACATACACATCACCGTAACCCCGCTTGGTGCCGCAATGGGCGCCGAAATACAGGGAATAGATATCCGCAATCTAACCAACGACAGCTTCGCGGAGGTAGCGGACGCCCTCTACAATCACAAAATGATTTTTTTTCGTAATCAGGATATTTCCCATTCCGATCAGGAAAGTTTTACACAGGGTTTTGGGGAGTTTGGCAAAGACGCGTATACCCCAGGTGTGGAGGGTCACCCAGAGATTCAGCCCGTACTCAAGGAAGCGGATTCCAAAGCCCACATGATTTTTGGTGGGGCATGGCACACAGATTCGCCGTTTTTGCCGCGCCCGCCGGCAATTACAATTTTATTTGGCAAAGATATTCCGCCCTATGGTGGCGACACCATGTGGACCAATACTGCGCTCGCGTATGCTTTTCTAAGCGACACAATGAAGAAGGTTTTGTCAGAACTGAAAATACATATGTCGGCGCGAACGGTTCTGGAGGAAGTTCGCAAAGGAACCGAAAAGTTTGGCGAAAAAAGCCTTGGCGGAACACCCTTGAAATTTGATCCAGAGCCGATGATCACCGGCGCGTTCCACCCACTGGTGCGGACCCACCCCGTTACAGGTGAAAAAGGGTTATATGTCGACGACTCGTATGCCGTTTCCATTGAAGGCATGACGCAAACAGAAGCCGATGCGATGCTGCAGTTTCTGCGCAACCACGTAACCCAGCCTGCATTCACCTGCCGCCTTCGATGGGAACCCAATACCCTCGTGATTTGGGATAACCGACTTTGCCTTCACCACGCTTTTAACGACCACGAAGGTTTTCGCCGCGAAATGTACCGTACAACGGTACTGGGCGAGGTGCCAAATTAGTCCAAACTCATCACATGGGTAGCGCCGAGGGAAGATTGTTCTCCGGGTGAGATGAGTAGTTTCCCCATCGCCCTTTATTAACGAAACTTACAGCCAGCAAGATGGAGAAACCAAATGGTAAAAATTCGTCATATAGCAATTATATCAGACGATCCCGAACGTTTAGGTAACTTCTACGTGGATGTTTATGGAATGGAGATAACTGGACATAGCCAAGGGGATGTCTGGATTACAGACGGGTATATGGACATTGCCCTTATCCATCAAAACAATGTACCAAATCAGAAAACGGGTATTAACCATTATGGGATCACGATTTCTCCAAATGAAAAGACGGAAATTTATTCAAAAATGAATGCTCTGGGACTAGACCCGTTTGACCCCAGAACAGAAAATCCAAACCTGGACAGGCCGTTTGTGGAGCATGCTGCATTCGACATCGACGGTAATCGTTTCGATATTTCAACAGGAAAGCGTGACCTAGTAGACGAAAAGAACAGGTGACGCAGCCTGACCGGACGGAAGGCCTCAGGTTAAAATAGCTTAAACGATGGTACGGGCGGGGAGACTCGAACTCCCAAGGTGTTGCCACCGGTGGATTTTGAATCCACTGCGTCTACCAATTCCGCCACGCCCGCTCGCGATTTGCTTATATAGTGATCGTAATTGACGTCAAGCCTCTCCTCCAAAACATAGACCTAATCGACCCTCAGTCCTTGAAACCCAGCAAATTCACCTGTGTCCATGAAGTTCACAGCGGCGATACCAGCCGTGAAGACAGGGTTCTATGCGGCTGGGGTTTAAAGCCTGTTTTTTGGTAAGGGCAATGTTATCGTCTGGGTATGCTGCAGCGCTTGTACAATTGGACGATGGACCTGGCCAACCGGAAAAACGCGGTGTGGGTCCTTGCGGCGGTGGCATTCGTCGAAAGCTCGGTTTTTCCAATTCCGCCAGACGTACTCCTGATCCCGATGATACTGGCCGCGCGCGCCAGGGCATGGCGTTACGCTGCGGTTTGCACAATCGCGTCCGTTCTGGGCGGTATGCTCGGCTATGCCATCGGCGCGGTCTTCTATGAGGGAGTCGGTCGACCAATCATGGATTTATATGGATACAGTACAAAATTTTTGGACTTCAAGACCCGGTATAATGAGTACGGTGGCTGGATAGTATTTATCGCAGGAGTCACACCGTTTCCCTACAAAGTAATTACTATCGCCAGTGGCGTTACCAATCTCGATTTCAGTACCTTTGCAGTAGCGTCAGTCATCGCTCGCGGCATGCGTTTCTTCCTCGTTGCCACCCTGCTTTACTGGATAGGGCAGCCGGTCCGACAATTTGTCGAAAAACGCCTTGGTATGGTCTTTATAATTTTCTGCATTCTCTTAATCGGTGGTTTTTTGAGCATCAAATACCTGATATGAAGGTAAACACATGAAATTCGCGGGCATTACAATCCGGGACAGGACGGTCCCGCTTTGGGCCATGGGCGCCTCTGCTGCTGCGCTCGTCATTGCACTGTTATCACAGCATTGGGGAGACCTCCCACCCTGTGACCTTTGTCTTTGGCAGCGGATACCGCATGGCGTGGTAATCGTAATCGGCATGGGTGCGTTGCTCTGGTTTGACCGACCTCAAGAACGCATGCTCCTAAGCTGGCTGGGGGCAATTGCATTCAGCGTCGGTGCGTGCATCGCATTATATCATGTCGGCATCGAACAACACTGGATACAGGAACCAATCTCCTGTTCCGGGGACGCAACTCTCAACGAGGTACAATCTGTAGACAAGCTTCGCAATCTTCTCTTAGCAACACGTCCTGTGCGTTGCGATGAAATCCCTTGGTCACTGTTCGGGCTGTCTATTGCCGCATGGAACGCACTGGTGTCGACGTTACTGGCATTGATTTGCGGGCTTGCAGGATTACGCCAGCTGCGCGAAAAGACTGAATGAGCCAAGAGACAAAGCCCCGAGGCAAGGCCCGTACCGAGCACGGCATCCTCCCAGGCGATCTTCCCAAGGAAAAAATGCTGGAACGCTTTGTCCGGGTTGATCATGCGGGAGAGTATGGGGCGGTCCGCATCTACGAAGGGCAGCTATCGGTCCTGGGAAAATCGGACTCAGCAAAAATCATAAGCGAGATGGCCGATAAAGAACGGGAACACCTTGAAAAATTCAAAACGTTGGTCAGCGACCGCCGCGTACGCCCTACCGCCTTGTTGCCCTTCTGGCACGCAGCGGGGTTTGCATTGGGTGCAACCACCGCGCTGATGGGGGAACGTGCGGCAATGGCCTGCACTTCAGCGGTGGAAGAAGTGATCGAGGAACACTATGCAAAACAGGCGGAAGCTCTTGGAGACGATGAAGCCGAACTCCGAGAGGTTATTGAGAAGTTCCGCGACGATGAGTTGGAGCATCGTGATACGGCGCTTGACCACGAAGCCAAACTGGCGCCGGGATACGAAATCCTGTCCAGGATAATAAAAAAAGGATCCCGCCTGGCAATCTGGCTTAGCGAGCGGGTGTAGGCGCGCTTCTGTCCGACTCCATTATCAGATAAACCACATGAAAATGCTGGCAAAACTCCAAGATCACGACCTACAGTGGACAAATGTCCCATCAAGAAAAATGTATGACAGAGGAACCGACCAACAACAGCCAGGTTAAAAGGCGACTGGATATTCCCGCTCTGGCGGTGGACCACCGGCGCGCCGTTCTCGCAGATGCAGCTGGCAATTTGCGAGCCATGTCAAAGGCGGCGGCAGCAGCGTTAATATCAGATGGAACAATACCGATTGTCTGCCACCTACCGACAACAGCGCGGCGCCTAAAGACATCCTCATTTCTGGCTCTCGATCTACTCGAACTTTACGCTTTCGTCCGGCCTGCAAATGTTTGCCAGCCAACTGTATCGGGGTTGTCAATGGCACTCGGATTTAATCTTCCTGACGAACTAGAGGACCAAGCCGAAAATTTGCAGTTTTTGGGTGGCATTCTGCTCACCGAACTGATCTCAATGAGCCCCGGTCCGGGCCGCGACCGAATAGCAGAAATAGCACGTTCGATGGAGGCGGCGAACTGGGGATGGTCCCCGCTTGTTTTACGTGCCCTCCGTTCTGAAACACCACCAGAATTCAGTGATAACAGCATAACTGCGCTGGAAATCTGGCGGCGGCTTCCCGAATGGTCTGAATATGCCTCCGATGGACAACCCGGCAATCTGCCAGTCGCGCCAGACAATGCACGCGCGCGGCTTGCCAGCATGGTCGGAAAAGGGGCGGAAGATCGACCCCAACAAGGTGACTATGCTTCCGCAGTAAGCCATGCATTTGCCCCACGCGATGAAATAGGGGTGCCCCAAACAGTTATAGCAGAAGCCGGCACCGGCGTGGGCAAAACACTGGGATATATTGCACCTGCAAGCCTTTGGGTGGAGCAAAACCAGGGAACAGTCTGGATCAGCACGTTTACTCGAAATCTTCAACGCCAGATAGATGATGAATTAAAACAGCTCCACCCCGACCCGGCAATCAAGAAACGCAAAGTCGTCATCCGCAAGGGACGGGAAAATTATCTGTGTCTTCTAAACTTCGAAGAAGCGGTTGCAGGGTTGCGGGATCGTCCGGCAAACGCGGTCGGCCTCGGGTTGTTGGCACGCTGGGCAGAAGTCACTCGAGACGGAGATATCGGAGGCGGCGATTTTCCGCCTTGGTTAATCGATCTTGCAGGCACAAGTAATACGGTCGGCATGACCGACAGACGCGGCGAATGTATTTATTCTGCCTGCGCCCATTATCACAAATGCTTCGTCGAAAAGACGGTGCGGCGAGCAAAACGGGCAGAAATTGTCATTGCCAACCACGCCCTTGTGCTATCCCATATCGCGACAGGGGCACAGGACGACGGTCCAATTCCCAACCGACTGATCTTCGACGAGGGGCACCACCTTTTCGACGCCGCAGACAGTGCGTTCTCCACACAACTGACCGGGCAGGAGGGTATGGACCTTCGACACTGGCTTCTGGGAGCGGAGGATGGCCGAAAAACACGTACCCGTGGATTGCTTAGCCGGATAGAGGATGTGGCTTTGCTTGATGAACCAACCATGAAATCAGTGGATGCAATTATTAGGGCTGCCAGCATCCTGCCCGGTCCCGGATGGAACCAACGCATCGCTGAAGGTACAGCAAGTGGCGTGACCGAGACATTCTTGGCCTGTGTCCGCCAACAGGTCTACGCACGCGCCAAGAACTCCCAATCGCCGTACGATCTCGAAATCGGGACAGAGCACCCCGTTCCCAGGCTGCTCGACAGCGCGCGGGAACTGGGAGACAAACTCGCCTCGCTTGCCCAACCGATGCAGGCATTGTCGGATCGGCTGATGAGTGTGCTGGATGAGCGCAGCACCGAGCTCAAAACACCGAACCGGAACCGGATTGAAAGCGTAAGCCGGGGCCTGAGTCGGCGAGCGGACAGGGACATCGTAGTTTGGGGATCGATGCTCGCAGGACTTGCGGATGGCTGCCCGCAGGAGTTCGTGGACTGGTTTAGGGTAACCCGTTCAAGCGGACGCGATGTGGATATTGGAATGCATCGCCACTGGATAGACCCAATGATACCGTTTGCCAGAACTGTTGCGGACGCAGCGCATGGGATTGTAATCACATCCGCAACATTGCGCGACAACACTGGCAACACGGAAATCGATTGGCAAACCGCGGAGGCACGGACTGGAACAGTACATTTCAAGGCTCCGCCGTTACGTGCTCAGATGACATCGCCTTTTGATTACACCTCGCAAACACGCGTGCTTGTCGTCACAGACGTGCGCAAAGACGATCTGACCCAGGTAGCTACCGCTTATCGGGAATTATTCCTCGCGGCCGGTGGTGGCGCTCTGGGTCTGTTCACCGCAATTTCCCGCCTGCGGGGCGTGCATGAAATCATTGCCCCAACGATTGAAGATGCTGGATACCGGCTGCTCGCACAGCATGTTGATCGAATGGACACGGGTAGCCTTGTCGATATCTTCCGTGCCGAAGAAAGATCCTGCCTTCTGGGCACCGACGCCGTCCGCGACGGCATTGATGTGCCGGGGCAAAACCTGAGATTGATCGTGTTTGATCGCGTTCCCTGGCCACGCCCTACAATCCTTCACCGGGCGCGGCGAAAGGAATTCAGCCAGTCCCGGTATGACGATTTAATCACGCGTCTGCGGCTAAAACAGGCCTATGGGCGCCTTATTCGCCGGCAAACCGATACCGGTGTCTTCGTCTTGCTGGACCCTATGACGCCTTCAAGAATGATGGGCGCATTTCCTGAGAACGTTGAGGTAATTCGGACAGGACTAAAGGATGCGATTGCCACCACGCGGGACTTTCTTGTTTAGTTAAAGGCCACGCCGGTCGATGATTGCCCGGCGTTACGTTAGGGCAAAATGCCGCATACCGTTGCTACCCGGTCAAGAGCCAGCTAGTAGGAATTTGATGAAGTTTGTCCGTTACGCCACTCCCCGACGGGCCATTCGCTACTGGCTCTTTGCATGTTGCACGCTTGTCTTTTGCATGGCGCTTTTGGGCGGTATCACCCGCCTCACAGAATCAGGCCTTTCAATGGTTGACTGGAAACCTGTTACGGGTTGGCTGCCACCACTAAGTGCTTCTGCGTGGGCAGAAATTTTCGACGCTTATCGTAATACACCGGAATTTCGCGTGGTAAACTTCTGGATGGAACTAAAGGATTTCAAACAGATTTTCTGGCTGGAGTTCCTACACCGTCTATTGGGGCGCATAATCGGCATTGTTTATTTGCTCCCGTTTCTCTGGTTTGCGATTTTCTATCGCCTGCCGACATGGCTCCAAACAAGGCTGGTGTTTCTTTTCGTACTTGGAAGCGCGCAGGGTTTGCTGGGCTGGTATATGGTAAAATCAGGTATGGTCGACGAGGCTTCAGTCAGTCATTACATGCTGGCTGCCCACCTTGGGCTCGCCGTCACGATATATGGCATGATGCTCTCCACCGCCATCGCTCTGGGCTCGACCTCAACCAAAGTTATACCGGCTGCATGGGCTGGCGGGTTCACCGTCTTAATCTTTGTAACCATGCTGTGGGGGGCGTTCCTGTCAGGCCTCGACGGCGGCACCATTTTTAACACCTTTCCGCTGATGGACGGACATTTTATCCCGCCCGATGCATTTTCGAATTCGCCGATCTGGATAAACATTTTTGAAAACGTTGCTCTCGTTCAGTTTTCTCACAGAGTGCTCGCTATATTGTCTCTGTCCGCGGCAATATTGCTCTGGTGGCGATACCGAAATTCAAATCTTCCCGCGCTGCACTTGGCGGCGTTGTTCGCAGTTCTTCAGTTCTGTCTGGGCATTGCGACAATCCTCTCCGGCGCGTCAATTTATATTGCTTGGGCGCACCAAGCCGTCGGGATCGCGTTATTTTCAGCTGCAGTATGGCTCTGGGGCGGGCGCGCGAAGGCTTCCAACGCTTGACTATCATGCGCACTAGCGCCTATCAATCGCCCCTTCTCGTGGTGATTTGGTTCGACTGGCTTGCGGCCACGTTAAATTTCACCGCCAAAAGGTCGGGATTTTGCTAAAACCCCGCCCACCGGTCGGGGTTTTTATTTGGTAAACACTAGGGAGCGGTGCATGGGAATTAACAAACCCGTTCGGGATAGCTGGCGTGCCGAGACCTTGGCGGTGAGAGGCGGTACACGACGGAGTGAATTCGGTGAAACCAGTGAGGCAATATTCGCCACCTCCGGCTACGTATACGAATTTGCCGAACAGGCAGAACACGCGTTCAAGGATCTTAACGACCGGTTTATATACTCGCGGTTTTCAAACCCAACTGTCGACATGTTTCAGGAGCGCATGGCGCTGATGGAAGGCGCGGAGGTCGGCAAGGCTACCGCGACGGGAATGGCGGCGGTGTTTGCTTCCATGGCCTGCATGGTTGAGGCTGGCGATCACGTTGTTGGCAGCCGAGCACTGTTCGGTTCCTGCCTTTATATTCTCAAAGAAATATTGCCCAGGTACGGAGTTCAAACCACTATCGTTGACGGTACCGACCTGAGTAAGTGGGAAGAAGCATTAAAACGCCCAACCAAATGCGTATTTGTAGAGACACCCTCAAACCCCGGGCTGGACATTATTGACCTCAAGGCGGTGTCCCGCCTTTCGCATAAGGCAGGTGCAAAAGTTATCGTCGACAACGTCTTCGCTACTCCCTTGTTGCAGAAACCACTGGAACTTGGTGCCGACGTCGTCGTCTATTCCGCGACGAAACATATTGACGGTCAAGGCCGGGCCCTGGGAGGCATCGTACTGGGCGAAAAAGACTATTGTGAGAACACCTTAAAGCCCTTTTTGCGTCATACTGGACCCGCGCTTAGTCCTTTCAACGCATGGGTAATGCTGAAGGGTCTGGAGACCCTGGACATCCGTATGCGGCAGCACTGCGAAAATGCGAAAACCATTGCCAACTATCTTGAGGCGCGGGGAGACCTAGCAAAAGTAAGGTATCCTGGTCTCCTGAGCCATCCGCAGCACAGCCTAGCGGCTTCTCAAATGTCGGATTTCGGGAATGTGGTAACCTTTTCACTAAAGGCGGGCAAGGCTGCAGCTTTCACATTTATGAACGCACTAACTATGATAGATATCTCGAACAATTTGGGGGATGCAAAAAGCCTGCTCACCCACCCAGCCACCACGACACATCAGCGTCTTACTGCGGAAGAACGGGATAGCTTGGGGCTTGATGACGGTATGGTTCGACTTTCGGTCGGGCTGGAACACCCGGAAGACGTACAAGACGATTTGGAACAGGCATTTGCCGAGGTCAACTAGCAAAATTCCCTTTGACCAATAGATTCGCTAAACTGTGATTCATTATAAATTGGACCAAACTCATGTATTCAGCCACCACCCGCGAAATCCGCGTCTTGGTAGAACCAATTTATCTGGATGAACAGTCCGAACCAGACGATAGTCAGTTCGTATGGGCATATCGAGTTCAGATTGCAAATGAAAGCGCGGAGACCGTTCAGTTGCTCACTCGATATTGGCACATTACCGACGGCATGGGGCGGGTGCAGGAAGTGCGGGGCGCAGGCGTCGTAGGGGAACAACCTACTCTTAACCCCGGAGACTCTTACGAATATACCAGTGGCACCCCGCTACCTACGCCTTCCGGTATCATGAAAGGCTCATACCAAATGAAGACCCCTACTGGAGAGAAGTTCGACATCGAAATACCGGCCTTTTCTCTGGACTGTCCTTACGAACCTCGCCGGCTTAATTAACCCTTATCACAGCACCGGACCTGCCCGTGCTCGATTTTCGCCCGATACTTTATATCATTGGCATTTTACTCACCACCTTGGCGGTGGCGATGTGTGCGCCAATGTTGGCTGATCTCATGGCAGGCCATCCTGACTGGCAGGTTTTTGCGGGTTCCGCAGGCTTGACCGCCTTCATTGGGGTCACCCTTATGTTGACCACGATGGCACCACCCGCACGGATGTCGGTTCGCCAAGCATTTATTCTAACCACAACAAGTTGGGTGGCGATGACTTTTTTCGCAGCTCTACCTTTTGCCTTCGCCGATCTGGATCTCAATTTCACCGACGCATTCTTTGAAGCGATGTCGGGGCTGACCACGACCGGATCAACTGTTATTACCACTCTTGATACAGCGCCAACCGGCATACTACTTTGGCGTGCGATCCTGCAATGGCTTGGTGGCATTGGCATAATTGTGATGTCTATAGCGGTTCTGCCAATGCTCAAAATTGGAGGAAATCAACTATTTCAGACCGAGTCTTCCGACAGTCTGGAAAAGGTGTTGCCCCGGGTTGCACAGATCGCTAGCGGGGTCGGATTTGTCTATCTAGGCCTCACAGCTATGTGTGCATTACTTCTCTGGTGGGCCGGATTTAGAGGATTTGATGCAATTGCACATGCCATGACCACCATTGCTACCGGTGGGTTTTCTACCCGGGACGGATCGATTGGCGCGTTTGGGAACGCCAATGCAGAAGTTGTAATTACATGCTTTATGATTTTGGGTGCCCTTCCCTTTGTATTGTATCTTCAGGCGGTTCGCGGCAAGCCGATGATGATTTTGCGCGACAAACAGGTGAGATGGTTTTTCTGGATCGTCATTTTCTTCGTTCTCGCTGTCACGCTGGCGCATCAGACAAATAATGACATCAATTCCGGCCGCGCACTGAGGGAAGCGGGGTTTAATGTGATCTCCATAATGACTGGTACCGGCTATGCATCTGCTAACTACGCAGCTTGGGGGGCGTTCGCCACTGGCGTATTCTTTTTCATAATGTTCATCGGCGGTTGTGCAGGATCAACCACCTGTTCCATCAAGGTTTTCAGGTATCAGGTGCTCTATCAGACATCGAAGATGCAGTTAAAGCGTCTTATCCGGCCCCATGGCGTTTTTATTGGCACATTCAACGGGAAACCAATCACCGACGAAGTGGGAAATTCGGTGATGAGCTTCTTTTTTCTGTTTGTCCTGACCTTTGCGATGCTCGCCGGCTTGCTTCATTTTATAGGCTTGGACTTTCTGACGGCCATTTCCGGCGCGGCCACCGCAATTTGTAATGTAGGCCCCGCACTCGGCGAAACCATAGGACCAACAGGGAGTTTCGCCGCCCTGCCAGATAGTGCCAAATGGGTTCTCTCAGCTGGTATGCTCTTGGGCAGGCTAGAGCTTTTCACGGTGCTGGTTCTTTTTGCACCGTGGTTCTGGCGCGGTTGATGTCACCTCAACTAAGGAGTGCAATAGCGATACTGAAAGATCTTGTCGGATTTGATAGCACCTCTCGTAACTCTAACCTTCCTCTCATAGACTATATTGCAGGCTATCTTTCGGACCTGGGGCTTTCCCCAAGAAAAATTCACTCTGACGACGGCGCCAAGGCCAATCTGTATGTGACAATTGGACCTGAGTCCAGCGGCGGGACCGTACTATCCGGCCATTCAGACGTAGTACCCGTCGACGGACAGAACTGGACCTCCAATCCTTTTAACCTCACTGAAAGACAAGGAAGGTTATACGGGCGGGGAACAGCCGACATGAAAGGGTTTATTGCGTGTTGTCTGGCCATAACGCCGCGGTTCATCGAGCGGGACCTCGCAAACCCGATACACCTTGCCTTTTCCTATGACGAAGAGGTGGGGTGTCTTGGGGTAGGACGTATGATCGACCTGATTTTATCTGACCTGCCGCATCCCGCCGCAGTAATAATCGGTGAACCAACGAGCATGGAGATTATCAACGCGCACAAAGGTATCTGTGCGATGTCAACCACCTTTCGTGGTCGCGAGGCCCATTCGAGCCGACCCCATGATGGCGTCAACTCAATCGAGGCCGCTGCTATGCTGGTCTCCTATCTCTACAAACTATGCGACGAACTCTCCAAAACGGATCGAGATAATCGTTTTGATCCACCCTATACAACATTCAATGCCGGAATTATTTCGGGTGGCGATGCCGTAAACATTATTGCGCGTGAATGCCTTCTTAACTGGGAGTTCCGTCCGATCCCGGGCTCCGACCCGGATGCTATAGCAGCCCGGGTAGAGGATTGGGTGCACACCGTGATACTTCCGCACATGAAAAATACTGGCCAAGAATGTTTTATCAATACCGAACGAAATGTTCTGGTGCCTCCTTTTGACTCTCCCGCTTCCGCCGCCGAAGCCATCGCTCGCAAAGCCTCTGGATTGAATAGTGCCGGTGCGGTCGCTTTTGTGACCGAAGCCAGTTTATTTTCTCGTGCGGGCATTCCCGCAGTGATCTGTGGGCCCGGCGATATTGCTCAAGCCCACCAACCTGACGAATTTATTTCGATTGAACAACTGGCATCCTGTCTCGGTTTTCTTGAACGAACAGCGTCTGCAGCCGAATAACGGGAATATGATCTCAAATCCGATAGCATTCAGATAAAGGTGCCATTCGGCGCTCCCGCCGAAGTTGGAGAAGTAATTGCAAAGTGGCCGCACCATTTTTTTATCGAAAGGAGTAAAAGCGGCGCGACCACCATACTCAATATCCATCCGTCTAGGAGCGCTTGATAGGCGTAGGTTATGTACGCGCCCGGAATTTTACGCCCTCCATTCAGGTTGAAAAACTAGTAACTCACCCAATCCTTCATATGGATCCGTATCTGGCTCTCAAGAGATTTATTTAGATCACCCATCAACCTTTCCGTCATCTGAAACCAGACTACGCTCCGCTCGTTCGGAGAAATGTCCTCTGAAACCGATCGGGATCGTATCGCCGCGGACTCAACCGTCACCCGCACCCTTCCATTAGCGTCCCGAATTTCTACCAGCATATCGATGGTCGCTTCATAGCGCTCGGATTGGTCTCGAGTAAAGACTGCCTCCAAACCGGTGGAACGTTTCATCGGTTGCTCAATAACGCTGGCGCGGCGGACGACAACACGAGCAACACCGGACCGGCCCGCTGCCCTAAGACGATCCCGCCCCCAGTTCGACGCGGTGGCTGCAGGCGAGACGGGAAATCTATGTTCAACGTGGGGGTGTGCCGCAGGTGAGACGTAAAGGTTTTCTATCTCCACTCGCGCAACATTCAGTTTGATCTGCGGGAGATGGGCAAAAGAGATATCCGGAAAGGCGACATTTTTCTCTACGGGCGCGCATCCGACGAGGCTAATTGCGGCAAGCATAAAAGTTCCGGAAAGAATATTTTTTAACAACATGCTACGTACCTCCTGTAGGGCAGTATTTGCAATTATCTGTGTTTGCCGTTCTCCATTTTCTCATCAAATATGCGTCTTAATTTTTCTTCCTCAAAGGAATAATCGTGGCCACAAAATTCGCATGTGACCGCCACGACGCCATCCACCTTTAATTCCTCGATTTCTTCTTGAGGAAAGGATTTCAGCATTATTTCCACCCGGTCAGCAGAACAACGGCAGCGTTGCGCCACCAACAGCGTGTCAAAAACCCGAACTCCATCCTCATGAAACAGGCGAAATAAAAACTCATGAGGATGGAGTTTCAAATCAAGCAACTCTGCCTCACGGCTAGCACTCATCAAAACCACTGCACGGCACCAAGCGTCTTCATATTCTTCATCGACGACGTCCCCCGACTGAAGGACAAGGCCTTCAGATGGCATTTTTTGAATAAGCAGGCCGCCAGACCGCCATACACCGGAAGCGGATTGTCTGGATACCAGTTTTACAGTGGCATCGACCTGATCGGACTCCCGAAAATAGTTATGTGCGCAATCAGCAAGTGTCGCGCCTGCTAGCTTAACAATTCCCTGATAACGATCTGTGTCCTGACCTTGATCAACAGTAAAAGCCAAATAACCATTGCCGAGGAGATGCGGAACAGGACTGGCCCGCCAAGTTTCATCAAGTTTGGATACAGCGTCGACATCGAACTGCGCGTACCCTCGAAGACCACCATCGCTGGTGAGGTCCACGATGATCAATCCTACAGATCCGTCACCCTTTGCCTGCAAAGAGAATGTACCGTTAAATTTAAAAATACCCGAAACGAGGGTGGCCAGCACCAGCATGTCAGACAACAGGAGTGCTACTGGTTCTGGATATTGATGTCCGGCAAGGACATCTTGAAGGGAAGAACCGAGGCGGACCAGGCGCCCACGAGCAACGTTGTTTTCCAGCTGAAAGGGCTGGACCAAGTTGTCCGGTATGGAAGAAATAAAGGTGCTGCCCATCGCGAGGTCAGGAAAGACACCAGGCGAGAATGCCTTTTTGGGCGTGTAACCGATTTTCAGCTTCGTCCCAAACTACCGACTGTGGTCCGTCCAGAACCTCAGCGGTAACCTCTTTATTCCTGTGCGCCGGAAGACAATGCATGAATATTGCATCGGATGCCGCCCGCTCCATTAATCTGGCATCAACTTTGTAGGGGGCCAGCAGGTTATGCCGTTTTTCTTCCTCAGTATCCCCCATGGAGACCCACGTATCGGTCACAACGCAGTCAACACCATCGACCGCCTCCTGTGGATCAGTAGTCAGTACGATCTTCGCACCCTCGCTGAAAGCCCAGTCAATATCATCTTGTAGCGGTGCCAGATCGGAAGGACATGCCAGCCGCATTTCAAAGTCAAATCGAGCGGCCGCCTGAATCCAGGTCCGTGCCATATTATTCCCATCACCACACCAGGCCACCCGCTTGCCTGCTATATCACCACGGTGCTCTTCAAACGTCATAATATCGGCCAACAACTGACACGGGTGGGAATAATCTGTCAGACCGTTAATAACCGGTACGTCGGCGTAAAACGCAAGCTCCGAAAGTTTGTTATCATCGGTTGTCCGCATCATGATTGCATCAACGTAACGCGACAGCACCCTCGCTGTGTCAGCGATTGTCTCCCCCCGACCGATCTGCATCTCGTCTGGCGACATAACCACGACGGACCCACCAAGCTGTTTCATCGCCATCTCGAACGAGACGCGTGTTCGGGTTGACGGTTTTTCGAAGATCATGGCAAGGGCGTATCCTTCCAATGGATATTTCGAATCCTGAAAGCATTCACCTCTCTTAAAACCAATACCCAACTGGACAATCCGACGCAGATCTTCAGACGCAATTTGCGTCAATTCCACAAAATGCCGCGGCGGCGCCTTCATGATGCCTGCTCAGCACAGATGGCGTCGATGATGCCGAGTGCTTCATAAACATGTTCCTCGCCCGCAATCAGCGGTGGAAGAAATCTGAGCACGTTTTCGCCTGCAGGAACCGTCAGCAGTCCCCGGTCAAATGCCTTGGACACTAGATCCATATTGGGAACCACGCACTTGATGCCCAACATCAGACCCACGCCGCGAATGCCTTCGATCACACTAGGATATCGCCCGACAACTTCGATAACGCCTCTCTGTATCAATTGCCCCGTTGTGATTACCTGCTCAAGAAAACCTGGTACGAGAACTACATCAAGCACTGCGTTTGCACATGCGGCCGCAAGCGGATTGCCGCCGAAGGTGCTACCATGTGTTCCAGGTGTAATGCCAACAGCGGCCTCTTTTGTCGCCAGACAGGCACCTATCGGAAAGCCGCCGCCAAGTGCCTTTGCGGAAGACATCACATCGGGTGTAACGCCCGACCATTCGTAGGCCCATAGCCGGCCAGTACGGCCAATCCCAGTCTGCACCTCGTCAAACATCAATAGCAGGTTATTCTCATTACAAAGGTTCCGCAGATCCTTTAAGAAATTTGGGTCCGCCGGACGAATACCACCTTCACCCTGAACAGGTTCGACCATAATACCAGCGGTCTTGCTGGTGACCGCGGCTCGGGTCGCTTTTATATCCCCAAACGCCACGTGATCGAAACCATCGACTGACGGCCCAAACCCTGCGCGGTGTGCTTCGCTCGCGCCCGCCGCAATGGTCGCTAGCGTTCTACCGTGAAAACTGCCATTGAAAGATATCATGCGGTAGCGTTCCGGGTGGCCAATGTCATTTTGATATTTTCGAATCAATTTTATCGACGCTTCAACAGCTTCTGCCCCCGAATTGCAAAAAAATACGGTATCGGCAAAGGAGGTCTCCACCAAACGATCGGCCAGCCGTTGTTGTTGGGGAATATGATAAAGGTTGGACGTATGCCAAAGTTTGCCCATCTGCTCCGCTAGGGCGGCAACCAGGATGGGATGGTTGTGACCCAACGCGGTCACGGCAATTCCCCCTCCAAAATCAAGAAAGCGTCGCCCGTCACTTGCGTAAAGGTAAACACCATCGCCCTTATCAAATGCAACGTCCGTTCGTCCGTAGGACGGCATAATTGACTGGCTCACCGGACCCTCCCGATATTTGGTCTCTTGATCCTTTCGGCCCGAATATGGTCCGAAAAAGAGCGGGAGTATGTTTACGACACCTTGCGCTGTCAATCTGCAGTTTTGGTGCAGTCGAGTGGGATAAAATTACTTGTAGTAGCCCTTTTTGTGCGCCAGGTTCATTTAATGTTGCAGGGCAATGCATGCACCTGTAGTCAGTCGTGTTATACCGGCTCAATTAAACCGGGTGAAAACGGAAGTTGGACGTTGCTCGTCAAAACAGAAAGATGAGTTGGAATGTGTGACATCCAGAGTGTGGAGGCTAGTGATGGATGGTAGCGGGAAATCGTTCCACACCAGCGGAGGGACACCGCAATTTTCATGGCCGGAAGGCAATGCGCGAATACCTGACTGGATTTATACAGAGCAGAGTATTTATGAGCGAGAGCTGGAGAAGATCTTCCTAGGGAAACACTGGAATTTTGTCGGTCTGGAGTGTGAGGTACCAACGCCCGGTAATTACTTCAGGTCTTATATGGGGCCTTTGCCGGTTGTCGTCACACGCGATATGGATGGAGAAATTCAGGTTTTCGAAAACCGCTGTGCACATCGAGGAGTTGAATTTTGTCGGGAATACCGTGGGTCCGCAAACAGCTTCATCTGCCCCTATCACAATTGGACCTATAACCTGCAGGGTGACCTGACCGCCGTTCCTTTCCGCAAAGGCGTAAAGGGCAAAGGTGGTTTGCCAGCGAATTTTGATTTAGCTGAAAACGGGCTTCGAAAATTTCGAACAACCAAGCGTGGAGGTGTAATTTTTGCCACCGCCAGCGATGAGACCGAGTCCATCGAAGAATATTTGGGGCCGGTCATCTGCGACGAATTTGACGCCACCTTCGACGGCAGTGAAATGAAACTGCTCGGCATTCACCGAAATATTCTGCCAAGCAACTGGAAGTTATATCAGGAGAACCTGAAAGATCCCTATCACGCCACACTTTTACACACGTACCTGACCACTTTCGGTCTTTTCGTCTCATCGAATGAAACCAATATACCAACTGATTCAAAAGGCCGTCACGGTGGACTTCTTTCACGGCGACCGGAAGGACGCCCAGAAGTCTCGGAAGAAGAAGAGGCCAGCATGCAGGCATTTAAGAAGACTATGGAGCTAAACGATCCCCGCGTTTTAAAATTCTTCCCCGAATGTGATTCCAAATGGTCGGGTTCCGTGCTGACGATCTTTCCAACGCTCACTGCCCTGCGCCAGACCAATATTCTGAACACGCGTCTCCTGGTTCCGCGAGGGCCAAATGAATTCATGATGATATGGGCGGTTTTCGGGCGAGCTGATGATGACGAGGAAATGACCAGACATCGTTTGCGTCAAAACAATATATTTGGCCCTGCCGGCTTTTTGGGAATTGAAGATAACGAAGTTCTGAAATTCCTTCAGGATGGTTTGAATAAATCGATGCCGCACTCGGGGCTCGCAATGCTTGGGGACGATCGCGAGCCAGTTGACACAATCATAACCGAGCGTGCGATCCGCGGCATGTACCGTTATTACCGCGACGTGATGGAACTGCAGTGATGGTGTCATCGCTGAACACCAATTCAGCGGGCCTGCGGGAAGCGCGACTGGATGTAGAGGACTTCAATTACGCTTACGCTGAGACCCTGGACCGGATGGATGCAAATGGCTGGGTCGAATATTTTACTGATGATGCCTTTTATCATGTGATAGCCCGAGACAATGAGGAATCAGGCCTTCCACTGGGCCTTATCTATTGTGAAGGCAAGGCAATGATGCAAGACAGGGCGTATGCACTACTCAACACCGAAATGTTCGCGCCACGTTATCTGCATCTGTCTATCACCAATACACGAGTTATTGCACTGGACGACAGTGAAATCCGCGCAACCGCCAACTATACGCTGGTAGAAACGCTAGTAGAGGAGCCGAGCAGGGTTCAGCAGGTCGGGAAATATCGTGACAAATTCGTACGCGAAGGTGACAGGCTGCTCCTTAAAGAACGCATCTGCACATTCGATAGTGTTATGATTGAAAACTCACTTGTATTTCCCGTGTAGGCATTTGTGCGTTATATCTCACCTCTACCCATCATGACCAACGTTGGGTTTGATGGGACAGAAGTTGAGAGAAGAGGTGCGAAGGACCAATAGAAAGGAACACACTTATGTCGCTCATACCCCTGGCTGATAAAGGCAACTTTTTTCATATATATGATTTTCATGTAAAAGCAGGAACAGGTGAAGAGTTCGTTCGGCTCTTTGAGGAGTTCGATTATTCAGAGGGCAATCCAATGCACAAGTCACCCTACCAGGTTAAGGACGGCGTAATGCTTCGCGACACTGAAGACGAGGATCATTTCTATTTGATTGGCGAGTGGGCCAGCATAGAGGAACATCGTCGTATTCTAGTTGAGCTGCAGGAACTGGCGCCGGAATTTGTTAACTATATTGAGGGTCTTGACAAGGGCGCTTTTGTTCCAAAATACGCGGAAATCGTGTCATCAACGCCGCAACACATCCTGGATGCCGCCGAATAGCTACGATTCGCTCCTGAACGCCACAGCAAAACGTATGGCGTCCAATCGGTTCGGTACTATTTGTTCGGGCGGGATCTCGTCCAGCGCACCCAGCGATTCGAGAACGACTTCGGCATTGCCAGGCATTCCCGTCAAGAAACAGGTTTTACCAGTGCGGATAGCCTCCGAAACAAGTTCCGCAATTGCCACAGCCGCGCTGGTATCGAGATGCTCGGTTCGACCAAAATCATAAATTATCACCTTATAAGGTGAACCCATTTTTTGTACCGATTTGGACAAGTATCGAGCAGACGCGTAGGAAAACCGGCCCCGCAGTGAGATTAACCCCACATCGCCGTTACCTTTTGCCAGCTGGGCCAATTCATTGGCATTGAGTTGGGTATTGTTACCCGACAAGGAGGTTTCTTTCACTCCTTTCATTTCCTCTATCGCCATCCACCGGGCATTTACAAACCCGGCAACAATTAAACCGACAGCAACTGCGGTGATTAGATCCACGAAAACCGTTAGAAACAGCGTGACAAACATCACGAACAATTCGTCGCGGGGTACCCGACGAAAACGTTTGAGATATCCCCAGTCGATTATGTCCCAGCCGACCTTCATGAGGATCCCCGCAAGCACGGACTGAGGGATAATTTCGGCGGCGGGCCCCAGACCAAGCACAAGCGCCAGCAAGACGAAGGCATGCAACGCGCCTGAAAACGGTGAATTTCCCCCTGCCCGCACATTCACGACAGTCCGCATGGTCGCACCCGCACCCGGCAAACCGCCAACAAGACCCGAAACCATATTCCCGATCCCCTGGCCAATGAGTTCACGGTTGGAATCATGTCTCGTCCGGGTAATGGAATCTGCAACAAGTGATGTCAGCAGACTGTCGATGGACCCAAGAAGGGCAAGCACCATCGCAGGCTGCAAAAACAACAACAATTTTCCCACGGAGACCGTCGGAAGAAATAATTCCGGTAGTCCGGTTGGGACTTCGCCGATGATCGGTGCGCCCGGCAGAACAAAAAATGCAAGAAGCGTGCCGAAAATCAGTGCCGCTAACGCCGGAGGCAGATAGGTACGCAAACGAACTGGCCAGAAAATCATTATCGCTATTGAAATAGCGGCGACTGCCAACGCCTCCGGGTTTGCCAAATTTTTTATCTCCGACCACGCGAGGATATTTACCAATGGTCCTCCCGGTAAGCCGTCGAGCCCAGCAAAAGGTCGCACCTGGATGATGATAATGATCACACCAATACCAGACATAAATCCGGATACAACAGAATGGGGAGTGTATGATACGTAGCGTCCGACCCGAATGAGTCCGAAGACGATCTGTATCAGACCACCAAGCATAACGATGGCAAATGCGTCCGGAAGATTATCGGCAAACTGGGTGACAATCGCACCCATAACGACTGTCATCGGGCCCGTCGGGCCGGAAACCTGTATTCTAGTGCCACCAAATACGGCGGCAAAAAACCCGACCGCAATAGCTCCATATAACCCGGCGATAGGGCCAGCACCCGATGCCACCCCGAAGGCCAGCGCCAGTGGCAGGGCAACCACGGCCGCCGTCAATCCGCCGTAGATATCTCCGAGAATCCCATCCGGTGCAGGTCCCACCGACATCAGCCAGTACCGGAAAATGAGGTTTCAAAAAACGCAAGCCAGTTTTCGCCCATTATTTTTGCGGTATCGGTTTCAGAAAACCCACGGGCCAAAAGGCCTTCTGTAATATTTTTGAAATCCAGATTCCCGCAAAACCATGGCGGTTGCGGCGGAAAGCCCGCATCATTAGCTGACCCTTCACCATAATCAACGTCTTTCGTCCAGCGCCCGACGCGCATCCATTCCACAACACTGTCTGGCTGGTCCTGACAAAGGTCACTACCTATCCCGATATTTTCCACTCCCATCAGGTCAGCTGTCCGCGCCACCATTTCGCAAAAACCTACAAGCGTGCAGTTCGATTTGTCCCTCAGGTGATGTGGGTAAAGAGAAAATCCGAGCATTCCGCCACTTTCCCCGAGAGCCCTTAAAACATCGTCTGACTTGTTACGAACCGCAGGATACCAAAAAGATGGGTTTGCGTGGGTAATGGCAATAGGACGCTCCGAATGCTCTATGGCATCCATCGTGGATTGCTCACCCGAATGACTCATGTCGATTGCCAACCCGACCCGGTTCATTTCTCGAATTACCTGCCGACCCATTCGGGTTATCCCTGTATCATTTTCTTCGTAACACCCGGCCGCGAGCAAACTTTGATTGTTATAGGAAAGCTGCATGAACCGCGCACCAAGCTGGTGGCAAACCTCAACCAACCCGATATCGTCCTCGATGGGGGAACAGTTCTGGAACCCGAAGATGATTGCTGTGCACCCAGTCTCGTGGGCCCGCCGGACGTCCTCCGCTGTCCGTCCAGGTATGATCAGGTCGGGATACCGTTCAAAACGACGGTTCCAATCAGCAAAATTCTGAACGGTTTCGCGAAAATCCTCGTGATAACAAATTGTCACATTCACTGCGGACACACCGCCCGTCTTCATTTCACGAAATATCTTTTCCGACCAGTTTGCGTACTGGCAACCATCAATTACGATCATACTTCGATTTGGGAGGACGCTTGCAACATGCTGCCACTATACCCAGTCTAAGGGCATTGCTGCTAGGGCTAGGCAGGACTGAAACCGTTACGACTTCAGGTGCATTACGAATGAACAATACCGATACCGTTGAAGACCGGCTGCGGGCTGCAGGCCTCACGCTCCCAAATCGCGAAGGTCCGTCCTTCGATTACGACCCGTACAAATGTTACGGCGATACGGTTTATCTTGCTGGAATTCTTGGCAAGGAAAACGGCTCAGTACAAAACACCGGAAAAGTAGGTGCGGAAATAGGGCAGAAAGAAGCTGGACGCCAGATGCAAATTTGTTCTCTGCAGGCGCTCAACTGGCTCAAACAGGCTGCCCAGGGCGAGCTCGACCGAATCAGTGGCATCCTGCAAATGAGGGCTTATGTGGCCTGTACACCGCATTTTGAGGGTATTTCTCAGGTTGCTGACCACGCGTCGCGGGTGTTTGTGACTGCCTTCGGCAACGCGGGCCGACACCCGCGCAGTGTCCTCGGCATGATGCGTCTGCCGCAAGATGCACCGGTCATGATCGATCTGGTGGCTGGAATTAGCGGTTCCTCCACTCCGGATCCGTGAACCGGGTTAAATTAAATATACCTGAGGAAGCACAGAAGCCTAGAAACGGTGGACGCCGTCACGTGCCCTATTCCGAATCACCGTCGGCCGCACCAGAATCCGTGCGCACTGCGGATTCGGCGGTCGATTTTGGAACTCGCTTGCCACGGTCTGGGTGAGCGGACGTCTCCATGTAGACAGGGGGGGCACCACCGCCTTTTTCCTCGCCGAAGTAAAGCGTCTGGTGAGGGAACGGAATTTCAATTCCAAGCTCGTCAAACCTCCGCTTCATGCGGCGGTTAAATTCGCGTCCAATCTGCCATTGCTTGATGGGCTTGGTGGTGAAGCGTGCGCGAACCACGACAGCCGAATCATCAAAACGTTGAACGCCCATGATTTCGATTGGTTCATTGATCATCGGACCATAGAAGGTATCTGCCTGCATCTCGGCACCAAGATCTCGCAGCACCTCAATTACTTCGTCTATATCCTCGCGGTAGGCTATCCCGACGTCAAAAACATACCGTGAAAAATCCTTGGTCATGTTTTCGACCATGCCCACGGAGCTAAACGGGATTATGTGCACATTGCCGCCAAGGTCCCGAAGGCGAAGAGTTCTAATTGTGATTTCTTCGACTGCGCCAGACTTCTCGTTTACGCGGACGATATCACCGATTGCAAACTGGTCTTCTGCGAGAATAAACACACCCGTAATAACGTCCTTAACCAGGGTCTGGGCCCCAAACCCGACCGCAAGGCCAATAACTCCCGCGCCAGCCAAAAGTGGCCCAATATCAACACCGATTTCAGACAGGACGATGAGCACCACGATTGTCGCCACGACCAATAGCAGTGCCTTCCGCAATAATGGCAGCAGGGTTTTCGCGCGCGCACTGACCTCGCGATCACCATCTTCGCCACGTGCTAGATATCTTTCAATGACGGAGCTAACCACCTCCCAAAGGGCCACTGCGACGACAATCACCAATCCACTTGAGATAGCACTCCCCAGGATGCGCCGGCCATAATCAGTTCTCACCCAACCAAACGCGTCGACGCCCCAAGCCTGTAAAATTGCAAAAACAGCAATTGCTGAAATCACGGTGACAATCGCCGTCTCTAGAACCGCAAAGTAACGATTGGTTCTGGCTGCAAGGCCGGGATATCGCGATAGCGTCTCCGGACGCACGCCGAAGCCTTTCCGGACAGTTGTATGGGAGAGGATCATCAGAATTTTGGCAATTGTCAGGATTACAAGACTCAGAGCACTAGCTCGCAATATGAATTCGAATCCTCCTGTAATTCCGAGGGCCCAAACACCATAAACGGCAACCAGATAAACAATGGCAAGTACATGCCACAGATCAGCAAGCCGACGCCTTGCTATCCTAAGTCCCGGCAGCGCGCCACCTTCTTGGCCGCCAACCCAGCCTGCAACGGTCTGGCGTACCTGAAGTACAAAGATAATAGCGAGGATGACAATCAGAAAGCCTATCGTATTGACTAGGGCGAGATAGCCGCTGAATGGCAAGCCGAGAAGCAGAACTGCTTCGGCGAGAAAATATCCGTACACGCCCACGTTGGTAAATCTTCGCACCCAAAGCACGATGTAATTTGCATTCTCATTATCAATCGTCAGAACTCTCAATCCCACCGCCCTAGGAACAAAGATCATCCGCGTCAGTGACATTACCGCGCGTGCAATAACACTGGAATTTACAAGGGCCAACGCAACCAGGCGGGTCATTTCTGCCGGGTCGAGAAATGCCAAAACCAAATAGGCCGCAGCCGCAAATGCTGCGATAGGCAACACATCGATAAACGTTCTGGCGAGCAGAAACGGTAATCGAAGAATAACTGAATCGCGCTCGCTTCCCTCAACGGCCGTTCGGGCTCGATGCAATAAACGGCGAACAGCCCACTCAACAAGCAGCGCAGAAAGAAAAAGAGCAAATATCTTCCAAATGGTATCAATCCAGATAACGCGGTTTTCAGGCAGTGATACTTGGCGTGTTATCCAAACGGCGAACCGGGGCACATCAAGGAGCATGCCCGCGGCGATCACCAGTTCCCGACTAACGCTTTCAATTCTGGCAGACAATTCTTGGATCATCTGACCACCAGAGCGACCCTGCTTTGTTTCCGTTAATTGTGTTTTCGGACCAGCAGACGCCTGCAGAGCCTTCAGGCCGGCGATCAGTTCGCGTCGCGCTGCCTCATCTTCGAGTGTGCGAACCAAATTGGTTATCGTTGCAGCATCGACGCCTGCACCCCCCGTGACCTTTCCCGATGGTCCTGACAAAAGGCTTTGGGCGCAGATCGACATTGGCATAGCCAAGATGCCAACGACGCAACAAAAGCGGAAAATTATGTAAAAATCGAAGCGGCGCATTTTTCTCATGACACTGGTTATTATGACAAACCTATCTTTAAGCCGCACTTCTGTCACACGGTTTGCTGCTGAATGTTCGCAGCCTATGCTGGCCGTTAGTTTGGGAGCAGCGGCGATGATAAATGATAACGATGAAACCTGCGAGGTCCTCGTCGTTGGTGGTGGTGGTGCGGGCCTCGCAGCAGCAATTGAGGCAAGGGCCCAGGGCGCATCTGTGATATTGCTGGAGAAGAATGAAAAACTCGGCGGAACAACCGCGTGGTCGATCGGTTCGTTTACGGCAACTCAAACCCCCCACCAGTTTTCTTCTGGCATCGAAGATGGACCCGACGAACATTTCGCAGACATGGAAAAATTCGCCGGCGAGGATGCTCACCGGGACAACCTTGCGCTGAGGCGGATATTTGTAGACAACGCGAGCGAAACACTGCGCTGGCTGATGTCGTTCGGCCTGGAGTTTTTCGGCCCCATGCCAGAACCTCCACACACAAAATCTCGCATGCACAATGTTCTCCCGAATTCGCGGGCATATATTCGGTTGCTCGGCGGGCATGCCAAAAAAACTGGCGTCGACATCAGATACAACTACCGTGCAGAGCGTTTTTTACTGGACGGGGACCGGGTAACAGGTATTGAAGGTACCGGACCAAAAGGTGTCATAAAAATACGTGCGCGGGCCACAGTACTCGCCAGCGGTGACTTTGCGGCAAGCGAGGCCTTGAAGACGAAATATATTTCAGATGCGGTTGCCCGGGTGGATGCTATGAACCCCACCGCCACCGGTGATGGGCACGATATGGCATTGCCGCTTGGAGCACGAGTGATAAACGGCGACATACTTTCGGGGCCAAACCTTCGGTTTATAGCGCCGCCGAATGAGACCATCGATCGACGCCTGCCGCCATCGCGGATTGTTACTAGACTAATGAAACTAGGGTTGCGTTTTCTGCCCGGCTGCTTGCTGCGGCCATTCGTCTTGCGGTTCACCACGACGTCCATTGCGCCAGAACTCGATTTCTTCAAAGATGGTGCCCTACTGATCAATAAACGTGGGGAACGGATAGACGCCACCGCCGCCGAGCTCGGTCTCGCGACCGCAGAACAACCAGACCAGATTGGGTATGTAATTCTGGATTCGCAGCTTGCAAAGCGCTATTCGGCCTGGCCACATTTTATCGCAACAGCGCCGGGGGTCGCTTATGCTTATTTTGATGACTTCCGGAGAACGCGGCCAGACATTTTCTATGAAGCCGAAACCATGGAAAAACTCGCAGAAGCCCTCCACATGCCCTTAGAAACAATTAATGGGTCAATCATCTCACACAACTCAAGCGACACACCACACAAACTGATACATCCACCTTATTACTCACTCGGGCCTGCCAAAGCGTACATCGTTCTCACTGACGGCGGGCTTGCAGTGGATGAAAAGCTGCAGCCACTTGGAAACGGAAACAAACCGATAGAAGGGCTGTGGGCGGCCGGGTCTGTAGGGCAAGGCGGACTATTGCTAAAGGGTCACGGCCACCATATCGGGTGGGCGTTCACGTCAGGCCGACTGGCTGGAAGAAATGCAGCGCTATCAACCACTGATCGCGGTTGAGAATTTGTCCCAACTAACATAGGTTGCGGTCCTTCTTCCCACCAGTGGACCATCCGCAATGCCTGTTCATGACACTGATATTGAGATCGCGCGCGCCGCTGTAACACTGCCCATAGCAGACGTTGGAGCCAAACTCGGTATACCGTCTGACGCACTGCACCAGCACGGATTCACAAAGGCTAAGATAGACTATGAATTTTTGCGCGATGTGGGAGCTCGTCCACGTGGGAAGCTGATACTCGTAACCGCTATTACGCCAACCCCGGCAGGAGAAGGTAAAACGACGACTACCGTCGGTCTTGGTGACGGGCTTAACCGGATTGGAAAAAAAGCGACAATCTGTATTCGAGAACCTTCTCTGGGGCCCTGCTTCGGTATGAAGGGTGGTGCCGCCGGTGGCGGATATGCTCAGGTGGTTCCAATGGAGGACATCAACCTCCATTTTACCGGTGACATGCACGCGATCGGTGCCGCCCACAACCTGCTGTCCGCAATGGTCGACAACCATGTGTATTGGGAAAACCAGCTCGGTCTTGATTCGCGACGTATTTCATGGAGGCGGGTTGTCGATATTAACGACCGCGCGCTCCGCGACATTACAGTGGGTTTAGGTGGTGTCGCCAATGGATTTGCACACGGATCCGGCTTTGACATCACCGTCGCATCCGAAATCATGGCTATCTTCTGCCTCGCCAAGTCACTTGAAGACCTCGAGCAAAGGCTCGGCGACATCGTCGTTGGGCAAACGCGAAAACGGGAGGCTGTAACGGCCAGACAGCTCGAAGCAGATGGCGCAATGACGGTTTTGCTGAAAGACGCGCTGATGCCCAATCTTGTTCAAACGCTGGAAAACAATCCTGCCTTTGTGCATGGAGGCCCGTTCGCAAATATAGCTCATGGCTGCAACACAGTTATGGCGACTGAGGCCGCGCTCCATCTCTCCGACTATGTCGTCACTGAGGCGGGGTTTGGAGCGGATCTCGGAGCAGAAAAGTTTTTCGATATTAAATGCCGTAAGGCAGGTTTGCAGCCCGCCGCCGCGGTTATCGTAGCTACCGTGCGCGCGCTAAAGATGCATGGTGGTGTAGGCCGCACCGACCTCGGCGCTGAGAATGTGAATGCCGTCGGGGAGGGAATTCCCAATCTCCGGCGACACATAGAAAACGTGAAAAAGTTTGGCGTGCCGCCGGTGGTCGCTATAAACCGTTTTATTTCCGACACGGAAGCTGAAATTGAAGCCATCGCCGCCGCCGCCGACGAAGCTGGGGCCGAAGTTGTTGAATGTACGCATTGGGCTGATGGATCCGCGGGCACCGAAGCGCTCGCGCGAAAGGTAGTGGAAATTGTGGATCAAGGTGCCGCGAACTTCGCGCCTCTCTATCCTGACAGCCTAACCCTGTTCGAAAAGATCAATGCTGTAGCGCGGGAAATCTACCGTGCGTCTGAAGCTACCGCACCCAAAGGCCTAAAGGATCAGCTAAGGCGGTGGGAAGATGACGGATATGGTCACCTGCCGGTATGCATGGCAAAGACCCAGTACAGCTTCTCAACTGACCCCGAACGCAAGGGCGCTCCCGACGATCATGTCGTTCCCGTACGAGACGTGCGCCTGTCAGCAGGTGCCGAATTCGTCGTCGCAATTTGTGGAGATATCATGACGATGCCGGGCCTGCCACGGGTACCAGCGGCCAATTCAATTCGTCTCGGTGACGGTGGGCTCGTGGAAGGCTTATTCTAGAAAACATACCTTTTTTCCCTCCCAAACCCCCTAAACCTGGCTCATGGCTCTCGCGCCCGACGTCTCCCAAAATATTGGTTTTGGTCCACCACATCCATACCGCTGGGCAATGCTCGGTGGCGTTTGGCTGCTTTATTTTGCCTTTGCCATCGCAATCGCATCCATGGCGCCACTGGTATACAGGATCATGCCCGCGCTAGGTATGCACCGCGGTGAAATGGGGACGGTTCTGGCGGCCTGGCAACTCACCTATATTTTCTGTTCGGTTCCGTGTGGCGGGCTACTGGACCGTTTCGGTCCGCGCCGAATGATGTTTGTATCTATCATCGTGATCGCACTTTCAGTGTTTTTGCGCGGGTTCGCTTCGGATTATCTCACCCTATTGCTTGCCGTGATGGTGTTCGGGTTGGGGGGACCATTAATTTCGTCGGGTGCACCAAAGGTAGTCAGCTTGTGGTTCGTTGGCAAAGAGCGGGGCCTTGCCATGGGTATTTATTTCACCGGAAATGCGATGGGCGGGATTGTAGCAATAGCTCTGACAAACAGTGTATTTCTGCCGGCTGTTGGCGGTGACTGGCGTGACCTGATGAATACCTATGCGCTGTTCATACTGGCAGTCGGCATCCTCTGGCTAGCAGTTAGCGCCCATCCAGCGAGCAGAAACATGGAAGCGAAACTGTCGGCAGAAGAAAAACGCCGCTCGCGGGACGTATTTGTTGAATTAATACGCGATCCTGTGGTTCGACTGGTCCTGCTGATGGGTTTGTTCATCCTGTTCTTCAATCATGGCATGACACACTGGTTACCCGAACTGTTAAGGTCATACGGCATGACGCCAACGAAAGCCGGGTACTGGGCAGCCTTGCCAACACTTTTCGGTATGGTTGCGTCGCTTTCACTTCCGCGTTTGGCGACACCAGACAAGCGTTTTGCGGTCCTTATGGCATTGTTCATTTCAGCCGCAGTGGCCACGGTTCTGATTTATTCAGCGACCGGCCCGTTACTTGCGATAGGGCTGGTTTTACAGGGCATGTGCAGGGGCGCGATGACGTCGATTTCAATCCTGTTGTTGATAGAAAGCGGAGACGGCAATACCAGCCGCGTGGGCGCCGCGAGTGGTCTTTATTTTTCGGTCGGCGAAGTCGGTGGCGTTCTCGGCCCGATGTCAATGGGTGTTCTGGCCCATGCCACTGGCAGTTTTGACACCTCACTGTTCATGATGTTCGGTGTAGCCTGCCTTTTGATGGGCATACTCTTGCGATTGCGTGCGGTGCAGGCAAAAGGAAAAACGTGCTAATTTGTAGATTGATAATGGGGGCCAACTGACATGACTGACATGAAACTCACAGGCAAAACCTGCATCGTCACCGGCGGAGGGCGAGGGCTCGGCCGATCAATGGTCCATGCATTAGCAGGCGCCGGTGCAAACGTTATGGCGGCGATGCACATCAACGATAGCCTGGAGGAGGAGACCAAGGATCTTCCGGGGGAGGTCAAATCGATGGTAACGGACATCCGTGATCCCAGTAATTGCGCCAGGATCGTGAACGGTACAATTTCGGAGTTCGGCAAACTGGATGTGCTGGTAAACAATGCAGGCGTTGGCATGCTTCTCGTCTCTGACAGCTTCAACCGGACCCCGACAAAGTTCTGGAATGTAACACCCCAAGTCTGGTCACAAATTATCGAAACCAATGTAACCGGCGGGTTCCAAATGGCGCGCGAAAGCGTGCCCCACATGCTGGAAAGCGGCTGGGGCAGGATCATAAACGTCACAACCTCAATCCACACCATGCAACGCTCTGGTTTTTCTCCCTACGGACCATCTAAAGCGGCAATGGAGGCTACAACAAGCTGCTGGTCAGAAGACCTCGATAGTACCGGCGTGACCTGTAATATACTGATACCCGGCGGTGCGGCGGATACCAACCTGTTACCGGGAAACCCGGGTGATCCGGACCGCACAGGTGCCGACGGCATGCTCGTTGACCCAGTCGTCATGCGAGCGCCAATCATCTGGTTGGCCTCTGAACAGTCCGATGGCTGGAACGGAAAACGTTTCATAGGGCGTTTATGGGACCAAAACCTCACATCGCAGGAGGCGGCCAAAGGTTGCTCCGCACGAGCCGGTTTCGGGGACCGTTTATAGGTTTCGGGGACCGTTTATAGAGGCCTGCCCGGAAAAACACACTGCATGGAAACCTGGGTACTTATCACGGTTGTTGCGGCTTTCTTTCAGAACGTCCGCTCGACACTTCAGAAATACCTGAAAGGGCGCATAGGCACTACGGGCGCAACATTTGTGAGGTTCGGGTTTGGCCTGCCGTTCGCCTACCTTTTTCTGGCTACCCTTTACTTCGGCACCGAATATTCGCTACCCGTGTTTCACGCCCGGTTTGCCACTTGGATATTACTCGCTGCGCTTTCACAAATCGCCGCACAGGCCCTGCTAATCCATCTGTTCAGCTATCGAAATTTTGCGGTAGGAACCGCGTATTCACGTACAGAGCCTGCCCAGGCTGCCCTTTTCGGGCTGGTTTTTCTTTCAGAAACCGTTTCGGGCCTAGTCCTTCTTGCCATCGCCATATCCGTAGGTGGTGTGATGCTGATTTCGATCGCAGGAAACGAGCTGCGAGCGGGAAACCTTATTACCTCGCTGTTGAGTCGCAACGTTGCCATAGGTCTGTGTTCCGGAACCTTTTTCGGAATCTCGGCGGTTTCGTACCGGGGAGCAGCCCTGTCACTGGGTGGCCCCAATTTTCTGATGCAGGGCGCGGCAACCCTGTGTGCGGCAATTACCTTTCAGACCGTGATTATGCTCCTTTACAGTGCTGTCCGTGACCCCGCCGAACTACCTCGAATCTTAAGGGTCTGGAAGCCAGCGCTCGCAGTTGGATTTGTGGGTGCAACAGCATCATTCGGCTGGTTCACAGCCATGACCCTTGAAAAAGCCGCGGTAGTGAAAGCGGTTGCCCAGATAGAAATGCTGTTTGCCTTTGCGTCGACCGTCTTAATTTTCCGAGAACCATTCAACAGGCTGGAAGTAACCGGTTGTGTCGCCATAGTTGGGGGCATTCTGCTACTTCTGCTAACCTGAGAAACCAGATCAGAATACGCGACTTGCGTGGCACGCCGTTGGGCGGTACACAAAAAAACTGACCCAAACACGAGGGAAGACGCAGCAATGACCAAATTTGGAATCGGCCAGGGGGTGCCGCGATGGGAAGACCCACGTTTGCTGCGCGGTGGTGGACGGTATTCGGACGATATGAATAAAACTGATCAACTCTTCGGCTATGTGCTGCGTTCCCCTCACGCAAATGCAAAGATCCTGTCAATTGATACGGATGCGGCAAAGTCAGCACCAGGGGTCCATGGTGTCTGGACCGGCGAGGACTTTGCGGTTTCTGGCCTCGGCGATATCCCCTGTGCCGTCCCACGCAAAAAACCTGATGGTTCATCGATGTTTACGCCACCAAATCCGGCCCTGCGCCAAGGCGCTGTAAAGATGGTGGGGGATCCGGTGTGCTGGATTGTCGCAGAAAATGCCAAACAGGCACAGGATGCGGCGGAATTGGTCTTAGTTGAATACGAACAAATCAGCTCTGTTACCAAAACTTCAAAGGCCCTGAAACAAAATAGCAATGCAGTGTGGGAGCAAGCCCCCGACAACATCTGTT
Source organism: Pseudomonadota bacterium (assembly GCA_036136335.1). Lineage (GTDB taxonomy): Bacteria > Pseudomonadota > Alphaproteobacteria > MPNO01 > UBA830 > JAYZQT01. The sequence continues at coordinate 64,553 of JAYZQT010000030.1, forward strand.
TTGTGTTTGAACTTGGCGACAAAGAAAAAACGGATGAGGCATTCGCCAGTGCCCATCACGTTACGACCCTTGATATCGACATCACCCGGGTTTCAATCGCACCAATGGAACCACGATCGTGCATCGGGGATTACGACCCGTTCGACGACCGCTATACCCTGTATACGGGAACCCAAGGACCACATGGCGTGCGTCAGGCAATTGCGGAGCCAATCCTAGGGGTACAACAAAACAAGCTGCGGGTAATTTCCGAGGACATGGGAGGCGCGTTCGGGATGAGATCGGGGCCCTACCCGGAAAACATTCTCGTGCTCTGGACAGCTAAACTGTTAGGCCGTCCGATAAAATGGACAGGTGACCGAAGCGAGGCCTTTTATTCCGACGACCAGGCACGCGACAACGTTGTAACCGTTGAATTGGCGCTGGACGAGAATGGTTTTTTTACCGGAATGCGGGTAATGACCGTCGCCAATCTAGGTGCGTATCTCACATTATTGGGCCCGCATTCGTCGACAAATAATCTCGGGTCCCTATCAAACACATACAGGACCCCGGCAATATACACCCACGTTACAGGCGTGTTTACCAATACCAAGTCCACCGGCCCCTACCGCGGGGCGGGTCGCCCCGAGGCAGTCTATTGTGTGGAACGCGTGATTGATACAGCCGCGCGCGAGATGGGCATCGATGCCGCGGAAATCCGGCGGCGCAACATGATACCGGAAATTAATGAACCGTTTCACACTGACTTTCTGTTCACTTATGATTCGGGGGAGTTTGAGAAGAACATGGATTGTGCGCTCGACATGATCGGTTATGAGAATTTTAACGCGCGCCGCGCGGATGCCGAATCCCGGGGGAAACTAAAGGGTATCGGCATCGCCAACTGCATCGAGCAGTCAGCAGGCGGACCACCGGAATGGGCACAGATCCGTTTTGATCCAGGAGGTACAGTAACGCTGATCATGGGGACCCATAACCATGGGCAGGGACATGAGACCATCTTCCGCCAGATGCTTGCGGATATGTTAGGTCTGGAATTCGAGCAGGTACGACTTGCACAAGGAGATTCCGATATTTCAATTATGGGCACGGGTACATTCGGATCCCGATCATCTGGGGTCGGGGGTGCCTCGATCAAACTGGCAGCACAAAAAATCGTCGAAAAGTGTAAACCGCTTGTAGCACATCATCTGGAAGTCGCAGCGGAGGATATTGAATTCGACGATGGCACGTTCACAGTGGCCGGCACCGACAAAAATATGGGACTGACGGACGCCGCAAAGCACGCACACAATTTCATGACTGCACCGCCGGGGTTTGAATTGGGCCTCGACGAATGGGCAGCATGGACGCCGCCAGCTCCAACATTTCCCAACGGTTGTCACGTGGCCGAAGTGGAGGTTGACCCGGACACAGGCAAAACCGAAATCACCCGTTACTGTGCCGTTGACGATGTCGGAACCGTCATCAATCCACTGTTACTTGCAGGACAGATACACGGTGGGGCGGTACAGGGAATTGGTCAGATCATGGGCGAAAATATGGTGTGGGAAGAAGACTCCGGCCAAATGATATCGGGATCCTTCATGGACTACCCACTGCCACGCGCAGACGACTGCCCAAGCTTCGAAATCGGCGAGAATGAAGTTCCTACACCCACAAACCCTATGGGAATCAAGGGAGCGGGCGAAGCAGGCTGTGTGGGCGCAATGCCGGCAGTAATGAACGCGATATGCGATGCACTCTCTACCCGCGGCGTGCACACGTTTGACATGCCAGCATCACCAAACAGGATTTGGCAGGCTCTTCAGGAATCTCATCGCCTCTAGGCCGCATCAAAAAGGACAAGCGAATGGAATTTGACAACACTTTCAACGTACCTTTGCCGCCTGATCAGGCATGGAATACTTTAATGGACATAGAGCGCATCGCTCCCTGCATGCCGGGGGCGGAACTTACCGAAATCATTGATGACAAAAACTTCAGGGGCAAGGTTTCAGTCCGTCTTGGTCCTGTTGCTCTGACCTTTCAGGGTACCGCTTCTTTCGACGAAGCTGATGAGCAAAACCATCGTGCGACAGTGAAGGCCCAGGGCGCTGATGCCAAGGGTCGTGGCGGTGCCAACGCAAATGTCGGTTTTCGTCTTGAACCGGCAGATGGAGGAACAACCGTGAAGATCCATACTAATCTTCAGCTGTCGGGATCCGTCGCACAATATGGGCGCGGGGTCGGAATGATCCAGGACCTCGCAAGCCAGATTATTGGACAGTTTGCAAAAAATCTGGCTGGACAAATAGAGGCTGGGTCGCCCGTAGTCGACGGGGACCTGCCAAACGAGACTTCAACAACCGTCCAGAACGCCGAACAACCGGTTCCGCCGCCCCCCCCGGCAAAAATCGGCAGTATTGCGATAAGGGTACTTTGGAATCAGGTTGTGCGTTCAATCAAAAACCTGTTCGGCATTAAACCCTAGTTAATGGGCGCCGCTGGACCCGGTGTTTCCATTTGTGGGCGGACGGAGGTCGGTCCGGCCTGGTGATGAACCATTTTCCAGAGACGACCGTCTCGGACGAAAACATTCGTCGCCACCAAAAAGTTTCCTTCGATTTCCTCGAAGCAGATGACGTAGGCAGTATCATGATAAACATGCGCGCGCGCATCATGGCATTTACTGGTCGGGGATTCTGAGTTCCGGATAATCGCCTTCCAGCTATCAATGACGTCGTCACGGCCAAACAACGGACCCCAACCAGGGTGAAGGCAGGATACCTGCGCAGTTTCTGACCACACCGTTTCCATAGCGGGTTCGTCGCGATCTGCAAAGGCCTGGTAGAAGGCTTCATTAGCAAACAGAACAGCATCAGTATCGGACATGAAAATATTTTACACGAATTGACGGGGTCTTGGAATTCGTAACATCCGCGTTGGTGAATTTTCCTAATGCCCGGTTGACCGCCTCGTTCTCCAGCCATACGATCGGCACTATAAGAAGCGTGGATATAAATCCCGCTTGCCAGATATCGGGGAAATACATCATGAAAATACGTATGCTTGCTCTTTTAGCTTCTGCAGTTGCGGTAGCACTGCCCACAGTCGTCGCCGCCGAAAAGAAAATTACCCTAAAATACCTCACAGCGTGGGACAGCCGTGCAAAACAGACCCAGATGGTAGCCTATGAGTTTGGCAAACGCGTTTCAAAGGCCACCAACGGTCGAATAAAAATGAAGTTTTCAGGCCCGGAGGTCATTAAGCCCCGTCAACAGTTCCAGCCCATGTCCCGCGGGGTTTTCGACCTCAACCTCTCGGTGGCGCCGTACTACATTGGGACTACGGGGGTGACCATGGCGGGTTTTGCGCTTCCTCCCGATACGGAAAAATGGAGAAAGAAGGGCTACTGGAAATATATGGATGACGAATTCGGACGCTTCAATCAGAAGATTATCTCCCATTTAAAGGGCGGAACGAGGTCAGACGGGTTTCATGTGATGCTCAAACGTCCATTAAAAAAAGTGGAAATGCCGCTCAAGGGAAGGAAGATCCGAGCGAATGGATTTTATAAACCCGTAATCATTCCCCTAGGCGGTTCGATGGTGAATCTAAACGGTGGCGAGATTTATTCCGCCCTCCAGAAAGGTGTCGTCGGCGGCGCAGCATGGCCGGTCTCCGGAGCAATCGATTTCAAATGGTTTGAACAGGCAAAGTTTATGATGCGCCCACGGTTTGGATGTTCTTCCTACACCGTCAGCATGAATATGGATCGGTTCAAAAAACTTTCCAAGAGCGATCAAGCGTTAATGCTTAAATTAGGCCACGATCACGAGAAATGGGCGCCGGCACAATTTGATGCAGATACGGAAAATGAAATTGTTCAGTTGAAGGCCAAGGGTGTGAAGGAAACATACCTTACCGATGCTGTTTACAAACGGATGAACGACGGATTCATCAAAGGCGTTTGGAACTTCTCAATCAATTTCAACAAGAAGTCCAAGCCCCGCGTGCAGAAACTATATGAGATGGCGAGAGACAACGGAGACGCCCCGGCAACTCTGAATTAGGACAGGAAAGTAGTGTAGCGCGTCAACCATGCAAGCCTTTCGGGCTCTCTGCCGGTTTCACGATGGCATAACCGACGCAGGGTACCTCATTGGGGCGTTTGGGCTCGCCTCCATGGCGACAATTTATTGTTATGAGGTTTTGACGCGCTACTTTCTTGGTATTGCCACTGACTGGGGAAACGATACATTTTCCAATCTTCTCGTGATTACCATCTTTTCCATGGTTCCCCACGCCACCAGGATGGGTCAGCACATCGCGATCACGTTACTTGTCGAACTCTTTCCATCGTTGCTCACAGCGCTACGTATCTTTACTGGGATATTCGGTATAGCCGTCTGCCTGTTGGCGGCGTGGATGAGCTTCGAAGAAAATCTGCGCCATATTGAACTGGCAATTGTAACTGAACAGAACCGCCCCATCCCCAAAATATGGATGTCCGCCTGGATAACCTTTGGGTTCTTTACTTCGGCGTTTTATTTTCTTCGAGCGATGTTTTCCAAAGCCTGGGTAAGACCCATATCCTGGATAACCCCGGGCCGGTCTGAGCTTGAAGCCAAAAACAGCGAAGTGACCTCCTGATGGAGTGGTACACAATCCTCATTATCGGTCTCTCAATACTGGTCGCACTGTTCCTTACAGGCGCGCCGATCT
>JAYZQT010000031.1:0-11403 GCA_036136335.1 Pseudomonadota bacterium
AATCACTTCGCGCCGTATTGCCCAAAGTATTAAAAGGGATGTAGGGCGACGCAAAGGATTGTTGAGCGAACAAACCGAGGACAATGTTCTACTTGAGTTGCAAGAAAGCTGACCAAAAATGACTGATCGAAAAGAAACGACCGATAGTAAAAAAAAGCTGACGCTTTCGCGTCCCGGCCGGCTTGAACTTAATAAGACCGTGGATGCCGGCCAAGTCCGGCAGAGCTTCAGTCATGGGCGCACCAAGTCTGTCGCTGTCGAAGTGCGTAGAAAGCGTACTTTTAAACAGGCTGATGATGGGTTGATGACGGAGATCCGCAAAACAGCGGAGCCCGAGGCCACCCCGGCGCCGGACCCTACACCCCCGGAAATTGCGCCCGCGCGAACACTAACTGAGCAAGAGCGTGCGGCAAGAATGCGGGCACTTGAAGGCGCCCGTCATACTGAGTCCGAAATTGCGGAAAATCGCGCTGAGCGCGAAGCAATGGAGGTGCGCCGGCGGGAAGAAGAAACCCGTCAGCAAGAGCTTGAAGGCGAGCGCCGCAAGGAAGAGGATGCCCGCCGTCGTGAAGAGGAGGAAGAGCGCCGCCGACTTGAGGAAGACGCCGCACGGCGTGCGGCAGAACAAGCTGCAAGGTTGGAGACAGCCGAGGCGGCTGTGGGCTCCGCCATTAAATCCAAGAGTAAATCCAAGACAGACACTCAGCCCGATGAAGGAGATGAAGAGGATCAAAAACGTACCGGCCGTGCTGAAGTCCGAAAACCTAGTCCGAGGCGAGGCGAAGCGAGGCGGCGCGCGGGGAAACTGACAATTTCACAGGCGCTAAACGACGAGGAACGGGTGCGCAGTCTCGCTTCCGTCCGCCGACAACGTGAACGAGAGAAACGTGCAGCGTCCCAGCCCAAGGAATCAATTAAGGTGTTGCGAGAGGTCATAATCCCCGACACTATAACGGTGCAGGAGCTTGCGAACCGCATGGCGGAACGTTCGAGTGACGTGGTCAAGGCGTTGTTGAATAGCGGCATAACGGCGACCGCCACCGAGACAATTGACGCAGATACCGCTCAATTAATTGTTGCAGAATTTGGGCACAAGGTGAACCGGGTTTCTGAAGCTGATGTTGAGATTGGCTTGAAAGGAGAGGACGATGGTCAGGATACACTCCGACCGCGGCCGCCGGTCGTGACAATTATGGGCCATGTTGATCACGGGAAAACATCACTTTTAGATGCTCTGCGGGCGACCGACGTAGCTGGAGGCGAGGCCGGCGGCATCACTCAGCACATCGGTGCTTATCAAGTGGAAGTAGGGAGTGGCGATCGCATAACGTTTTTAGATACGCCCGGCCATGAGGCATTTAGTTCCATGCGTTCGCGCGGTGCCAACGCCACTGATATTGTCGTGTTGGTGGTCGCGGCCGATGATGGCATCATGCCGCAAACCATCGAAGCTATTGATCATGCCAAGGCAGCAAATGTCCCAATGATCATTGCCATAAATAAAATTGACCGGCCAAATGCAAATCCCGATCGCGTGCGCAATGAGTTGCTGGGGCAGGAACTAGTGGTGGAATCGCTTGGTGGTGACGTGCAGTCTGTCGAGGTTTCGGCTACTGAAAAAACCAACCTTGACCAGCTGCAGGAAGCAATAGTTCTACAATCCGAAATTTTGGAGATCACTGCAAACCCCGAACGGCCCGCGGACGGTGTGGTGATTGAGGCAAAGGTTGAAACCGGGCGTGGCTCAGTGGCGACTGTCCTTGTGCAGCGCGGAACTCTCATGGTCGGCGATATAGTTGTGGCCGGTGCCCAATGGGGTAAAGTTCGCGCGCTAGTTGACGATACCGGCGCTCGAGTGAAACGCGCGGCGCCGTCAACACCAGTAGAGATTTCAGGCCTCAACGGTACGCCTTTTGCGGGCGATGAATTCGGCGTAGTAGAAAATGAAGCCCGGGCCCGCGAGGTTACGGAATTTCGGCTCCGCCGAGAGCGTGAAGCGAAGGTTCAGGCAGGTGCTCGCGGAACGCTGGATGAAATGTTTAGCCAGATTCAGGCTAGCGAGGTAAAAGAGGTGCCGATTATAGTCAAGGCCGACGTTCAGGGGTCGGTTGAAGCCATCATTCAGAGTGCCCAGAAACTCGGCACGGAGGAGGTTTCAGTCCGGGTGCTACATACTGGTGTTGGCGGTATCAATGAATCCGACGTTACCCTCGCCCAAGCGTCTAACGCCTTGCTTGTTGGGTTTAACGTCCGCGCTAGCGGTCAAGCCCGACAGCTAGCCGAGGAAGAAAACCTCGACATTCGCTACTACGCAATCATATACAATTTAGTTGATGACCTTAAAGCGATGCTATCGGGCATGCTAGCACCGCAGATCCGTGAAACGTTTCTGGGCAACGCAACCATTAAGGATGTGTTCAATATCACTAGCGTTGGGCGGGTTGCTGGCTGTGAAATTGTTGAGGGTATTGTTCGGCGTGGCTCCAGTGTTCGGCTACTTCGTGATGACGTTGTAATACATCAGGGAACGCTGTCTACGCTGAAGCGATTTAAAGACGAGGTCCGCGAAGTCACCCAAGGTTTTGAGTGCGGCATGGCCTTTGAAAACTATCAGGACCTCAAGGCCGGGGATATCATCGAGTGTTTTGATGTTGAAGAAATAGCGAGGTCTCTTGAATAAAATAGGTCCATAGTTTATGTGCTGCGCCGCAACGGCAGGCCTTTTATAGAACGGAATATTATAATGAAGCGTGGCGAGCCCAAGCCTCGCAGTCAGAAACAGCTGCGTGTCGGAGAGTTAATACGGCATGCGTTAGTGCAGTTGCTTGAACGCGGTGAAGCTAACGATCCCGGACTCGAGGGAGTTTCGGTTACTGTTACCGAGGTCCTGATCAGCCCCGATCTACGCAATGCAACTGCGTTTGTCATGCCATTGGGTGGTGTCGAAATAGAGGAGGTTCTTCAAGGCCTATCTCGTGCAGCGCCCTTTTTCCGGCGTCGTATAGCACGGGCAGTTAATCTGCGAAGATTGCCTGCGTTATCCTTCCAGCTCGATGTCAGTTTTGATAAAGCATCTCGGATTGATGCACTTCTTCGATCACCGGGGGTTAAAACCGATTTGAGCTTCGATCGTGAGGGAAAATCTGACGAAAATGGCTCGGCGCCGTAAAGGTTGCCCTATCAGTGGTTGGGTTGCGCTTGATAAGGCAACCGGGATCACCTCGGCCCGGGCAGTCAGCCGGGTTCGCCAAATTTTGAATGCGCAAAAAGCGGGGCATGCGGGAACATTGGACCCGCTTGCAACTGGCGTTCTTCCTATCGCGCTCGGAGAAGCAACAAAAACGGTTCCTTACGTGATGGACGGATCAAAGGTCTATCGATTTACAGTGGCCTTTGGTGAGGCGCGGGACACGGATGACCTCGAAGGGCGGGTGACAAAAACAAGCGATGTCCGGCCTGAAAATACCACAATCCAAAAGGTGTTGCCGGCTTTTACTGGGAAGATTTTGCAAATTCCTCCAGTTTATTCTTCAGTAAAGGTCGACGGTGAGCGTTCCTACCGACGGGCAAGGGCGGGAACCGGTAAACTTCCGGCTGCTCGTATTGTACAAATTGACCGTTTTGAATTTTTAGCGCGTCCCGACCGCGGGCACGCTGTATTTGAAGTAGAATGCGGTAAAGGGACCTATATCCGTAGCCTTGCTCGGGACCTTGGGTCCAGACTAAAAACAGTTGCACATGTATCCGAGCTGCGCAGAACACAGTGCGGTCCGTTCTCAGAAAAAGATACGATTTTGCTGGATAACCTGTCTGAAACCGTGCTATGTGCCCTCCCGCAAGATTACTTGCTGCCCGTTGCGGCGGCGCTGGACGACATCCCGGCGTTGGCGATGACGGAAACCCAGACCGATCGATTGTGTCACGGACGTGCGGTTCGGGCGCGTAGTGGCAGCGCAGTCTTCGTCAATGCTAGTGTGTTGGAAGCGATAGCCGACGGAGGTGTACTGTGTGCCATGGCGGGGAATATACCCATTGCGCTCGCGCGACTTGACGGGGAAGAGATACGGCCTATACGGGTGTTCAACCTCAAACGTGTATCTGATAGAGATACGGAAATGGAGTAGACGATGTCGATCACGTTAGACCGGAAGTCTGAACTAATTTCAGAATATGCGACCGGCGAACACGATACAGGCTCGCCGGAGGTGCAGGTTGCGATTTTGTCGGAGCGCATAAGTAACCTCACCGAGCATTTGAAGGAACATAAAAAGGATTTTCACTCGCGCCGTGGTCTATTGATGATGGTTGGCCAGAGGCGGCGTTTGCTTGATTACCTCAAGCGTAAAGATCAATCGCGTTATGAAACTTTGATTGGACGTTTGGGCCTACGGCGCTGATCTTTTTCTTTATTATAGTTAAATGCCACTGCCGGGCTCGCTATCACGCGGGTCGTCGGTAGCGCGCACCCGAATTTGATCAAAGGTATGTGGCCATGGGGGCCACGCGTAAAGTCCGACAAGGGATTCAAAGCCCGTCGGCCGCGTCGACACAAACTGGTAGGCGCGAAACCCAGCTTCACCGCACAGGGCGGTAAGCCCGAGGAAGGAATGGAAAATATGTTCACAATCCATCGCAAGGAAATCGAATGGGGAGGGCGGCCTCTTGTTCTCGAGACAGGCAAGATTGCCCGGCAGGCCGACGGTGCCGTTATGATCACCTACGGCGAAACTAAAGTGTTATGTACCGCGGTGGCGCAGAAGTCGCCAAAGGTGGGCATCGATTTTTTTCCGTTGACTATAAACTACCAGGAAAAGACATTCGCAGCTGGCAAGATACCGGGAGGATTTTTCAAACGTGAAGGGCGACCATCCGAGAAAGAAACACTAACGTCACGGTTGATTGACCGGCCCCTACGCCCCCTGTTTGCAGATAATTTCCGAAACGAAACCCAAGTAATTTGTACAGTACTGGCTCACGATCTTGAAAATGACCCCGATATCGTGTCGCTTGTCGGGGCATCTGCTGCCTTAACAATTTCTGGCATACCATTTATGGGTCCTATTGGCGCCGCCCGGGTAGCATACATCAACGGAAGTTATGTTCTAAACCCGCTTCAGGACCAGATGGCTGAAACAGATCTTGACATGGTTGTAGCAGGCACGGTGAATGCGGTTAACATGGTGGAATCAGAAGCCAACGAGCTATCCGAGGACGTCATGCTTGGCGCCGTGATGTTTGCACACCGTGAATTTCAGCCAGTCATCGATATGATCGTGGGCTTGGCTGAAGAGTGCGCAAAGGACCCATGGGATCTACCAGCGCTCCCGGAGGACGAAGAGGAATTACGCACGCGTGTGCGCAAAACCGCCGAGGCCGGCTTGCGGGATGCCTACACTGAAATTGTAAAACAGGCGCGGGTAGAGAAAATTGGTGCGGCTAAAGAAGCTGCCATTGAGGCAATGGGTGATGAAGACCAAAGTGTTCTGGAGCGTGCAAAGGCTATGCTTAAGGCAGTGGAGAAAGATATTGTTCGCAATGCCATACTTGATACAAAACAACGCATTGACGGCCGAGACTTGGAAACTGTACGCCCCATTGAAGCAGAGGTTGGCGTTTTGCCGCGTGCACATGGCTCTGCGCTATTCACTCGTGGGGAAACACAGGGCATTGTAACGGCGACCCTTGGGACCGGCCAAGACGAACAGATTATTGATGCGCTTGAGGGGGAGTACCGCGAGCATTTTCTGCTACACTATAACTTCCCCCCGTATTCGGTGGGAGAGGCGAGCTTTTTGAGATCTCCTGGTCGCCGCGAAATAGGCCATGGCAAGCTCGCGTGGCGGGCTATCCGGGCATTACTCCCGGAAAAAGAGGCGTTTCCATACACCATGCGAGTTGTATCGGAAATAACTGAATCCAATGGTTCGTCATCTATGGCAACAGTATGCGGCACTTCACTGTCATTAATGGATGCGGGGGTCCCGCTGCGTCGCCCTTGTGCCGGTATCGCAATGGGGTTGATTAAAGAGGCGGATCGTTTTGCCGTGCTGTCCGACATTCTTGGAGACGAAGATCATCTGGGCGATATGGATTTTAAGGTGGCGGGTACGGAGGAAGGCGTGACTGCTTTACAGATGGATATCAAGATAACCGGTATTACGGAGGAGATTATGAAGGTCGCCCTAGATCAGGCAAAGGGCGGTCGCATGCATATACTTGGGGAAATGGCCAAGGCCCTTACATCCGGTCGCGAGGAAATCAGCGATTTTGCGCCACGGATCACTACATTCTCGATTCCGAAAGACAAGATTAGAGAAGTCATCGGCACAGGTGGCAAGGTCATTCGAGAAATCTGTGAAGAAACAGGTGCCAAAGTAGATATAGAGGACGATGGCACTATTAAGGTTTCTTCAGTCGACAATGCGGCTAGCGATGCTGCTATTAACTGGATTAAAGGTATTGTGGCTGAACCAGAAATTGGCCACATATACACTGGAAAGGTCGTGAAGGTTGTCGATTTTGGCGCGTTCGTGAACTTTATGGGTTCACGCGATGGTCTTGTGCATATTTCTGAACTCGAAAACCGACGGGTTGGAAAGGTGACTGACGTTGTCAACGAAGGCGAGGAGGTCAAGGTGAAGGTCCTTGCGGTCGATGATCGCGGAAAGGTGAGATTATCCATGAAGGTGGTCGACCAGAAAACTGGCGAAGACCTGTCTGGGGGTGGGCGCGAGAAGAATGAAAAGGTTGATGCTTAACACAATGAAATGACGCTATTTCAGAAAAAATTGCGGTCGGGCACTGGCCGATAGTAGCGCGCTTAATATAATAGTAGATGTACGGAATTCGCGTCCGGGAGAACGGTTGTGAAACCGCTGAAGCCACTTGTCATTTCCGGTAAGGAGGTTGCCCCTTTGATTGAGGGCGGCAAAGGTATCGCCGTGTCAAACGGCGAAAGTTCCGGTGCTTGGGCGGCTACCGGGGGCGTGGGTACCTTTTCGGGCGTAAATGCTGATTCGTATGACGAGGAAGGAAAACTGGTTTCTGTTGTTTATCAGGGACGGACCCGTCGTGACCGCCATGAGGAACTTCTTGCATATGCGATCCAAGGGGGAATCGCACAGGCGCGCATCGCTCATGATGTGGCGGGAGGTCAGGGGCGCATTCATATGAATGTTCTCTGGGAGATGGCGGGTGCGGAACGCGTTCTCCATGGTGTTCTTACTTGTGCACGTGGGCTGATTCACGGCGTTACCTGCGGCGCAGGAATGCCCTACAGGATAGCAGAATTGTCCGCGAGTTACGGAATCTATTATTATCCAATTATATCATCGGCGCGAGCCTTTCGTGCTCTTTGGAAACGGGCATATAACAAGTTTCCCGAATGGCTTGGCGGGGTGGTTTATGAGGATCCTTGGCGGGCTGGAGGGCACAACGGATTATCTAATAACGAAGATCCAGATCAGCCAGAAGATCCCCGACCGCGGGTAATCGAATTGCGCGGGATTATGAACGGGCTGGGTCTCAATCAAGTTCCCATCGTAATGGCGGGCGGGGTCTGGTTTCTCCGCGATTGGGAAGACTGGATCGACGATCCAGAAATCGCACCAGTAGCTTTTCAGTTTGGCACACGCCCGCTTCTGACTAAAGAGAGTCCGATCTCTGATCAATGGAAACAGCGGTTACTCGAACTAGAGGCTGGGGATGTATTTTTAAATAAGTACAGTCCGACAGGATTTTTCTCATCGGCAGTGTGGAACAAGTTTTTAAACGAACTCAAGGAGCGATCCGGGCGTCAAATAGCTTTTTCCGAAGTGTCGATCGGCGAGCTTAATGAAGAATTTAAAATTGGCCCGCGCGGAAGGAGGGTCTTTGTCACCGCGGCGGACAAGCGAAGGGCAGAAACATGGATTGCCGAGAACTTCTCGGAAGGTATGCGGACCCCGGATTCAACTGTAATTTTCGTTGCACCGCAAAATGCAAAACGAATCCGAACTGACCAGTCGGATTGTATGGGTTGCCTGTCGCAATGTCAGTTCTCCAATTGGGCGCAGAACGAAGCTGGCACCACGGGCCGCCGGCCGGACCCACGTTCTTATTGCATTCAAAAAACGCTTCAGGATATCGTCCACGGTGAGCATGTGGACGAACAACTAATGTTTGCGGGCCACAATGCTTATCGTTTCCGCGACGATCCGTTCTATTCCAACGGTTTTATTCCGACGGTAAAGGAGCTGGTTGATCAACTGAGTACAGGAAATTAACGATACGGTTGCTTTCTTGTCTTAAAGCTTTCCCGGGAAGTTTGAAACTCACAAAGTCACGGATTTTTGCTTTTAAAACTTGAAATACGGTTTTATACCTTTCGCAATGAATACAAAGGCAGCACACAGGTGTCACGACGGTGTTGCGGTGTCGCGCCTGAAGCAAACAGGATTGCGGCCTACACGGCAACGTATTGCACTAGCCAAGCTATTACTCCTAGGGAAAAACCGGCACGTAACCGCCGAGGAGTTGCACGAGGAAGCGCGGGGTTTGGGGATCAGTGTTTCCCTTGCAACCGTTTATAATGCGCTTCATCAGTTTACGGCTAAGGGGCTGTTGCGGGAGGTTATTGTCGAAGCCGGTCGCTCGTATTTTGATACTAATACCAGCGATCATCATCATTTCTTTCATGAGGATAAGGGAGAGCTTGAAGACATTACGAGCAACCAGATTGAGCTTTCTGAATTACCTGAAGCCCCGAAAGGCACGATCGTTAGGTGCGTTGATGTCATTGTTCGGGTCAGTAGAGATGCAATCCATAAAAGTTTTGAATGATTCTAATGCGTTGACTGCATCGGGAGTCCTGAATATATCTTCGTAAAGTGTTCGCTGGCAGAATGGCAGGCCCTTTTCCTGAACATGCCCGCGTTTGGAAAGATAGAAACGACTAACCTTATAAACACGAACAAGGAGGGTGACATGCCGTCACTTGGTGGAACCAAGACAGAACAAAATTTGAAGGACGCATTTGCTGGAGAATCCCAGGCCAACCGCCGCTACCTTTATTTTGCGCAAAAGGCAGATGTTGAGGGCTATAATGACGTTGCGGCAGTGTTTAGGTCTACCGCCGAGGGTGAAACTGGGCATGCGCATGGCCATCTTGAACATCTTGAGGAAACTGGTGACCCCGCAACAGGCAAACCGATCGGCACAACTTCAAATAATCTTAAAGCAGCGGTAGCCGGTGAAACCCATGAATACACTGACATGTATCCGGGAATGGCACGAGAAGCTCGCGATGAGGGTTTTGAAGAAATAGCGGACTGGTTCGAAACCCTAGCTAAAGCCGAACGTTCCCACGCTGGAAGATTCCAGAAGGCACTCGACGAACTCGATTGATTTTTGGGGCGGTGCAATGCGCCGCGTCATCAAATTATAACCGGCAGGGTGGTGGCGCGATCGCCCTCGTTCGGCCCATATACAACACATAAGGTAAGGATCAATTTTGTCCGAGGGCAGCCTAGGGGCGCCTGAGCGCCATCCAATTCGCTGGCAGGACCCCGAATATTATAATGACGCGAAGATAGATGCGGAACTGCGCCGACAATTTGATGTTTGTCACGGGTGCCGGCGCTGCCACAATCTGTGCGACTCGTTTCCACGGCTGTTTGATCTCATCGATGAAGCAGAGAGTATGGAACTTGATACTGTTAATTCCGGAGATTTCAAACATGTCGTGGATGCTTGTACGCTTTGCGATATGTGTTTCATGACAAAATGTCCATATGTGCCGCCACACGAGTTTAATCTTGATTTACCTCATCTAATGCTTCGATATCGGGCCGCGGAGTTTAAAAAAGGTGCGTCAGGCTTTGTCAAAAAACAAATTTCTGAAACCGACCGCAACGGTAAAATTGCTGGAGCGATTGCACCCATGACAAACTGGGCGACGCGAACCGAGAATGGCTTGACCCGCCCGGTGCTGCATGCTTTGGCCGGGATAGACAAAAATGCGGCGTTGCCTAAATTTCACAGTAAGACGTTGATCGCCCGACAACCGTCCGATCATCCAGAAGTAGATACAAGTGTCTTATCTAAGGGCCGGAAGGCTGTGGTCTATGCAACGTGTTTCATTAACTACAATGACCCCGAAATGGGTAATGATGCCCTTCAGGTTTTAGTGCGAAACGGGGTCCAGACCGAGGTACTTCATCCGGTGTGTTGTGGTATGCCTAAACTTGAACACGGGGATATAGAAGGGGTTGCTGCAAATGCGCGGCGAGTTTCTGCCTCATTTAAGCCCTGGATAGAAAAAGGGTATGACGTTATTGCTTTGACGCCCAGTTGTTCCTTGATGCTCAAGTCTGAATGGCCACTGATTTTATCTGACGATGAAAATATAAAACTCTTGTCTGGCGCGACATATGACCTCAGTGAATATATTGTTGAAATTGCAAAAGAAAAGGGCCTTGCTGATGGTATGCAGCCACTAGATGGGAAGGTGACGGTTCATCTTGCCTGTCATTCGCGTGCACAAAATATGGGCCAAAAAGCCGCGGAATTGCTGAGACTGATACCGGATGCGGATGTCGACGTGGTCGAACGCTGTTCCGGTCATGGTGGGTCTTGGGGAATGATGAAAAATAATTTTTCGACCGCGATGAAGATGGGCCGGCCTGTTGTACGCAAGACTGTGGAAAGCGCGCCAACGTATGTTGTTTCGGAATGCCCGTTGGCTGGCCCTCACATATTGCAGGGGTTAAACCGCAACACTGAGAATGAGGAGGAAACTTTCCAAATACCCAGATGTGTACCGCATCCCATACAGCTTCTAGCAGCGGCTTACCGTAAGGGCGAAAGTTAGTTCTATGGCCAGTACTAAGAAAATTACACGATCCGACATTCTCCCATTCGATCAATACGCTGCCGTCAGGCGGGAGAGAAAAACAGAAATGACGAAAGTAAAAAAGTATCGTCGGATGGCAGTCGGACCCGATGCAACCTTCTACTTTGAGAGCTACAAAACCATGTGGCATCAGGTGCATGAGATGCTTCACATCGAAAGGGGTGGCGAAGATCAAATTTCGGGCGAGTTGGCCGCCTACAACCCTCTTATCCCCCAAGGGCGGGAATTAGTGGCCACAGTGATGTTTGAAATAGGTGATCCTGTGCGCCGTTCGAATGTGTTAGGTGCGCTAGGAGGTGTTGAGGAAACGATGTATGTGACTTTCGGGGGCGAACAGATTAATGGTGTAGCCGAAGCTGACTTGGATAGAACCACGGTGCAGGGCAAAGCCTCATCCGTGCAATTTGTGCATTTTCCTTTCACGAATTTGCAGGTTGAAGCCTTCCATGACAAAACAATGAGAGTAACGGTGGGCTTCGATCACCCAAATTACAACCATAGCGCGGGTATGC